>CAZIVC010000005.1:0-43417 GCA_964542945.1 uncultured Gammaproteobacteria bacterium
TAGGTTAAAAACCTAATAACCTAGAAACCAGTACCGAAAACGGTACTCTCGAAAAATCGTGCGGCGTCCGGATATTCCAAGAACATCTCTCAACCAATACCCAAAGTCTCCCTCTCTAGGGTAAATAAAGCTATTTCAATCCCTTATGGCAGTCCTAGATTGAGCCGATCTTCGCTCCATTTACGACAAGGTTTGAGCCTTTTTCCCTCGCTTTGCCGAATTCATGCCAGCGTTCCAGCTCGGAAACAAGCTCATTCCACCGCGCACCCACATGGGCTACCAATAGAAAAATCTCCCACACGGGAGGTTTTTCTATTGAGGCAACGAGGAATCGAACCGGGAAAAGGAATGATACTTAATACAGAAATCAGTAATGAGCTTTTATTCTGTTTAATCCTGTAGGAGTTACTTTTGCGTATGCGCTGATCTAAGTTCCATTAATCTTCTTAGCGCCGGTTCTTGGATCACCGCGTGTGAAGCCCCGTAAACAATAAAAATCTTTTTGTATCGATCCAAAAAATCTAGGATCTCATCAACAATGTAACGATCACGGAATTCTCCCCACGCGGCTGCCACTCGGTTTGTTTGGCTATAGGCTTTTCCTTCCCACGGAACTGGATCGCATGCCTCTCGATAAAGTTGAGTATTCTCAAGATCAAACGGAGCGCCGAATATATCTTGGTGGATTGCGCGAAAATGATCTAATGAAAATTCAAAATTCTGCCATCCAAATTGAACCGACATCCGTTTAAGATACGGAGCAATATAGGTTTCAAAATCTGGCTTTGTTTGAGCTCTCGCGTATTGCGTAACAAGCGAAGCCATCTGTTGAGCAAAAATAGCTTCGCGTGATAAACCATGTCGTTCTAAATATTCGATCGCAGACGCGTCGCTTGGTTCGGGTGAGAAGACTTTGATACCTCGCTCAATAGCGAGTTTGGCCGTGAAGTAGCTTTCTCCGCTTTTCTTAATTACTTCCTCATCTGATAGACGCGCTGCGAGTTTCTTGAGTTCTTCCAGCGGCAACGTATTTATGGACTCCATACCCTCAACGAGAACAAGATCGGGCCGCTGGGCGTCCAGTTGTTCGCGGATATGTTGAAAAGCAGGATTGCCTGGATCGTTAGAATGTCCGGGACCGAAAAAGACGATCTCCTGATCACCTGCCGTGAGACGATATTCATATGGTCGAGGATGCTTCATCCGTGCGTATTCTGAATATGTCATTAAGGCATCGTGAAAGCGCGGCATTTGTTTGTACTGATCTGGTATAGGAAGTTCTTGCATGCCGTATCAGGCTAGCAAGAAAGTTAAACTTAAAATAGATACACTCCTAATCAACCATGCACGGAATACCTCTTAAACAGCGAGTTATTTTTGTTCAATCCAATCTAAAATCAGCTATAATAATCCCGATGCCACTCACTTTAGTTAATTCTCTGTATGAATGAAATAAGAAACGTCTGTGTTCTCGTGATCACACAGGCTCATCGCCTAGCCTTGCAATGTGATAAGCATCAAGGATATGAAGTTTTGCAGCTCCCAGGGGAGTCACCCGAAAAGTTCCCAGCTTTGGTACATCAACTTATCGGACCAGACTACGCGCGACACCTAAGGCCCTTCGGCCGAGCCGTAGACATCATTATCAAATCGAGCAAAACTGTCGAGCTCGTAACAGACATCTACAAAGTGGAGATCGGAGACGCGTCAAACATCGATTTGCCGTCCAATTTCGCCTGGTATTCAAAAGAAGAAGTCGCTACAGATCCGCGCGGAAGAAGGGATGCTCGCTTCCATCTTCGGCTACTGGAGGATCGGCCTTTAGACCTGAAATTCTCTGAAGAGCAACCAGAGAAGTGGATCGACGCAAAAATACTTTACTGGCACGAAGATGCCGGCGTTACTCAACCAACAAATAACCGCATTATGCACACTGACGCAAAACAATTTATCGGGCAGCCGGTTCAGGTCACCATGGACCGTCCACTCGGATCAGCGCATCCCAAACACGGATGGGTATACCCCGTAAATTATGGATACGTTCCCGAAACCATGTCGCCAGATGGCGAAGAGCTTGATGCGTATGTTTTAGGTGTCACAGAACCGCTCGAGCAGTTTCACGGAACATGCATCGCTGTTATTCATCGCGTGAACGATAACGACGACAAGCTCATCGTCGTTCCCGAAGGCACCCACATGAATGATGAAGAAATTCGCGAAGCGATTCACTTTCAAGAACAATTTTTTCAATCAGAAATCCTGCGCTAAATCAGCACGACGTTTGGATTAACACAGGTTCGGCAGTCCTCTTTCATCTCCGCCCCTACTAACTGGTGACATGAAAACCACCAAGCGAACCGACGAAGCTCTGTGGGAACGATGCAAAGCCGCTACCATTCACAAGATGGGAACCTTTTCGGCACGAGCCATGCCGTACACTGTTCAGCTCTACAAAAAAGCCGGAGGCGGCTACGTGGGGCCACAATCCGCCGCCATCGCTCTTCCTGTTTAGACTATAGAAGAATGGGGATACGTTGGTCTTCCAAAACAAAGCCGCTACCTTCCAAAGGCTGCCAGAGATGCGCTCTCGCCAGGAGAAAAAGCCGCCACAAGCCGAGCAAAGAACACCGGAACCAAACACGGTAAACAATGCTTCGAGAAAAAAATAAAATCCCGCGTGTTTAGAACGCGGGGACCTCGAGGGAGGTCAGTCGAGCATGTTGTTCAGCCCCTCGACAAAGAACGTCCGCGCAACCACTCGAGGATCACTGAGCAGAGCGCGCTCCTCTGGAGTGAGATGCGGGAGCAGCTGCTGGTAGAGTCGCTTGAGATGCGCATAGATCTCGTCCCCCACGATCTTCACCGGGAGATACACGACATCAACCTCGCCGCCGTCAGAAGGCAACGGTCTCACACGGAAGGTGATCCCGTTCAGATCGAGGCAACACGGAACAGCGGCGGCCACGAACTGCTCGAGCATCGAGATGCCATTCACTTCGTCCATGCGTCGTCGACGAGCGAGCACCCAGCGGCACTCAACCCACAGAAGCTCTTCGTGAGTGAGAACGATCGGGAGAACGCGGTCCTCACCCAACATTGTGGCAAAGGGAGGCGGTTCGTCCGACGACGCGAGAGATAGACCCTCCTTCTCACGTACGAGCACAACGTTGTTGTTGCAGTGCGTTCCGAAGAGGCTGGTGTGGTTCAGTATCACTCGCCAGCGACCTCGTTCGTCGGTATGAATGCCGTCGTGAGCATTCAATTCACTCGCCCACATGCAGTCCTCGTATGGATCGCCAATCCCAGAACCCGGTGGGAGATAACTGCCCTGGTCAGGAAGACCGGGGACAGTTCCTCGACATTCACCCGAGGCGCTGTGTACTTCGATATCCTCGTCACCGTACCCCGCGCGTTGGGCCCGCTCACGCACGAGATTGATAAGGCCTTTCGCGTCCCAACTCACGAGCCGCGCCTCGGCCTCCTCGAAGGGCTTGCGACAGCCGTCGCACTCCTTGATATGCGCGACGAATTGGCCGATATCCTCCAACGAGTGCCTATTCTGCTTCATCAGACTCTGGATCGCTTCACAGCTCATGACGTACCTCCGCGAGGAGAGTTACGCAATTCTGCACGATTGTCAAGGGTTTAAGGGCGTTTTTTTACTATCGACGATTGACAAACTCGCAAAAATAGACTAAAGAACGCGTGGGAATGCCTCCCACCGGAGAACCGCCATGAGGAAGCTGAATCAGAATGCCTGCCGACTCAGTGCCAACACGCCTTTCGACGGCTATGATTACCTCCGTCGCTCCCAGATCGAGATTCGAATGAAGGGAAAAGGACCGAAGAACGCAAGGCTCAAGCCGGGCATCCGCGTGTGCCTCGACTGCGAAATCGAACACGATCGTCTCCCCGGGACACTCTTCGTCACCTTTCAAAAAGAGCTCACAGACAAAGAAGCTTTGACGGCCACCGCCGAAGAGATCGCTCGTGGAAAGATAAGGCAATTTGCACGATTTGAGCTCGCAGATGGAATTGAATTCCACGAGCTTCCGCCAACCTATTTTACCAATGGAGCGCTCCAGGCGATCGCGCTAGAAAGCAACGGTCGCAAATCAAAGGCGCAAGACATTCTCGCGAGAATCCTGTCGGTTGTCGCGGCTCGCCGAGGAGTCATTCACCTCAGATGCGCAATGTGGCGTGAGTCACCCCTCGAACAAGAGTTCGTGGTGAACGGAATCGATTCAGAACTTACTTTCTCTGTCGGCAAATACCATTCTTCCATCGATATCCCTGAGGATGGAAAGGAGCTGGTCGAGCTCTTCTCGCAAGTCCTAGACTTCGACCCTCCGGTACAGCCCAAACCGGCCAAGCGATCCTGAACGCACCACCTGCGTTCTTTTCTTTTTTTACCTATTCGGAGCGATGGATGTATTGACTTTTTCGCTATTTCTTGTATTGTGACTTCACAAAAGTGAGGCACCCGATGACGAAGCAGGCCATCCTCGTGGTCGACGACAACCCCGATTTCCAGACGGGGATCCGAGCGGAACTCGAGATACTCGCACCTAACTTGGAGTACCTCGACGCCCGCGGAGTCCGCGCTGCCCGAGAGGTCTTTCTCGCCCGAAGAGATCATATCACTCTCATCGTGATGGACGGGAACCTTCCCGACGGCACATTCGAAGAAACGCTAAAACTCGTTCGAGACATTCGAGCGAGCGGCTTCAAAGGCATCATGTTGGCAGCCTCTGGAAATTACCGCCACCAGGAGATGCTCCTGAAGGCAGGCTGCGACGAAAAGGCCGTGATGCCCGGCACGAGCTACCAGATTTGTCGACTCCTCGGCATTCCTATCCCCAACGACTCGCCATGATGCGGGTCTTTTCTATACATCCCATACAACGGTTGACGACACCCTATTTTTTCCATTGAATACCCCGCGGAGGTCACGTCATAACCAGTGTCAAGACCCCGATTCCTCGTTCCGTGCAACCGCGCTCGAAGCGCCTCGCCCAGCCGCCTGTGCTACAAGAGGTCGATCTGGGAAAAAGCGCCCTCATCCAGCGCATCATCTATCGAGGCGTTCGTCCCAAAGAGCAAATGTCGTTCGGCGTCTTCGTTCACCACCGCGGCGACGCGTCTTTCAAGGTCGCGATTGCTGACTATCCGAGCAGCTGCGAAACAGGCCTCGTGCAACCCTTTACGCTAGAACAGCTCCCTCATGCACTCATTGACACCCGATTATTCAACCATGCGAAGAGCGCTCTCAAGCGGGCTGGACTTTCTTCTGGCAGCATTGACGTCTTACGCATCGTTCTCGAGATGCTTCTCGCGCAAACCGGCATCCTCACCATTGCCGTTTCGAAAAAGAACCCCTCCGTGCTTCGCTTAACGTTTCGCGCTGGGGCCTATATCGGCACATCCGATCGGCGACTCAAGGAGTGGCTTGGTTCCGTGACACTGAGCTGATTCCCCGACCCCTCAAAGGACACCCGTCCTTTTTCTTTTTGCCTCGTCCAACCGTCTGTCGCGAAATCGTTTTCATACTTTCAAAACACGTTTTGCTCTAATCCGCTGCCAAAGCATCAGACGCCGCTCCGTATGAAAAATACCATAGAGAACAAGCATCCAAAGAAGAGGCTGGACGGGCGCAGAAAAACGCACCACGTTATCAAGAGGAGCGTGGATAACAAATAGATATGCAACCGGTAGCACAAACAAGAAAAGCGGGGAGCGCTCCCTCCACAGAATCCACCCCCCTCTCACAACAAACACAAGGTAGCCGAGCTGAGCCATGTGAACCAGTAAAACGATGGCGATCTTCAAGTCGCTTAACGGCAACGTCTGTCCTCGAAACATGGGCTCCATGGTGGAATGCGGATATTCAAACGACGGTAAGCCAAACAAACGAATCAACTCGACGGGGGTCCATGCAAGAAATCGCAACATATTTTCTGGAGTGGCCAGGATTTCTTGTTTCGCCTCCTCCAATAATACACCGTCTGCTTGGTGAATATTCCCACCCGCCGCGTTCGTCGCCAAAAGTAAGCGATCCCCCGCCATCACCCAATGTGTGTCAATGAAAGGCTTTGCCTCTGGAAACCATGATCGTATAACCTGCTCACCCATAAGCACCGAACCGGCACTTGCAACATACCCTGCCCACGGTGTTGAAGCGAGAATCGCGCGGCACACAAGCACGAGTCCGGCTCGATCGGCCAATTGGTACGTATCAAAGAGCGCCTTGTTCCTCATGGACCATCCCAGAGGGAACGCCAGTACGCTTATCGCAAAGACAATAAATGTTTTTGCAATGGTCTGCTTTGTTATGGTCTTGTTACGGAAGAAGTACCAACCCGCCCAAAACGCAGGCAACCAAAGAAATTGATAGACACTTCTTGTTAGGAGAAGTGCTCCAAAACAGACACCGGACCCTATCGCCCAAACAAACGACGGTTTCTTCCAAAAACGAATTATTAGGTAAATGGCTAGAGCCAGCCAACACCCAAGGATCACTTCATACTGCCCACGAGAAACAAAACGCCAGTAACCATACGCGCATAAAACCCCCCACGAACCAATCCACGCCATCTGAGGGCGGAGCTCACGCCACGCCGCCCACCACAAAAGCGCGGTAATAGCCACCAGGAACACCTGTACCCAAAGAAACCCTCTCGTCGTTCCCCCCATGAAGTAGAAGATCGCTTTAATAAGTGGATAGCCCGGTTCACGAAACATGGTCGGGAGAACACCATCTAGCGAGTAACGGCCTTCTAAGATAGAGCGCGCCAACATTTCATACTGGTACGCATCATTATCTGGAGGAAGGTTGGGGGTGAAAGCCACAGACGCGCCTGCGCCACCTACGAGCAAACACAGGGGTAAAATAAGCGAAATAAGCTGCGTTCGTATCCACGAAAAACAGGAGCGCCACATAAACGCAGCGTACTCGTTTCTTTTTAATCCATCAAACACCGCTTGCCAGCGTACGTGTGTCATAGTAGTGTCGAAACGCCCAACTCTTTGGGTAAAGGAGCGTCCCTTGAATACCAAAAATACCAAAATCCCCTCGAGTGGTGCGAAGATCCTCTACCTCGTGCGTGACGATGGCGACATGACGGAGCCTATGAACATCATGCTCCTCTCAGCGCTTGCCCGGCGCCTCGGACACACTTCCGATTTGATCGTTCTTGAGCGAGATTCGCTTCCTGAGACGATCAAGCGCGTAAAACCAGACGTTGTCGCGATGAGCGCCATTACTGGCTCTCATCAGGCGCTGCTCTGCGCCAATCGTGAAATTAAGAAGATCGACTCGCGCATCAAGACTGTCATTGGCGGGCCATTCGCCACCTTCCATCCCAACGTCGTACGCGAAGAGCCTTTCGACGCCGTTGGTATCGGAGAATGCGACGACGCCTGGGGAGACCTTCTCTCGGCGTGGTCAGCAAACCGCAGCGCAGACGCCATTCCCAACATCGTTACCCCGGGGAATGCAGGAACCGTCTTGAAGCGTTCACTGGCTCAAACCGCACAAGATCAACCATCGTCACCGTGGAAAATCCATCCGGATCATCTACGGCCTCGTCACACGGCGCTCGATGATCTCCCCTACCTGGATCGCGACCTGATCTATAAAAACACCGCCTTTGGAAAGCGCTACAAGCGAACCATTATGGCGGGTCGCGGCTGTCCATTCCGTTGCACGTACTGCTTCGAGCACGCGTGGAACGATATGTACACCGGTAAAGGGGCGGTTTTGCAACGTTACAGCGTAAGGCGAATTTGCGAAGAGCTGGCTCACCTCAAAGCACGGTGGGACACACGCTTCATCAAGTTCTACGACGATGTCTTTCCCGTGTTTTCTGGTCGCGACGACGCCTGGCTTGAAGAGTTCGCTCACACATACCCGCGTATGGTGGGCCTTCCATTTCACTGCCTGGTACGAGCGGAACTCGTCGATCGACATAAGCTAACGCTATTGAAAGCGGCGGGAGCAGCGTCGATCACCATGTCTATTGAGGCAGGGAATGCTTTCGCGAGAGACTATGTTCTCATCCGAGATATGTCTGGCGATGATCTCGAGAGAGCCTTCCAAATCTGTCGAGAGATCCGTCTTCCTACCTTCGCCAATACAATCCTTGGCGCGCCGGTGCCCACATTGCCCGACATTCATGCCGCGCAAGCCGACTACGACAAGGCGCTTGGGCGCATCATGACGGTATCCGACCGAGTTGACCCGAAGCGCAAGTCCCCTGGAAAGCGCTTGCGTCAGCGTCTAGAAGAAGCTGCGGGCACCGCTTCTGACGAGAATGGCCGTCGAGCCGCACGCGATCAAATTCTGCGCAGCATTGGCGTTCGCGCCAGCCGGCTCGCATACGATCGCGATTCGCTGTGGGCAAACGTCAACTACTCCGTTGGCTTTGGGGAGTTCCCCGTGTTCTTCCCCTATCGCGGAACCCAACTTGGCGCGTTCGCGATTGAGTCGGGCGCTTTCGACGGAAATTACGACAAGCTGCACGCGAGCTATCAAACCGCCTCGCCTCTTGATTGCTTCACGCCACAGGAAAAGCGAGAGCAGCAAAATCTCGCCCTCCTTGGAACGATCCTGACGTTCTTCTCAGGAAGTCACCATCCACTTGTCTATGGGTTGCGAAAGCCCATGGCAAAATTGGCGATAGAGGTACTAGCTCCACTGCCGCTCACAGGTCTCTACGTTCGCATCTACAGTGCTGCCAAGAACCACATGCATGCCACGCGCATGTATCCCATGCGCCAAAGTATGCGTGAACGTCTTGCATACTTCTGGGACAATTACGGCCTCGACCGCTTCAAGCAACTGGGCCGTAAGCGTTGGTTGGGAGTGTTTCGACACCGAGGCGATCGCCCTGGTCAAACCCTCGGCGGACCTCCTTCCATCTAACACCAAGACACGTTGTCTGGGTGTTTTTATTTACATGTCCGTATGCCTTGTTTTTTTGATTATGGGTTGTTAGCCTAGATCGCATTATGACCTCACTCAGCGTCATCATGCCCGCGCTAAACGAAGAACAAAACATTGCAAACGCTATTACAGCGGCGCAGCAAAGTCTCCTGGAGAGCGCGATTACTGATTACGAAATACTCGTTGTGACTTGCCCCGATCGCCGAGGATACCGCGATCGAACAGCTGACATCGTTAGGGAGCGAATAAAAGAAATCCCTCAGCTGCGCCTCATTGATTCAGAAAAGTACCGCGGATTAGGCGAAAACTATCGACGAGCCGTGAACGAAGCAAAGAAAGAGTTCATTATTCTAATTCCCGGAGATAACGAGAACGAGCGTACCTCCATTCCGCTTCTACTCAGCCATATTGGTCGCGCGGACATGATTTTGTCCTATACCATCAATCCAGAAGTACGTCCTTGGTCAAGACGAGCGCTGTCCTGGATATACACTAAAACGCTCAACATTCTCTTTCATCAGTCGTTAAAGTACTACAACGGCATCAACATTTATCGAACAGACTATCTCCGCCTTGCTCTCCCGCTCACGCAGAGCTTCGCCTACTCCGCCGAGATCGTCATCAATCAACTTCGTGACAGACGAAGCTACATTGAGATTCCTGTGCGCGTTCAGGCTCGTCCCGGCGCCTCAAAGGCTCTCGGCTGGAGAAGCTTTCGTGACGTGACAATGGCTATTTTTCGCCTTTGGAAACGCGGTGCCTAGAGATTTATCTATGATCCTTTTAGCAGACGCTCGAACCGAGCAGCAAGGCATTTCGCGGGCGCGACAAAGCAAAATCCACTTACACCCAACCGATGATGAGATTCGCTCGCTGTTTCGCCCACACACGGCGGATCAGATTTTGTCGTATTTAAAACCAATCTCGGTGGAGGCTGCACATACGCAGGAGCGCTACCTTTCCATTTATGTCGTCATGCATAACGAATACGCGATCGTTGTGAGTTATGTGATGCAAAAACCTTCCGGTGACTTGGGGGTTCGTACGATTTACTTCTCTCACTATCAATCGGTTGCGCGGTGCCTTATTATTACAACACAAGGGAACGTCCTCATGACTCGCGAGTATCGCGCCACCCGACAAACCTCCATCCTTAACCTGCCAGGCGGCGGCGATCAAGGCACCACCCGAGAAACGGCACTCGCTGAAACGCAAGACGAAACCGGCGCGACGCTCTCTGCAGATAGCTCCATCTACCGAATTGCTCGTATCTGGTCGGAAGATGGTTGTTTAGCCACAGAAATCGACCTCGTTGTCATTGATCGGGCTATCTCCGATCCGCACTTCAGCAACCTCGATGAAAATATTGCTCATATCGAGGAAATTCCCTGGGAGATTTGGCGTAAAAAAGCCCTGGACGGTGATTACCAGGATCACTTTTGTACCCTCTTTGCGGCTCGCTGCGACCTAGACCCTCTCACAAAGCGCGTTATTATTCGTGGGTCATTTGATCATTTATAATTTTTTTACATGCGTCACTACCTATCCAGGATAGACAAATGGTGTCATACCCACCGATGGTTCATCGCTTCTCTTATCTGCGTTGGAATCGTTCTCATGAGCTGGATTCTCTTCTTTCGCCCTTGGTCGGCTTGGGTAGGGGGTGATTTGCAATCGATCAACACATTGCGTTTTTGGTTGCGGGATGGCTACTGGCACCACTACGGCTTATTTTTAACCCAGGGATATAGTCCATTTATTCAGCTCCTCGAACAGCCGTCCTTGTGGCACCACGGACTTGCCTCTGTGAGGCAAATTGAGCAGGTGACCGCTCAGAGCATTTATTACAACCATTATCCAACAACCTATCTTCTCCCGCTATTCGTCGTGAGCCGAATACTCGGGTCTGTTCAGTTGCTTCCGCTACAAATTACGCAACTACTTATATCCCTCACCACGCTCTTCATCATGTATGCAGCCCTGGTGCGCGTGGCACGCGCCCGGGATGCTACCATCGTCACTTTGGCGAGTACGCTGTCTTGGTTGTTTACTGATTTTTTCTTCAGTCTTAACAACCTTCCTCTCGACGACCTGTTTCGCTGGAGCTTCATTCTATGCTCATTACTGGAAAGATTCGGTGCCCATCCGCAGCGGCAACGCGTGCTCATGTGGATTATTTTTTTTCTGCTCTCGCTCGTTAGCCTTGACTCCATTATCTTTTGCGGCCTTTGGCTCGTGCTCACCGATACGCTCAGCGCACCGTTCATCTCCCTTGCAAAGGCTCGCCGATGGATCGTTTATGCTCTCGCCCCCATCCTCGCCCAAGGACTTGTCTTCATGCAATCTGTCGCAGCCTGGGGATGGAAGGCAGCCATCGCGGACAAAACAACCTCATTTCAAACTCGTTCCATGGAGGGACAAACGACGTCCCTCTTCCTCTTCCTCAAGCAACGTCTATACGCCTGGAGCATCGAACTCCACTCTATTTGGTTTGGTAACCTATCTCTTCCCACCTCCTTACGGTACCTCGCCGTGCTAATAGCCCTTGGCTTTCTGGCTTTCTTAGCTTATTTCCTTTTCACACGTCGAGACCGTCCGTCGGGTCGAGCGATTTACCTTGGAAAGCTCAGCGTCGTTGCCTTCTTTTCCGCTCTTGGCTTTGGCGGAGCCGTCCCCGTTGCCGGATACATGCCGTACCAAGGACGTCAGTTTGTTCCTTTTTTCGCCCTCTTTGCCCTCTTTCTCCTGGAGCTACATCGCGAGAGCGTATCCTTACCTCCACGAGAACGTTCTGTTTACCGACTTGTAAGTAGCCTCACCGTCCTCTTAACGATATGCCTCATTGGATCTGGATTGCGAACGTTGGTACGAACAACGCCCTCCCCTGTCTTTGGCCGTGAAACATCGAGCCCACAGATGATCACAACCATCGCCGAATTTCTGCGTACTCAAACCAACCAAAGGCGAGCGATTATCTTTATTCTAGATCCAGATCAGCAGCTAAGCCGTCATTTTCCTAAAAAATCGGGATCGTTCAGCTATCAAATTTCTGTCTTGGCAAGCTCTACTGCCGATCGACTTCTTCTCGCTTTTTCGGACTTGGATACGCTCACAAGAGACGTCAGAGAACTTCGTAAACACAGTCACAATGGCATCATTCCCGTCTTTGTCACCCCGAGCCCTTCTCTCACAGAACGACTACAAAAAGAAGATTTTTTGCGCTGCCCCAGCGAACAGCTCGCCACTCCACCGAAAGAAGTTTTAGGCTGGTTCGTGGCCACCGGCGCATCCTGCCAATCAACTTAACCGCATGATATCTCTTTATGAACGCATCCCACTTTCCCTTCTCAAAAATAAAAACAACGGAAGAGCTCGCACTCCTATTGAACGAAGCTCGTGATCAGGGAAAACGCGTCGCTCATTGCCATGGCGTCTTTGATTTTGTTCATTTGGGACACATCCGTTATTTTCGCTATGCGAAAGCGCGTGCAGATATTATTTATGTTGGCGTAGTCGCTGATCGCTTTGTCCACAAAGGGCCCAACCGTCCTTACCACTCTCAAGATCTTCGCATGGAGTGGCTCACATCTCTTGCAGAAGTTGATTTCGTTATTCTTAACGAGGAAGAAGGCCCGTGGACGCTTATTCATCGATTAAAGCCCGACTTTTACCTAAAATCCGAAAGTGACAAAGCAAAATTAAGCGACCCAACCCATGGCATCCGTAAAGATATGGCCGCCATTGAAGAGGTGGGAGGAACCTTTTTATTCGTCCCAGAGGAAATAAATATTCATTCTACGGATATCTTCCGTCAACTTGGCACGGAGTAGCGCTCCACGATTCGCACGGTACATAGATCTTGCTATCTCGTAGGTCGCCTGCTAGATTGACAGCGCTCAATTACGAGCAAAAACCGTGATGGACACACCGTCACCAAACCGAAGGAGCTCCTCGTGAGCGCAAAGAAGCTGGCTCGTGATCCGTACAACATCGATAGCCAGAAGATCGCTCTCCATCCTGAGCGCGTCGCTCGGTGGCTCGTCGGCCGGAACGACTGGGAGACCGCGCGAGACATCTTCCCGCTCTACATCGAGATCTCCCCCTTCGGCGCATGCAACCACGCCTGCAGCTTCTGCGGCGTCGACTACATGCTCGATCGGGATGACAAGCCCAAGATCGCGGAGCCACTGATGGAGCGTACGCTGAGCGACATGGCCGCACATGGCGTGAAGAGCGTTATGTTCGCCGGTGCGGGTGAGCCTCTTCTCTATAAGCCGCTCGCTCGCATGATTCATCATGCCGCCAAGGTCGGCATCGATACCTCGATCACGACCAATGGTGTCCTGCTCACGAAGCCGTTCGCAGAACAGAGCTTCAGAGCCGAACGTCTGCGGTGGATCAAGGTCTCGATTAATGGCGGCGATAGCGACTCATACCGAGTCATCCATCACGCAAAGCCGGGCGACTTCGACCTCGTGCTTCGGAACCTGGAAGAAGCCGTTCGCGTTCGAGAACAGCTCGGAAGCCGCGTCACTCTCGGAGCACAGATCGTGGCACTCCCGGAAACGGATGGCCTCCATCCCAAGTCCCTCCTCCGCATTCCGTCGAACATCCACACGATCGAACCTCTCGCCAAGCGATTGCGTGATATCGGCGTGGATTACCTCGTTGTTAAGCCATATTCGCAGCACGAAATGTCGTCAGATACGCGAGCCGTCTACCACGACGTCAACTATCGTGATGCGAATCAGTGGATGGAACCGCTGGAAGCCCTTTCCACCGATCGATTCCGCGTCATCGCTCGGACGCAGACAATGCAGGAACATGGCCAGGACCACCGCGGCTATACAACCTGTCACGCAACGCCTTTTTTGTGGGCGTATATCGAAGCCGATGGAAATGTCTGGGGCTGCTCCGCATACCTGGGCAGAACCGAAGGCGACAAGCGATTCGGGGACGATCGCTTTCTGTATGGCAATATTGAGGGACAAGCGTTCAGCGACATCTGGCGCAGCGAAAAGCGTCGACAGAACTGGGAGTATGTCCGTAACGGCTTGGACATCACCAGCTGTCGCGTAAATTGCCGCATGAACATGGTTAACCTGTTCATGGAGCGACTAGCCCGCCCAGAAGCGCACGACGCATTCATCTAGCACCCCTCCGGCCAGGCCCGCCTCGCCGACCGGGGGGATTCTCTTTTTCATCTATGAATCCTCTGGACTGGTATCGAGACATGCTGCAGATCAGACACATGGAACAATGGGTCATTGATCAGTACACCTCTCAAACAATCGCTATTAATAACAAAGAAAATCCAGAACACACGATTAAATGTCCGACGCACCTCTCAATCGGACAAGAGGCGATGGCCGTTGGAGCATGCACACATCTTCGTCGTGATGATGTTATTTTTTCTAACCACCGCTGCCATGGGCACTACCTCGCAAAAGGCGGTGACCCCTACCGCATGGTCGCCGAACTCTTGGGCAGAAAAACCGGCTGCGCGGAAGGAAGAGGCGGCTCTATGCACCTCGTTGACCCAAGCGTAGGCATGATGGGATCGACGGCGATCGTGGGAGGATCCATCGCCCTTGGCGCCGGCGCCGCTTTGGCGTTCAAACAGACCAAGCAAGACCGCGTTGCGCTTACTTTTTTTGGAGATGGTGCCGTAGAAGAAGGAATTTTTCACGAGTCCCTCCAGGTTGCCGGACAATGGAACCTGCCGATTATTTTTGTCTGCGAGAACAACTTTTACGCAACGCTCTCCCACTTAACGACACGTCAAAAAACCCCCATTCATGAACGCGCGGCAAGCTATGGCATTCCAGGCGTACATATTGATGGAAACGATATCTTTGCCGTTGAGGCTGCCGCCAACGTCGCTATTGAACGAGCGCGCCGCGGAGACGGACCAACACTCATCGTTGGAGACACCTATCGTTGGTACGGACACGTCGGCTACGAACCGGATACCGGGAAGATGGCTCGCACCCCAGAAGAGCTCAGCGCTTGGAAAGAAAAATGTCCTATTAAACGCTTACAGGAGCATCTGCTTACCGAGCATTCCTTAGATGAATTACGAGCAATTGAGCAGACCGCTCAAGAAACCATCAACGCAGCCGTTGTCCGCGCCAAACAAGACCCTCTCGCTACCTAGCCAACGCCTATGAACTCCTCTTCTCGAATTCTCTCCATGAAAGACGCCATCGCCGAAGCGACCGTACAAGCCATGGAGGCAAATACTGGCGTGTTTTGCATGGGAGAAGGCGTGGACGATCCAGGTGGCATTTTTGGCACCACGAAACTTCCACACCAGCGTTTTGGTAACGACCGCGTCTTCGACACGCCCATGTCAGAAAATGCTTTAACCGGCATGGCGGTCGGCGCCGCCATTATGGGCACACGTCCGCTCCTTGTTCACGCTCGATGCGATTTTCTCCTACTCACTCTCGATCAAATCGTGAACCACGCGGCCAAGTGGCCGTTTATGAGCGCAGGGTTAACCGCGCCAATCGTGGTTCGTGCCGTTGTTGGACGCGGTTGGGGGCAGGGCGCTCAACACTCGCAAAGCCTCCAGGCAACGCTCGCGCATTTTCCAGATGTGAATGTTATCATGCCTGCGACCGCCTCAGATGCAAAAGGCCTTCTTTTAGAAGCACTCCTCCATGCCACCGCTCCAACTGTTTTTATCGAGCATCGCTGGCTTCATGAAAAATCAGATGAAGTCGCCACTGAGCCGTATTTTATCCCTTTTGGATCTGCACGCATCGATCGAGAAGGAACCGATGTCACTCTCATTTGTTGCTCGCAGATGATTCTCGAGGCGCGTACCGCCGCCGACACGCTCGCTGCAGAAGGCATCCGCGCGGAGATCGTTGACCTACGATCCATTCGACCGTGGGACCACGAACTCGTGCTTTCCTCGGTGAAAAAAACGGGGCGCGCCATCATCTGCGATACCTCCTGGACAAGCTTTGGTATTTCTGCCGAAATTGCGGCAACTATTTCAGAGGCTCTTTTCGGCCATCTCTTCTGCCCTGTTGCACGTATTGGCTTGCCGCCCACTCCAACCCCATGTGCTCCCGGACTCGAAGCAACTTATTACCCCACACACACAAATATTGCACAAAAAGCTCGTGTTCTTGTAAAAAACGTCCCCTCAGAGACCGATAACGAGTCCTTTATTCGTTCACACGACCGGCAATTTACTGGTCACTTCTAGTCTATGCGGTGTATTGTCACGGGTGGTGCTGGCTTTATTGGGAGCCACATAACAGAACTCCTTCTCAAGTCTGGCCACGAGGTTCACGTCTTAGACAACCTTTCTAATGGGCGTCTGGAGAACATCGGGGAATTCCGTTCAAACCCGGCGTTTCGTTTTAGCGAATTAGACGTCGCCGACTATGAACAGATCCTCCCCCATTTCGAGGGTATTGATTGGGTGTTTCACTTAGCCGCCCTCGCAGATATCGTTCCGTCCATTGTTGAGCCGCTCACCTATCACCATTCGAACGTAGATGGAACCGCAGCCGTTCTCGAAGCCTCTCGAAAACAAGGAGTTAAGCGATTTCTTTACGCGGCATCCGGATCTTGCTATGGCATTCCCAATGTTTTTCCGACCCCGGAAACAGCCCCTGTTCAACCAGAATATCCCTATGCGCTAAGCAAATACCTCGGCGAACAGCTGGTCATGCACTGGGGCAAGGTCTACCAACTACCGGTTGTCTCCTTGCGTTTAGGCAACGTCTACGGGCCACGCTCTCGCACATCTGGAACTTATGGAGCTGTCTTTGGTGTTTTTTTGGCGCAAAAACTCCATGGCAAACCCTTTACCGTGGTCGGTGACGGTACGCAGATGCGCGATTTTACTCACGTAACCGATGTTGCTCATGCCTTTTTGTTAGCCGCAAAATCGAACGAGACACAAGAAATATTTAACGTTGGTACAGGACAACCGCAGAGCGTTAACCGTTTAGTTGAGCTGTTGGAGGGCCCTGTGACCTACATTCCGAAACGACCCGGTGAACCCGATAAAACGCATGTTGATATCACGAAGATCAAAGATCGGCTTGGGTGGGAACCGCTGGTTTCGTTTGAAATAGGCGTTCGCGATCTTGTGCAGCGGATTTCCGCTTGGGACCAGGCCCCTGTGTGGACCCCCGAAAAAATCGAAGAAAGCACCAAAGAATGGTTCGTTCACTTGAGCAAAAAAGCGACGTAAGCGGAGATATGACCCCCATCAAAGCCATCTTCCTCGATCGAGATGGTGTTGTTACAGAGCGGCTACCAAAACATTCCTATCTGTTACGAGAAGAAGATATCTCTATTACCTCCGACCGTATTGAGGCTCTTCGATCTCTCGCGTCTCACGCTCCCCTCTTTTTCGTGAGCAATCAGCAGTGTGTAGGCAAGCGGCTCCTTAGCCTCGAAGACGCTCATCGCCTTCACGCTTCCGTCGTAGATCGCCTCTCTCGTCACGGAGTGACGATTCAAGATTCGCGACTCTGCCCTCATCTAGCCAGCGATGCTTGCGCATGTCGAAAGCCAAAACCCGGAATGATTCTCGATCTGTGCAAAACGCATAATATGAGTCCAGAGACATCCATTCTTATTGGAGACTCGCCTTCAGATATTGACGCCGCCTTAGCGGCGGGTTGCTATCGAGCCTTCTACCTCCAGCACCCAGGTGTCAAGGAGCTCCCCGTTCCATCGCCACGCGTCGTCTGTGTAGACAACTTGTTGTCCGTCTATCATGCTTGTCTCACTTTCTAATATATGTCCTCCGCTCTCAAAATCGTGCCCCTTGAAGGCGTCCGTCATCTTTTTCAAGACCTGCGTAAAGAAGGGAAAAAAATCGTTCACTGCCACGGGGTTTTTGACCTCCTCCACCCAGGTCACATTAAATATTTCGAGGCCGCAAAAAAACAAGGCGATGTCTTGGTTGTGACGCTCACGTCGGACCGATACGTCAATAAAGGGCCCGACCGTCCTGCATTTCAAGAACGGATTCGCCTAGAAACGATTGCCGCTCTCGAGTGCGTCGATTTTGTTGCGTTAAACGACCATCCCACCGCCGTTGAAATCATCGAGCTGATTAAGCCTCACTTTTACGTAAAAGGGAGCGAATACGAAAACGCCAAAAAAGACGTAACCGGAGCGATCACACGCGAACAAGAAGCCGTCGAAAAAAATGGTGGCGTCATCTTTTTTACCCATGAACCCACCTATAGCTCAAGCGGCCTCCTCAATCGCTACTTTGACGTCACTCCTCAGGATACTCGGCTCTTTTTGCAAGAATTCCAACTCAAGCATTCTACGAACGACGTCCTCGAAGCCATCGCCTCACTAAAAGACATGCGTGTCCTTGTGATTGGTGAAACTATTATCGATGAGTACGCCTATGTGCGCGCTCTTGGTAAAACCGCCAAGGACAGCATCATCGCCCAGCACTATCTCAACGAAGAAGCGTTTGCCGGCGGCGTCATCGCCTGCGCTAATCATGCGGCAGGCTTTTGCAAAGAGGTGCATATCGTGAGCTGTCTTGGTGCTGGAGATTCACGCGAAGAGTTCGTACGTTCAAAGCTCAAACCCAACGTATCTGCGAAATTTTTCAACAATGAACAGACGATCGTGAAGCGCCGTTACCTAGACGCTAATTTTCTCACAAAACTCTTCGAGCTTTACTGCTTCACACGGAAACCACCGTCCGAAGAATTAGGAAAGGAAGTGATCGCCTATCTCGAGCCTCTCATTCAAGAGTATGACGCTGTTATCGCCCTAGACTATGGCCATGGTTTTATGACCACATCCATGATCGAATTTTTGGGGAAGAGGGCGAATTACTTAGCCGTAAATACTCAAACAAATGCTGGAAATACGGGGTATAACCTCATCACCAAGTATCCCCGCGCTGACTTCATCTGCATTGATGAACCAGAAGCGCGTCTCGCCATAAGCGATCAGTTCGCTGACGCGAAAGATCTGATCGAACGCATTCACGAACGCATTCCCGCAAAACGCATTATCATTACTCAAGGCCATAAAGGAAACCTCGCCTACGACGAACAAACGGGATTTATGACGACGCCCGTACTCTCTCAACGAATCGTTGATCGCGTCGGCGCAGGCGACGCTTTTCTCGCCATTGCTGCTCCGTGTGCCGCCAAAGCGCTCCCGATGGAATTGGTTGGGTTTATTGGAAACGCGGTCGGAGCCCTTGCTGTTGGCATCGTCGGTAATAAAGGATCCGTGGAGCCAACTGCCTTGCAAAAATTTCTTAAAGTCTTAATGAGTTAACTCGCTCTATGCCATTCGAACCGTATCTTCAAACGTATGTTGATGAACTTGCTCAGTGTGTAAAACACCTCGAGGTAACCTGCGGCCATGGGGGCTCGCTCAATATCAATAGCGCTTTCGCTGATATCCGCGCCGCTTTTGAACAGGCGCACCAAAACGAAGGACGCCTCCTATTTGTAGGGAATGGCGGAAGCGCTGCCATTGCGAGTCATCAGGCGTTTGACTACTGGAAGAACGGGAAGCTGCGCGCATCAGCCTTTAACGATAGCTCCCTACTTACCGGTGGAGGCAATGATTTCGGCTACGAACGCGCGTTTGAAAAAACACTTGAGATGCACGCCTTTAAGAGAGACGTTGTAATCGCCATTTCCAGCTCTGGGCAATCACCTAATATCCTCAACGCCGCCAAGCAGGCGCGAGCGATCGGTTGCTTTACCGTCACGCTTTCTGCCTTTAAGACGGATAATCCCCTCCGTCGCCTGGGGGACGTGAACATTTATCTACGGACAGATCGTTACGGGCACGCAGAACTAGGCCACGAATGTATTCTTCACACGATTCTTGACGAGATCATCGACAGCCGAACCATTTCAGAAAAGACCACCTAATCAGTGGCATTTTCTTATCCCGCACGAAAAATAAACCGTCTACGAATTCCATAGCTCAAGAAAAAGACCGCGAAGGTGATGAGAATTTTGACGGCAATGTAATGAATGTGCAGCAGAATCGTGAAAAGATATAAACCCAATTCCGTGGCCAAGAGACCCATCACGCACGTGAACAGAAATAGTAAAAACTGGCGCTTATGACGACGTTCCTGGACATGGGGGAAGACAATCGCCCAATAAAAAACGTATCCAACGACGGAACCAGTCAAAAATCCAACCACCGCTCCTACTAAGGGGGAGAGATGGAGTTTTTCAACGCAAAGGGCTAATACCACTAAATCAGTGAGTGCTCCTGCCCCGCCCGCGCCGAGCGCTCGAAACCACTCGGGAAGTTGCCAGAACAATTTACGTAACATGGGGACAGTATAACGAATGAATCGGCGCTTGTCTTTTCCCTTATTTCTTCGTACGATCCGGTCGATATGGTGTAACTCGCGCAGAAAACTTGGATCTTACTCACTTCTGCCTTTTATGTTACCCAACCTTTCTCTTACCGACCCTCTTCTTTCTTCTCTCATGGAAGAAGAAACCGACCGACAGCAATGCGAACTTGAACTTATCGCCTCCGAAAACTATGTCTCCCCCGCTGTTCTCGAAGCTACTGGTTCTTGCCTCACCAATAAATACTCCGAGGGCTTACCCGGAAAACGCTACTACGGCGGTAATCATACGATCGACAAAATCGAGCAGCTCGCCATCGATCGAGCGAAAGCGCTTTTTCAGGCTGAGCATGCCAACGTTCAGCCGCACTCCGGATCAAACGCGAACCTCGCCGTGTATTTCGCGCTGTGCAAACCAGGGGACACGATTTTAGCCATGGATCTCGCCCACGGCGGACACCTGACACATGGATCGCGGGTGAACTTCAGCGGTAAATGGTTCAACATTGTTTCGTACGGTGTCGATCCAGCTACGCACTGCGTCGACATAAACCAAGTCGCTGAACTCGCGAAGCAGCACGAGCCGCGCTTCATCATCGCGGGAGGATCGGCCTATCCTCGCGTCCTTGATTTTGCTGCGTTCGCCGACATCGCGCGAGAAACGAATGCCTATTTTTTGGCGGATATGGCGCATATCGCTGGACTAGTTGCCGCCGGTCTCCATCCGAGCCCCGTTCCGCATGCCGACGTCGTGTCGAGTACAACGCATAAAACCTTACGCGGTCCACGTGCCGGTTTTTTGCTCTGTAAACAGAACGATCATCTCGACCCCGCAGGAAAGCCACTCGCCGAAAAAATCGATCGCGCGGTTTTTCCGGGCATTCAAGGCGGACCACTGAACCACGTGATCGCCGGAAAGGCGGTCGCGTTTCATGAGGCGATGCAACCATCGTTCGTTACGTACCAAGAACAAACCATCCGTCATGCTCAAGCGATGAGCGAAACGTTTTTAGAAGAAGGCGGTCGCGTGCTTTCGGGGGGCACTGACACGCACCTCTTGCTTCTCGACGTCACGCCATGGAAAATGACTGGAAAAATAGCTGAACAAACACTCGAAGCGATTGGTCTTTCGGTTAATAAAAACCTGATCCCGTTTGATTCGCGCCCTCCTAACGATCCATCGGGTGTTCGCTTAGGCACGCCCGCCATCACCACACGTGGCCTTACCGAGACGGAGTGCCGTGAACTCGCGCGCCTGATCGCTCGTGTTTTGAAAAACCCTTCAGCGGATGAACGTTTACGCGCAAAAACACGTGTTCAGGAACTCGCGTCCGCACATCCCATTCCCGTATAAAAAAGCCGTCGCGGAGAGCGAGGCGAGTCGGCTAAGAGCTACCGCCGTCGACCGTGTGACCCATGCACATACCAAGAGCGCTTGAGACCAATCTCGTCTCCTGGCCGAATGATGTATGAATCAAGATCACTATCACCAAGAAGCTTGTCTTGCGACACCCATCCCAAGGGATTACGGGGCTTTTTTGTGACGGGGTCGACGCTATGGTCGATGAATCGGTCTGAGCGAAGGAGTTGATCCGAAAACGGAACGAACCGTGAGGTACGCGATCGCTCATTCGTTGTCGCGATCGCTTCTCTTAGTGTCTTTCCTACAGAGGCGCTCACCGGAAGAACAAACGGCTCCTTATCTACTCGGTAGACGCAGTCGAGTAACGTAAAGAGCGTCCATTTTTCACTACAGACAAAACAGGCTTTATCGGCTGGCGCAAGACTCACGCACCCCGGCATCTCCAGGGAACGCTTTACGTTTAACGGGTCGTCTTTCCAATGCTTACAACGGTACTCGTTGAACGCCTCAAGCGTCTGCACGAACAAGGGATGCTCTCGTCCGATAGGACCAATTTCCGGCAATTCGTCGAGGATGAATGCCTGGCCGTTTGCTTCGAGCGAAATCCTTCCGAAGAGCACGAGCGCATCCATGGATACGTCTGGCACCGCACGCTTGATCGCTCTTCTTTGAAGGATGATCCCGTGCACGGCCGCGAGACTGATGAGCTTCCGACGCACACCTTCTGCGGTACAAATATCACGATCGAATGCTTCCACTTGCATGACACGCCTCCGGTGAGAGCTTTAGGGAGTTAAGCGGAGGACGGCCTTTTTGTCAACGTAATCCCGCCCCGCAGCATTGACCACAATCATCGCGATCCCTACAGTTGCCCCGTCGGAAAAGGAGGGATTCTCATGCTGGGTTTCGATCTTGCCGATCAAGACGCGCCAGAGTGGTACTCGCTCACAAGTGATGGCACAACGATTGAACTACGCATCCACCCGGAAGCATGGCGCGGCATTCATCAACCGCGCTTCTATGAGCTTGCTGGGGAGCAAATTCGGGGCAGTCATCTCGGGCCTTTCGCCCCTCTTGAGAATGAACGCGTCGGTTTCGACGCCGTTCTTGAACGCGTAGAAGATCCGAGCGGATGGACTTATCTCCGGTTCAGTCTCCCCAAACAAACCGCGACCAAGCGCGGTGGAGCTAACGAACTTCGGACACTCATTGCTTTCTGTCATAGCCTACATCTCCTACTCCTCTTTCTGAACGCACAACCAGCTCCCACAAGGGACGTGGAGCCTCAACTCCTCAGCATTCAAACAGGGGTCACGACATCGATGACCGACTGGACCGGCGCCTGGGCCATTGAAGCCCATCTCTCTCCCGCAGCTTGTCGAAAGTTTGAACAGCTCTTTGCTCAGAAGGGAGCAAGAAGAGGACTTGTCCAGGAGCTAGATACGGCCTACTCGCGAGTTCTTGCCGACGATCCCCCCGATCCAGAAATGGCCCCACCCAGTTTCGTGGATGTTCGCTATTCTCCCCCAAAGCACCTGATTATTGAGGCAGGAGGCGCTTCCATTGGCATCTGTTTCGCCTCTCGTGATGCTCGACATCTAGAAGGACTGGCACACGGAACCATCCTCACAACCCATAACTGCGACCACCCTGCCTACCAGACTCTTCTCTTGGTTGGGCTCGGAATCGTTACTCGATGGCTCAACCGCCCCCTTTCTCACCCTCGCTGAAGGGTTCTTTTTTTACCCGTTTATCCTGGCTCAACGAGTTCAGAAACGTATTGACAAAATGGGCTTTTTTTGATAAACAACGTTCGCCTTGGCATATCGCTAAGGACCAACAGGAGAAGGTCCATGACCATGGACACGGTGACCAAGAGCCCGCAACGCATTAACGACCTGGATCTCATCATCCAGATCTACGCCTATCTATACTCGAAACTCGACGCCGAACCCGACAGCCATCGTCGTTCGAAGCGGATGCGACAAGATACCGCCGTTGATCATGTCGTAGAGGGAATTCGTCTCGTTAGAGGAAGTACAACGCGAGAGACCGCTAGCATGCTCTTCGGTAGGATGAGAGATGCAAAACACCGACTCGCTAAAGAAAGCATCCCGCTTGTCAGCCTGGATTATAGTATGGCGGGCCCACCGCTCGTAATCTGTCACTACGATCCCGCGAGCCTCCAAGCAGATGTCGTCGTCGGTCACTCACCGAGCGTTGATAGGCGTGATTCTACTCCTCCGCCGAAGACCACTCCGGTAATGGCGCAGGCTTCCAGTAAGCCGCCATTGAGCTGGTCGCCCGGTCGAGTAAAGCACCTGATCAATCGCCTTTGCTACAGCATCGAGAGCGACAAGCGCATTCTGCGCGACGCAGAAACCGCTCTTCGGAACAAGTGGGACCAGACGGGCAAGTTCGATATTCCGGCGACCGTCAAGAAGTTGCTGGAGTATGGATACTTCAAATCCGAGGACGTGACACATCGAAACGAGACGTTCACGGCACTCGTTCTGCAGAAGACCACGGACGAGATCGTCAACGACCTGCGTAAGCGTGGCGAGCTTTCGGAAGACAACGCCACTCGCACGAGCCTCGCTCCCGAAGCGCCTGCCGCTCCGAATAGGTTGGCGCCGAAGCCGGCTCCGCCCGAGCCTCCGGCACCCCGTCCTGCTCCGGTAGCAACTATGGATCGAGTTGCTCAAGCGGCCGTGGAGACCCACGCCCTTACGCGACGAGGCCAGAGCCGCTCCCCGGTCGCAGGAGAGCAGCGCGCGGCATACGTTCTTCCCGCTGAGGAAGAGCTGGTGCGCACACTGCGACTTCTCATCGCTCGTCACGGCGTAGGCCATACCGCCACGGCAGCAGACCTGTTCGGAACAGCGGCGCTCTCCCAGGAGCAGATGGTGATCCTCGGCCGTTTCTGCGATGCAGAGCTCCTTCGCACCGTACGAGGCGGCTGGCAAATCATCTATGACGCGAGGCGACTGGTGCATCTTCCTATCACAGAACGCCGGGCGGTTCTTGCGCCGGAAAACCGCCGGAAGCAACTCGAGATCATCCAGCAAGTCTGGGAGACCGAGTCGAAGAATGGCACCGCCCTGAAGCAAAGCTTCTTCCGTACTTGTGGCACGGTCATGGATCTGCAGGCGAACTCCGTCGAGGTCTATTTCTTCGGGAATGACCCGTCAGGCGGAGCTTCACGAGCGCTCGGCGTGTTGATGCCCGTCTCGAACGACAGCAGTCGTTGCTACCTCGCGCCAGACAGCCTCGCGGGTTGTGACTTTACGCCGGGAACGCATAAGGCACGGTCCATCTTGTTGCACGATAGCAGGCAAGAAGATCGTGTTCACCTTCAAGCCATTGCGAAGAAGTATATCGCGATTGCTTCTCGGGAACTCGAGCCGCTTCCGTTCGAGGGACAGGCTCAGCCCGCAGCAAAGCCTGAGCCTGTAGCGGTCGTCTCACCACCCTCTGCTCCTTCTGCACCTACAGAGGTAGCTAAGCCGGTCGAAACGACGGCGAAAGCAGCTTCGGACGCAATCCTTAAACCCGCCGTCGAAGAGGCGCCCGCCCCTGTCGAACCGGAAGCCGTGGTACCCACCCCGGAACCCACTGCAGGCGAAACCTCACCTGCGCCGGCTCCCGTCGAGGAGGTGCCCGCTCCCACGATGCCTACTCCAGCGATGGAAGTCGCTCCCGAGACTCCTCCTTCGCCAGCTCCCGAGCCCGTGGTACCGGAACCGGTTCCGGCTCCGCCCGAACCTCCGGCAACGGACAACGCTTCGTTGCGAGCGACAATGCGCGTTCCTGCCCCCGCCCCGGAACACGAAGACGAAGCATTTCGTCACGCCCTTTCAACTCAATGCCGGAGGCTTGAAGAGCATGCGGTCGCGCTCGAACGGGAGGCGGCGGCTAAACGCGAGCAAGCCATCAAGCTTCGCCGAGCGGCTGACGCGCTCGATGAAGAGGCCCTCTCCCAAGAAGGTGACGCTCGAAGCGTCCGACAACGGGCAAGCGCTCTTCAAGAGAGAATCCGGCGTTTAGCCGAGCTCGACGCCGAGCGTCAAGCCATCCTCGCGGAGCTTACAGGTGCACTGCCCTGATTGGGCCCTTGACCGAGCCATAACTCGGTCTTTTTTATTCCGCAAGAACCTGCGCATCTAACGCATGGCCACGAAAGAAAATCTCCAAGAGCCTTGGAGATTAGGGACATCCGCGGTCTGAGAGCGCCTCACAACGCGTATGCCAGCCATCGTCAGCACAGACGTACACGCCCGGCTCCCGACAGTCGTTATCCACTCGACAGGGAAGCGAGGCGTTAAACCCTTCGTCAACACGCTCATCGCAGTTGTTATCTACCCCGTCACATCGTTCGAGCAGATGCGGCGCTCGACGCGCATCCCAGTCATCACAGTCGATGCCTCGGATAGCTCCATCTTCATCCGCATCTTCTTCGCGTCGTGCTCGTGCCACAGCCATCGGGCAGAGACTCAAGAAATCTGCAGTAATCGATTCACCCGTATCAGCGAACATCACACGCCGATCTTCCGAGGTGCGAATCGCTCGTTCAGGACGATACCCCGCCTGTACCGCAAGATCTTGCGTCGTAAAACGATGAAACCGACCGTCCATCACCAAAAAGAGTCCCGCCTCCGTTTGGATCAGCGTTCCTCCTGGAAATCCTCGCATGGGCTGTTCGCGATACTCCGCATCCCAAACGTCACGCGTCACCTCGAGCATCGGCGCTCGTGCGACATCGTCGCGCCAAGCTTCAATCGCTTCTGGCGTCGCTCTCGACCAAAACCGCGCCGTCCGATCGACATACGCCACCCCGCCCCACGGCAAACGCATGAGCGTCCAGAGCAGCGCCTCACGAGAGAACCACGCTCCTCCACGATCACGAAAGCACTGCTCATGAAAGAGCGTCATCGGGAGCGCGTCTTCCACTCGAAAACGCGCGTCGCGAAATTGTTCCGGGGGAACGATGGCTCGATCGGGCCAACGTTCCAGCATCCAGTAGGCTCCATGCTGGTTTCGCAGAAGTGTTCCTGGAAGGTTCGCGTGGACACGACAGATTCCATCGCGCCCTCCGGCTGGTACCTGCGTCTCACGCACCGCATCAGCGCCCACCACACTCCCGTCCAGAGCACCAGACACGCCTCCGTCCTCGTTCACCAAAGGCGACGGACTCTGGTACCGCCACTCCCCCGCTCGAGTTTCGCGCACAGGAGAGAAATCTCCGCACCCAGACAACGCCCACGACACGAATCCCAGAACAAATCCCATCGTCCATCGCTTCATGACACCACCTCCGAGAGCATCCTCTCCTCCCACTCCGTTCCCCATCCCGGGGCCCCTTGTCAAGCTCTTGCTTTTTCGCCTAGATTTCGCTATCCTCTGGTCACGAGAAAAAAGAGGAGTTTCGAGCTTTCGCTCGAGAATGCCTTCCGGTAAGCCGATTTCTCGACGTCGTCGGGACAGACAAATGCTTCGTAGCGTTTGTCGGGACAGTCTGATGCTGCGCATCAGATCGTCGGGACAGACAAATGCTTCGCATTTGCACTCCCGTCGTCGCTCGGAAAGAACAAGCAAGCTTGCTCTTTCACTCGCTCCTAGGGACTGTAGCTCAGTTGGTAGAGCACCGGCCTTTTAAGCCGAGGGTCGAGGGTTCGATCCCCTCCGGTCCCACCATGAAAGATCCACCGCAAGGTGGATTTTCTTATGAAAGAGTGGATCGAACGAGGGAAGGGACGGAAACCGAGAGGTTTCTGACGGAGGAAGCTCACGAAACCGTGGGTTTCGTGGGAGCAAGCGAAGCGAGCGACGAAGATCCCCTCCGGTCCCACCATGAAAGATCCACCGCAAGGTGGATTTTCTAATACGATCCATTGCTCGCCTTGGTGAATTATGGTAGAGAAGAGCGCGGCAAAGGAGCGTCTCGATGAAGGCATGCGTCCTCCTCACAGCCTATATTGGCATTATCGCCCTGATAAACGAGTGGCTCTATCGCAGAACCCCTCGTCCGCGAGTGCGGCGTCCGTTCACGCCCATTCCCGTTCCTCCACTGCCCGTGATTTCACCCGAGAAATACGGCGTGATCGCCTTAAAAAGCGCCTTCGAGTCAAGCGGTCCTCGGCCTGGCGATATCTTATTTCATCGCTATCGCATCACAACTAAGGTGGCTGACGGCAGCGTAAATCCCGTGTGGCACGCAATCGACGCGAAAAGTGGCGATGATCTCATCGTAAAGTTCGTTGAGGGAAGTAAAGAAAATCTCGCGAATTTTTCTCGACAGGAGGCGGCCATCCTAAAAGCGCTCGATGGACGCCACGCGCCCGTCCTCGTAGAAGCGGGCTCCGTCGGAAAAGCCGGGTGCATTCTCGTGATGCGCAACTGCCAAGCACGCAGCATGCGATCATACATAAATCGCGGCGATATTGATTGGCGAGACCGTATTGACGCGGCTCTCGCAACGGCTACCGCTCTGGCTCACCTTGAGCAGGAGTACGGGTTGCTCCATCGCGATATCAAGCCGGAAAACATTCTGCTCTACGAATACGGAGCAGACAATAACTGGCACGCAACCATCATCGACTTCGGACTCTGCCATCTTCCTGGGTTTAGGACCGGTGAACGACCGGATCAATATGTTGCCACCCCCGCCTACTGCTCACCAGAGGTCGTTAAGCTAGGCGGCCCGAGACCGAAGCACGATCAGTTTAGTCTCGGAGCCACGGTATACGAGCTCATCACAGGTTGTCGTCTTATTCCTGGCGAGGACGCCGTTGATATATCATGTGCTATCGCCCGTGCAGAGTACAGCGTATGCGAACACGAGGCCCTCGATGAAGACATCAGACTGATCATCGAGCGCGCGGTCGCCTACAAACCCGAGGATCGCTTTCCCAGCGTCCTCGCCTTTGCAAAAGCTCTCGTGCCGCACGCGCGCCCAAAAACACGAGCACGTTGCAAAAAAGAACTCGAGGCGCTCGAGAAAAGCCTCTATCTGCCCCTCTAGGGGTTGATTTTTTTATGATTTTCAGGTATAAGCTCTACCGGAGGAGTATGACGATGAACGCTCACCGTCCCGTTCCTGGATCGCTCACCAAGTACGAGCTCGCCTCGGCGACGATGGGCACCTCCCCATCAAGGACAAGTCCCGCCGACCGCGTCGCTCGCGAACGCGAGCTCTTGCTCCTCGCGAGGAGTGGCGAGCTCAGCCACACCGACGTCGGTCGCGAGATCGCGGCCACGCTCGGCGACGATGGCCTCACCTGACCCGGCGCGTGCCGGCGTTTCTTTTTTTTAGATCTTACCCTCCAAAAGCCCTTCCCACTGCGCTGCCATCGCTTGACCGCGATCAGTGGGCAACGTAAGAGACGCGCGCATGGTCATCGATTGAGCAAACCGTTCATCCGCTAGGAGCTTCCCCAATGCCCGCTCAACCACATGAGGCAAGTTGGGATCTTGCTGCGATAACACAAACGCCGCTTGTTGCGCCTCAAAAACCGCCGCATTTTGCTCTTGATGAGAATCGGCAATTGGAACGATGATCATCGGTTTTTTGCATGCCGTAAGCTCAGATAACGTTCCCATGCCGGCACGTGTGATCACAACATCCGCTGCCGCAAACCACGTTTTTATTTCTGGAAAAAGACAGAGCGGCTTTGTCACGACGCCGTTTGTTTTTTCATAGCCTGACGCTTTCCCTTCTCCGGTTAAGTGCAGCACTTGCCACCCATGCGCCAGCCATCGCGCGAGAGAAGCAGCCGCCAGTTCATTCAACGCTTGTGCGCCTGTTCCGCCACCCATCACGAGAATTGTTTTTTTGCACGGATCTAACCCTAACCGAGACAACGCCTGTGCTCGCCCAGGAAGGTCTGCTAATCCAAATCGCGTTGGCGTAGCGATTGGTTGGGCTGGATACTGTTTTCCGAACACGGGATGATCATACACAAACGACGTCGTCCGAACCGCGCATAATTCAGCAATCATCCGGTTAGTCATACCGGGTAAGCGATCGAGCTGATGCGTGTAACACGGAATATGCATTTTTCTTGCGACACGTGCAACGGGAGCTGCGGTATAGCCCCCCGCGCTGATCACGAGCGCTGGTTTATACATGGCGAGTTCTTTTCTCACCTCATGAATCGCGCGCAAATACCGAATTGGCAACGTCACGAGCTCCGCCAATGCCTGAACAGAAATGTATCTTGGAACACGTGTGATCGGCACCGGAAAAAAGACAATTCCCTCGGCTTCAAGCAACGCTCGTTCAGGTCCTTGCGGTGTTCCAAACCAAATCGTTTCCCATTCGGGGTGTTTTGTTAAAAACTGTTTACGAGCTGCTAAAAGCGGGGTCACTGGACCCAATGTTCCTCCGCCAGTAAACGCAAGAAACGGCATAGGCTATCGTGAGCTTCGACGATACGCCCGCGGGATGCCAGCAACAAGCCCCATCGCGCCCAACAATACCGTCATCGCCGATCCTCCGTGCGAGAAAAATGGCAACGTGACTCCTGTCATGGGAATGAGTCCAGCCATCGATCCGACATTCAAAATAAGCTGCACCATCAGTAAACTGGCGATTCCAATCGCTAAGTACATGCCAAATCGATCCTCCGACTCTCTCGCGATCTTTAAACAGCGCCAGATAAGTGCAAGATAGAGCGCTAAAAAAACAGCAATTCCAATCAATCCTAATTCCTCAGCCATTACAGCGGCGATGGAATCTGATTCTACTTCCGGTAGATACAAGAACTTTTGTCGTGATTGACCATACCCCACCCCCCAAATTCCACCCGAACCGATCGCGAGCAACGCCTGGTTGATGTGATAGCCCTTTCCCTGGGGATCAAGCTCTGGGTGAAGAAATGTCATGAAACGCGCTGCACGATACGGAGACGTTTTAATGAGAAACCAGAGGAGTCCCGCCCCCACCCCAGACAACCCCACAAACCAGCCAATCGGGGCACCTGAAACAAAATAGACAGCGAGCGCCATGGCAACGATCACGGACATCGATCCCGTATCCGGCTGTAATACGAGAAGCAGCATCACCGAACCCAACGCCGCTAAAAAAGGCACTAGTCCTTCTTCGAGAGAATGTGCTCGCTTTCCTTCACGCGCCGCGAGCCAGGCAGACACGTAAATCAAAAAGGTAAGCTTCACGAGTTCAGATGGCTGGAAGCCAATCGGACCGATTTCGACCCATGAACGAGCTCCTCCCCGCATCTGCCCAATACCCGGTACATACACGAGCGCGAGCAGCAAAATCGAACCAATAAACGCAAAGATCGAAACCTTCTTCCAAGAACGATAATCAACAAATGCAAAAAAGCTAAAGAGAATCGCTCCGGGCAAGACACCCGACAAGAGCTGTCGCTTGAGGTAAAAGAATGGGTCACCCGCTCGCTGCACCGAAACGGCTGCAGTCGATGACATGAGCATCACCAAGCCAAATACCAAAAGCACCGTCGTGAGAATAACGATACCAGAATCAAGTGAGCGTAGTCGTTGAAGGAGCGACATGAGATGAGAAGGATTACAACCGATCCACGAGCGCGATCACCGCCCCTACAGCTGAGGCGATAAACGAGATAAGCCACGTTCGCATCACGATTTGCGGCTCTGTCCAGCCGATAGCCTCTAAATGATGATGGATCGGCGCGCTTTTAAATACACGCTTCCCATTACGCAACTTTTTGCTTGTGAGCTGAATCATGACAGATAAGCTCTCGATCACGAATGGAAAACCGATTATAAGCAAGAGAAGCGGCTGATTCGTCATGAGCGCCACGATCGCGAGGAGCACTCCGAGCGACATCGCTCCCGTATCCCCCATAAACACCCGTGCCGGATTCACGTTAAACCACAAGAATGCCACGAGACCACCACAAATCACCGCACAAAGCGTGGCAAGATCGAGACGACCCTGAGACCACGCAATCACGCTGTAAGATCCAAAGGCAGCCAACAAGGGACCGCCTGCTAAACCATCCAATCCGTCAGTTTCATTCACGGAAAGCGAGGTCGCAACAACCGTCAGTACAAAAAACGGGATATACCAAAATCCAATCTCAAACGTTCCCACAAACGGAACATGTAAATGCTGCCAACCAAGTTTTGCATAGAACCACCAAGCACCAATAAGCGAGACCGCGAGATACGACAGCACTCGATGACGCATCCGCAAACCTCCGCCCTTTGGCCCCCAGCGACGGATATTCCAGTAGTCATCTACTAAGCCAACTACGGCCGCACCCAACATCGCTCCCAACGGCAGAAGCGTTTGAGCACGCGAGTAAAAAGAAAGCTGACAAGCCAAGGTTCCCGGAAGGAGCGCACAAAGCCCGCCTATCATGAGGACCAAAAAGAGCGCGACTCCCCAGACAACCACCCCGCCCATTGTGGGCGTTCCGCTTTTCGCTTGATGTAGCGCCGCCATCACAGGCGCAGACTCAGCATCACGAATCGATTTGCCCATTTTATATTTTCGCAACAGTTCGATAAACGCCGGTAAACAAAAAACGGAAAGAAAGAAACTGAGCGCAAACAAGGCAAGCGGCTGGATGACGGGCAGATCGGAAAGTGACATAGCGAACGAGAACTAACGTAGATTAGTAAGCGAGAGGTAGAAGAAGAAGAGCGCCATCGGCAAGGACCAACCGATAAAGCCCAAGAGAATCGCTTGTGCCAAATGACGGTCTTTTTGAAAAAACCCAAACGACGAAAAGAGAGCGAGAAGAAGCAGCGTGAGCCAAAGCACCGGGAGAACAAATACCCAAGACCACGGACGCACATCATCTATGCCTAGGTAGATGTTATAGTGGAGAACAAACGCCCCGCCCTTTTCCGCAGCCGGAAATACGCGCCACACGAAAGCCGCGCAAATTCCAACCACAGAGGCGAGAAGCCCTATGGCCGTTCCGCGGAAAAAAGCTCGTTTCCACGCCAAACGAGCGGAGTACATCCAGGCCTCCAATCGCATGAATCCATGATAACAGAGGGAGCGCTCCAGGCGCGAATTTGCGTCAAGAAAAGCCCCTCATCGGGGCGTCTCTCTTTGTTTCACGAGGGGCCAAGCTTACGCTTTGACCGCCGGAATCACGTTCACGACTTTCGCCATTTTGAAGGCGCCCGTGTAACGAAGAACGCGCTTTTTGGAGTAGGTCACCATGCCTTCTGCGACCGCAAAGAGCGTGTCATCAGAACCTTTACGGACGTTCAAGCCGGGGCGAACCACCGTGCCGCGCTGACGCACCAAAACCTGGCCGACGCGAGCAAATTCACCGGCAAATTTCTTCACGCCAAGACGTTGACCATGGGAATCACGGCCGTTTGCGGAAGAACCAAGAGCTTTCTTATGTGCCATAGGAGTTCTTTAAGAATGGCCCTAGATTAACGAAAGATCGGGTCCTTGTCAAGCCATGGAAATGCCCCTAAGGTGGGGCTATATGCCCCGCACCAAAATCGAGCTTTCTCAGGCGATCGAGGAGGTTTTAGCCCTTCTTCGCCAAGGTATCGCCATGCATGGCGGCGACGTCAAACTTATCGATGTCGACCCAGAAACTGGCAAAGTACAGGTTGAACTCGTGGGTGCCTGCGTTGGTTGCCCTATGTCCGACTTAACGCTCAAAGCCGGTATCGAAGACACGCTCATGCAGATGATCCCGGAGGTCAAAGAGGTGATAAACGTAACTTCTGAAGAGACAAGCGGTCACTACGCCGAATCCTGCGCGATATAAAAGACCGTCACACGAACCCCACTCTCGGGGTTTTTGTGACGGTTTCAGGCAACGCTCTCGGGCGTCGATTCAGGGAAGTAGAGATCGAGCACGCGGGCAAAACGAGCGCATTCTGGTTCCGAGGGAGCGTGCGGTACACAGGGCTGAATGGCAGCACGAATATTCATCGTCTCCTCCAAAGGACCGACGAGGCGGTAGGCGCAACAACGCGCGAGGATCAGCATATCTTCCATACTCGCTCGCCGCAGGATATGTCGAGCGCCCCCATCGTCCGGCTCAGCGCCATGACGCTTAGAAAAGAATGCATGATGTTCCGTGCCGACATGAGAAATGTCCACGATCCTCGACTCCCCGTGTCGACCAAGGATGAGCGCGAACCATGATCGAAGATCAATCACTCTGTCCAGTTCGTGTGTCAACGTACAGAGATGAGCGATGAGGCCTCGATCCGCTCCATAGTCCCGCACATAGAGAAGCCATTCCCCGTGAGAGAGCTCCGTGATTGCGTCCTCCGAGGCGTTCGTCAGCGCACGATGGCTGTACCCCCAAAGCGAACGATCTCGCTGTTCAATCACCATCGACAAGCGCATGCGCTCTTCGGGCCAAAGAGCACTGCTCGCTTCTCCACCCCGTTCAAGCCACCCCCGAAAGATCTCTCGACCTTCACGCATTCCGTGGATGACAAGCGCGAGATCTTGATCTGCGGCATACCTCCATTGCGCGCGCTCCGGCGGCGCTCGTGATACTTGCAAGTGCGGCTTGAACTTGGCATACCCCTTGCGGTGAATCGAATACCCACCCGGCGACGCCGAGTCGGCGAGCGCTTCGGCGAGCACGAGGTACCCACGCGCATCCGTTTCGCAGCGAAAAAGGAGTTCGAAGCTTGTTGGCGTCGGACTGCCATCAGCGAACTTTTCCAGCACACACAGCCTCCCCAGCGGAGGAAGCCAGAGAGACGCCTTCGCTTGAGATCCTTGGTCCGCGGTCGTCATGAAATGATCCATCCTCTCTCCCGTACGGGTATCTCACCCTAGTCCGCATAAAACCCCCCGTCAAATAACGAGATAAATAAAAAAATCCCCCGGCGAACCGAGGGACTTTTCACAGAACACGCACGTTTGGAGGCGGCAACAAAGCTATTCACCAAACATGTGTGCTCTTTTTACTACATGACCGCTTCTTTGGCAGCCTTGGCCACACGGAATTTGACGACCGTTTTGGCTGGGATTTTGATCTCTTCGCCCGTGGCTGGGTTGCGTCCCATGCGAGCCGCACGCTTGACCTTCACCAACTTGCCGAAACCAGGAAGAACAAATTCGCCGTTCTTTTTTACCTGAGCATACGCCGTCTTGGAAAGAAGTTCCATGAGAGCGGCCACATCCTTCTTAGAAAAACCGGACTTAGCAGCCAACTCGGTCATGAGTTGGGATTTGGTCATTTTGGACATATGTGCGAGAACCCGAATGATTTAAGAATGAAAAAGTGGGTTTGCCGGCCCAGTATGCCGTGTTTGCTTCGTAAACACAAGGCTTTTCGTTGTCGTGTCAAGAGGGCGAGCCGATAAACACAGAAGAAAGCCCGCATCGATACACCCAAATAAAGATGCTTATTGATACATTTTCGCTTGAAGTGCGAAGAGGCGAGCGTACGTTTTTCCGTGAGCAAGCAACGCTTCATGCGAACCGTCTTCTGTGATTTTTCCGCTTTCCAACAAGAGAATGCGATTCGCGCGACGAAGCGTAGAAAAACGATGTGACACAAAAATCACGGTTTTCCCTTTCATAGCTTCCGGCAAAGACTCAAAAAAGCGCTCTTCTTTTTCTGCGTCAACCGCCGATGTCGGCTCATCAAACACATACATGCGAGCACGACGGTACACAGTTTGCGCAATCGCGAGCATCTGATTCTGTCCGCCCGATAGCTCAACCGCTTCATCCTCTGGCATAGCAAACTCTTTTCCTGAATGCGTTTTCATCCCGCGCGCAAAGCTTTGTGCAACTTCGTCAAAACCACTCACAACAAGCGCTTTTGTTAATCGTTTTTGTTCTAGTCGCTCCTCAATATCGCCGTAGTGAATTTGCTGTTCGAGAACATCGTCAAATCGTAAAACGTCTTGCGTGAGTACGGCGAGTGCCCGTCTCCAGGCAGACAACTTGATCGTCGACACATCCTGTCCATTCACCAAAATCCTTCCTTTTGTTGGCTCGTAAATACGCATGAGCAACTTAAGTAGCGTTGATTTTCCTGCTCCGTTTAATCCAATAAGCGCGAGCTGATCACCTTCTTGAAAGGTAAACGACACACCCTTCAAAATATCTTTTGCGGAATCCGGATAACGAAACCACACATCTTCAAACGTAATCGTGAGCGGCTGTTTCGTGAGTTCTTTCCCTTGGTCTTTTTCGGCGGGCAAAGAAAAAACCTGGTTTGTAATAACGAGCGAAACCCCTTCTTTCTGAAACCAGCCAAATTCGGACGTCAACCAACTCAGCCGGTTTGAAAAGTTAAAAAAACTGGCAACGAAGGCGGTTAATAACCCAACACTGGCCGCGCCGGCGAATACCGGTGGGACCAAAAAGAATAACCCCGCCAAGAATCCCATGAGGTTACAAAATTCTTGAAGCGCAATCGTGCGCCCTTGTAAGTGGGATTCTTGAACGCGCCTTTCCACAAAAGTTCTCGCAATCTTTTCCCAACGTTTTGCGAATTCGGTTTCAATGCCGAGGAGCCGCTTTTGTGCCAATCCAAACCCATTTACGAGCGTGCGATAAAAATACAACCCGCGTCTCCCCTCTCGTGTTTCGCTCGTGAGCAAGCTCCAAGAAAAATCGGCGTTATCTCGTCGTAAACGAAGGAGAATGACCTGGAAAATTGCGATCACGACAACCGCCTGCCATGGCAAGAGAAGAAGGAACGGAATAAAACCAACGATACTAGCCACCCTACCAACCATGTTAAACAGGTTATTTTGAACACTAAGTAACGAACCTCGTTTTTGATCAAACGCACTAAATAACGTCGAAAAACGCGGATGTTCGATCGCGGCTAGCGGCAGTCGTTTTAATACCTTCAGAATCTCGCGCTTAATCGCAAGCTCTGAGTGATACCGATGCTCGTTTCGAAATCGTTCATAACCATAACTCGTGATGCCGTTCCATATCATGGCGAGCGATAACCCACCCGTCCACCAAAGAAACAAGGGTAAATCTCTCGCCACAATGCCGTCGGTAATCCCCTTTAACGAAAATGTCATGAGTACCGTTTGTGGCAGTTCCCCGAGGGTAAATAGCACAAGCCACCAAAAACTGCGTGGATGCTCTTTGTAGGTTAAACGTAAAAACGGCGGCACGGCACGCAAAATATCCTTCGTCGTTGGCCGATTAAGGGGAATGGGAATGAGCGATGGGTCAAAGGGCATGAACGCGCCCTCTAGCTTAGCATGTTCGCGCTGGAGCGAATATATTGAGAACAATGCTTACAGACTCCCCGCTTTTATTCACGCGCGTGTTCTTTTTCTGCGGCGTAACGAAGATAGCCTTCGATAAACGCATCTAATTTTCCTTCAAGCACGTCTTCCGCTTGAGATGTTTCAACATTAGTTCGATGATCCTTCACCATTTTGTACGGATGGAGAACATACGAACGAATCTGGTTTCCCCACTCCGCGCTCTGAAATTCGCCCCGCAATTCCTGCTTTTCTTTTTGTTGTTCCACTTCTTTAAGAGCCAAGAGTTTTGCGCGCAAAATCTTCATCGCTGTAGCCTTGTTTTGCGTTTGCGAACGCTCGTTTTGACACGAAACCGTGATCTTTGTGGGAAGGTGAACAATACGAACTGCTGAATACGTCGTGTTCACCGACTGGCCACCCTTTCCACCACTTGTAAATGTATCGATACGTAAATCCTCGGGCTTAATCTCGACATCCACATCATCTTCTAATTCCGGAAGAACTTCGACAAGCGCAAATGAGGTTTGCCTGAGCGCATCGGCGTTAAATGGCGACTGACGCACTAAACGATGCACACCCGCCTCACCTTTCAGATGCCCATACGCATGATCTCCTTCTACTAAAAACGTCACGGACTTAATCCCCGCCTCCCCCCCGCGTGACTCATCCAATAAGCGGACGCTCCATTCTTTGGTTTCACCATAACGAACATACATGCGCAAAAGCATTTCGGCCCAATCTTGAGCGTCTGTACCCCCCGCTCCCGCATGAATGGCGACAATCGCCGACTTCGCGTCGTGTTGTCCGGAAAATAATAGATCAAACTCTTGTGCGAGATATCGTTTTTCTAACGCAGCCACGGTTTCTTCTGCTTCTTTTCGAAACACAAGATCGTGCTCTTGCTCTGCGAGGCGGGCGAGTTCCTCTAGCTCAAGCAGCTGGATACGCAACGAGTTCCAAGCGTCGAAACGTTTTTTTTCGGTGTTTAATGATTGTAATAACGTTTTCGCTTTCGCCGGGTCGCTCCACACTTCAGGTGCCGCCGATTGTGCTTCAAGCGTATGAATACGATCTTTCACCGCTTCCAATCCTAACAGCCGCCAGGCCTCGTCCAGCTTGGCACGCAACGCATCGATTCGAACCAGGATTTCTTGCATAGGGCTATGCTACGCGGTTTCCAGCACGTTGGCGAGACGCGCGTTTCGGCTGACAGTGTGGGCAAAAATGGATGCCACGCCCCGCTAAACGTACTTTTTGAACCGGCACCCCAGAACGAACGCAGGGCCGGCCAGCTCGTTGATGCACGCGTAGTAGCGCGAAAAATCCTCCACGCTCTCCGTTTGTGTCCATGTAGTTATTCGTACTCGTTCCGCGTTGATCGAGCGAGGCTTGCAACACATCTTGAATCGCTTGCGCCAGCCGTTTTCGCTCGTCGCAAGACGTTAATAATCGTTTTTCCAACGATATCGCTCGCAAACATGGTCGCGTCTGAGCGAATTAGGTGCGGCGTTCGTAGGGAAACATCAACAATACGCGCTCCGTTTAAGCGTTCGGCGAGCTGACGACGCACCGTTTCGACCTCACGCAGCTCCGGCATAGGAATCTCGCGATTCCAAATCATCAATCCACGATTGTAACTCTTCACGAGAGAGTTTACTTGGATCGATCTTTTGCTCGTGCCACTCCTTTACTTCGTCCAGGTGATCGCGAAAGACAAATGCAAATTTGTCCATAAAACGAAGCGTCCAGTCCATTTCGGCTTTCTCACGATTGAGTTCGCCTTCCGTCATGAGCGCGCAAAGACGCGCCTGGATTTTTACACGGGATACGAACAGCTCAGGATACCGTTCAAAGGCGGGACGGCCATTTTTCGTCAAACCCTCTTGCATAATAGAAAAAGCAAAGAACTAAGCATCCGGCCATGGCGTCACAAGCTCGTAGCCCGTTTCCGTCACCGCCACCGTGAGCTCAAAGTGCGCGCAGAGTGAATTATCCATCGTGACAATCGTCCAGCCGTCACGCTTCATCCGTACACGCCAACCACCCATCGTGATCATAGGCTCAATCGCGAGCGCCATGCCAACCTCGAGCGTCTGCGGCGGCAAGTGGCGCTCACGATAGTTTGGCACATTTGGCGCTTCATGAACGGCGTGACCAACTCCATGACCTACCAAATCTTTGACGATACCAAATCCGGTCGGACGAATAAAATCTTCGATTGTCGCCCCAATAATCCCAACGTCCTTTCCAGGCTGAATTGCCTCGATCCCACGCTTCAGCGCTTCACGGGTCGCCTGAACCAGGGCCGTGACTTTTGGATTATGCGTTCCACCGGCGATCACGGTCATCGCCATATCGGTGGCAAGCCCCTCATACCACATCCCGATATCCAATCCGACCACATCTCCCGCCTGAATGATGCGATTGGGAATCGCAAGACCATGCACCACTTCTTCATTAATAGAAATACACAAAGCACCCGGATATGGCGGATCGCTCTTTTCAATCTGATACCCCAAAAAGGAGGGACGTCCGCCCACCTCAGCCATGCGATCGCGAGCGATTTTATCGAGTTCGGCGGTTCCAACCCCAGGGATACACGCGGCACGAATCTCACGCAAAATACGGGATAAATGCTCGCCTCCTCGTTTCATTTTTTCAATTTCTTGTGGCGTTTTACGTAGAGACATACCAGGGTTGTAGCACAAGAAACCATTTCCGAAAAGTTCACAAGTGAAAGAAAAATAATTAAGCTGCGTATTATCAGTGCCTTACTCTTTTTTCGTGTTTTATGAACAAATCACTGTGGACTGCATTAGGCGTTATCATTTTACTCGTTGCTGGCGTAGCGGCGTACCAATCGGTAAAAACTCCCACCTCACCCGCACGTCCTCAAACGAATACAGCGACCTCCACAAATCCGAGCGCAGCCCCAAGTGGTGCCAGTAACTCGACGAGCACAAATCCAACCAATGGAACCGCTAACCAAGGCGGCCCATCAACACAACCCGTAGCCGGAAGCGGCGCCAAAGCCCCTTCTGTTCAAGAAAATCCAAACGCCGTGAAAAGCTACACCATGGCTGAAGTCGCAACACACAATAGCGCTTCTAGCTGCTGGACGGTCGTAAGCGGGAAGGTATACGACGTCACGAGCTTTACTAGTCGCCACCCAGGCGGGGCCGAAAAAATTGAGGCTCTCTGCGGAAAAGACGGAACCTCTCAATTCATGGATCAGCATAGCGGTGATAGCCGCCCAGAACGTACGCTTGCCAACTTGAGCATCGGTGTTCTTAAGTAGATACCCTGAGTTATGAACCCGTCTTCTCGCGCTTCCGTTCTTATTCTGCGCTTCGGCCTCATCTTTGTTGTGACCTGGTTTGCGATTGCGCAACTCCTGGGCCCGGCGCGCTGGATTGGATTCGTGCCCGATTTTCTCCCTTCGCTTCTTGGTGTGAGCGCGCAAACACTGGTATATGCAAATGCCGTGTTTGAACTCGTCGCCGCTCTTTTCCTTGTCGTGAACCGCTACACGCCCGTCGTTTCTGCATTACTTGGGATTCACCTCGTTTTTATCGCCGCCGGCATCGGGAATACCGCTCTCGGCGTACGTGACCTGGGCCTAGCCATCATGTGCTTTGCACTCGCAACTGCAGAGCCCGAACGCTGGCGCAGAACCCCAAACACCGATACTGCTAGCACCACTCCGTAAGAACAGAAAAACATCCCCGTATTACCGGGGTGTTTTTTTAAAAAAACCAATCAATCTATTTCTTCTTTTTCGCCCAAGACTCCGTTTTTGCAACAAGGTCTTTCAGCGCTTTGACGTCAAGATCTTTGAGTTTTTTAAAGCGAATGCAGCTTTTCCCAATCGAGGCTTTTGGAAATTGGGTTTTAAACCCTTCAGCAAGATAACGCCCTTCTTCGACAACGCAAATATACAGAGCGATGTACCTTTTCTGGCTCGCAAGCCCAATCCAGCACCAATCCCCTTCTCGACCCGAAGCATACCGGTAGTGATACGGGCCATACCCTAACATTCCCGCGATCATAAACGGTTTTAGGCTGGGAGCTGTTTTACGAATCAGCGCGTGCAACGCCTTTATATCTGCTCTTCGCTCGAGCGGAACCGAGGCGAGGTATTCGGTGGGTGTTGTCGCAGCGCTTCGCATATCCCTTACCATAAACAGATTTATTGAATGACGCAATTAATCCGTTTCACTCAGCACCCAGGGTCATAAAAGGAATAAAAAGCGAGGCTGTTTTAAGCAGCCCCGCCCATGACCCTCTTTCTCCAGCCTCACTCGAAACGCTGTCTTAGTTTACAGAGATACGATAGGCACGGTTTGCAGGAATGCGCATCTCCGCTTGCCATTGTGAGAAAAAATATGCGCCACACATCGCGACAAATGTTACCGACAAAATAACGAAGACGTGCATGATAAACTCATGATCAATCTCTTGGTGCTTCTCTACTTTTCGTCGCGCGATGGGTTTTCTCATAGAAAGAACGAATGTAAGCTCAGTGTAACGGACACGCGAGCGGTTTGGAAGCGCTCGTTTTAGAGACTCTTCCCGTCAATCTTGGTAATCGGCAACGCGTCGACGTCAACTCCTTCTAGACATCGAGCGTTTACGGCGACCATTGGACTCCCATCACGACCCGCTCCACGACCAAATGACGCGACGCCACAGGTAGAGCAAAACAAGTGATGAACAATCTTTTTATTGAACTGATAATCGGTTAACGCAGACTCATCGGTTAACAAGCGAAATTGCGATGCAGGAACAAAATCAATAAGCCACCCGCGACGAGAGCAGATCGAGCAGTTGCATGACATGACACCTTTTAAATCCATTTCTACTTCGTAACGAACGTTTCCACAGTGGCAGCTGCCAGTATAGGTTTGCATAGAGGATACTAAAATTACGAACGGAAGAATAACCGAATCGCTGCAACAAGCGCAACAATAGCCCAGATCGCATTCAAGACAGCGGGTTGGTAGTCTTTTTTATGATAAGAAACCAATACCAATCCCAGAGCTCCGGTTAAATTTAGCACTTGATACAACCATCCATGCACATCAACGATCGAGAAGCTCACAAGTGCATAGGCGCCAAGAATTGCCACAACGCCGTACCAACCAATCAATGAACGGAACTTCACAAGAAACGTCATGCGCTTCAGTGTAATGCTCGGTCGAAAAAAAGAACAATTCCGACACGCGAGCCAGGACGTTTGCGAGTTAATTCTGTTCCATGTAGGCCTTAAATCGATCGAGAATCGCCTGCCAACCAGCTCGTTGCATCTCTTCTGAGTTCTGCGTTTCTAGATCAAATATTTCTGTGACCAGTAGTCCATCTGGTTGCTCAACGAATACAACACGAACTACACGATCATCTGTCATTTTGTAGGAAATCTCTTTTTCTGAAATCACGGTTGTGTAGACGCCTCCGAAGTCGAATTGAGCGCTTCCATCTTTCGCGGCCATTAAATAATGAAACTCTCCTCCCTCACGAAGATCGCTCGTGGCGCTCGGCGTATGCCAGTCATCGGATGCCGCGTTCCATCGCATAACATGCTCCGAATTTGTCCAATATTCCCAAACCTTGCTTAGCGGCGCCTTTACCAGCGCGTGAATTGTAATAGATGACATAGCGCATTTATTTCGCTGAACAGTTGATCATCCATTGAACTCCAAACCTGTCCGTACACGAACCAAAATACCCTCCCCAAAACATTTCTTGAAGAGGCATTTCGACCTTCCCTTCTGTCGAAAGCTTCGCAAAAATACGATCCGCTTCGTCACGCGTATCCGGCTCCAGGTTGATAAACATGTTATTCCCCAGCGTCACACGAAAGCCCATGGATTGTGGCGCATCTGTTCCCATAAGCACATGACCCCCAAGAATCGGCAACGCCACATGCATCACCAGGTTTTTATCCTCTTCTTTCATTTCTGGAGCGCCTGGCTGCTGTGGCACACTCGAAAAGCGACTGATTTCGCCTTCAAATTCGGTTCCAAACACCGCCTTATAAAAATTAAACGCCTCCTCGGTCTGACGAGGAAAGTTGAGGTAGGTACTGACACGAGACATAGCAAATAGCTAGACTGGATTATTTCCTTATACAAGCAAAGAGTGCTGAATAACGCAACGATCAAACGAGCTATAAAACGTCTATTTTGCGTATTTTTTGAAAAATCGCTATGATCTGCTGGCTTATTGGCGGAACCCCCGTTACAGAAGGCACCGCTTAACCAAATTAAGAGCCTGGAGAGGTGGCTGAGTGGTCTAAAGCAACGGACTTGAAATCCGTCGTACCAGCAATGGTACCGCGAGTTCGAATCTCGCCCTCTCCGCCAGAGAAAATACCCGGTTATGCCGGGTGTTTTCTATGCGAGACGGGTGAGTGAGAACTCGCGCACGAGTTCGGTCGCCGAGGATAGCGAGAGATAAGTGTTGCTTGCAAAAGCTTATCCGAGCGACGCAGGCGAGACTGATGTCAATCAGCCCATCTCGCCCTCTCCGCCAGAGAAAATACCCGGTTATGCCGGGTGTTTTCTATGCG
>CAZIVC010000005.1:43517-85974 GCA_964542945.1 uncultured Gammaproteobacteria bacterium
GAGCGACGCAGGCGAGACTGATGTCAATCAGCCCATCTCGCCCTCTCCGCCAGAGCGAAGCCCCGGTATAACCGGGGCTTTTGCGATGGTAAAACAGCAGGCGTCGGACCGACGCGAGAGGCGCTCAACCCACCCGCGCATCCCAATCTATAGTCAGTTTTGAGATGGGACGCCAACCTGTTCCGTTTTCACGTGCAAATGCGGTACATGAGTTTCCGGTTGAAAAAGCCCAATTTTATGCTAAGATACGACTGTATGGAAAAGTCCATTAAGAAAATGATTAACCTTGCAAAGACGAATCCTCACGGAGTCTATTTTTTAAATACGCAACAAGAGTTGAAAAATTTTTACCTTGAGGGCCTGGATAAATATACGACATGGAAAGCTATTGCGAGCATTGAAGACTGGCTGCCCGTCGACAAGAGCTTTCTCCAAGACTTCAGAAAAAAACTGGATGAAAATAAAATAAAGACAAGAGTGATTTTCAAAGAATCTGACCTAAGATTCGAACCAAGCGGACTGAAATATAGAAAGGTAAAGGTTATTCCGCCATCCTATGAATTCCAAAGCTCGATCGATATTCTTGATGACAAGCTTTTAATTATGAATCCAGATTTAAATGTCCTTGGTCTTGTCGTAGAAATAGATTCAATTTTGGACATTTTTAACGATGTCTTTGACCTCTTGTGGGATACTTTGCCGGATCCTGCACATAAAAAAGTATGAACGGGCAGAGCGAGTACGGTGGAAAGAACTGGAAAAGCCTTTGGTACAAGCTTGAGCAAGAAGGAAACATCGGCATCGATTTTATAGTTAATCCCTTTCTTTATCGCGAAATAGCAAATTTTTTAATTGACCACACCGGTTCCAGAGTCGTTGACTTTGGTGCAGGAACAAATATCCTTGCCATTCAATTCATGCATGGCTATCAACCCGCAGTTCCCGGCCTAAAGTCAATTCGTAATATTGCAGAAGTTAGAAAAAACGTCGACGAATTTATCGGATTAGAGGGATCTAGGCAGCTCGTGCTAAAAGCGAGGAATTATTTGAAGGACTTGGGTTATCCGAACGATATCGATATACAGCACTTTGAGATACATCATGGTAACAGAACGCCATTCAATGACTCGTCTGTCAGCCTTGCCGTGTCCAGACACTTTCTCATGCACCTAGAAGAAAAGGATCTTGACCATCACATCTCAGAAGTAAGAAGGGTTTTGAAAGACGGAGGAAAGTACATATGCGCGTTTCTCAATCCGGATTACGAACAGAAAAAACACCGCGATCTTCACCCGAATAAAGCTCCGCTGAACGTTAACGAAAAATACTCGTTCGCACATGGATCCCGCGGAGAGTACGGAATATTTTTCCATTTTTGGAAAGATATTTACACATACGAAAAAATCTTTAAGAAATACCTCCGTATTTCAGCCAAAATAGAATGCCTGCCTACTACCGATGCGTTTAAGGAGCGCTATCCTCGCTATTATCAAAAAAATTTGCCTCTTGCCTTTGTCTACGTTTTAACCAAGGAAATGTAAACTATGCGAATTCGAGAATTGAAAGAAAAATCCGGAGCTAAACTATTTGCTTCGGTGCTGGGAAAATCAACCATCCAAAAAGAAAGCGAGGAGTATCAAGCGATCTCGCGCTTTGAAAAAAGTATCAGATTATGATTGGCTACATTTTGTAAACTCTTTTGAAGAGTTTGAGAGATTAATACAAGACATTAAGAGCAGTTTAGACGTTTAGGGTTCTTTTTTCACGTCAAAAGAAAAACTCCTTTTAAAATGACCGCCTCTATCTTTCTTCCCATCATTTTTCCCCAATCTAAAGCTCTATGCAAAAAGACTTTTCAAAAAACGTTATCAAGGAGTACACGTACTGGACCGTACAAGTTCATGAAAACCAGAGCTATCTTGGTCGGTGCATTATTGCTTGCAAGCGAGAAGACGCTCTTCATCTTACCGATGCAACCCCCGAAGAATGGTCCGAATTGCAGACCATTCTTAAAGAGCTAAAAGCCGCTTCCGAAAAGGGCTTTCAGCCTGATTGGTTTAATTTTGCCTTTTTGGGAAATGAATGGCGTCACCTTCATGGCCACCTCGTTCCTCGCTATGCGAGCGCAAGAACATTCATGGGGATGAACTTTGAAGACAAGCGCTTTGGCACAAACTTTCAAACAGACCCGACTTTCACCACGCCAGAAGAGATTATTCAAAGCGTTAAGCAACGGATGATCGAAGCGCTTTCTCCTTAAATACTACCGCCATTCCTCTTGTCCACTTATGAACAGCTCCCCTCTTCCACCCGAGCTTCTGCAAGCGATCGGCTCCGAGTCACAAGATTTTGCCGTTAAGGCTGGCCGCGCCCAGCCACTCAAGAACGCGCTATCCACTCTTCTTTTTGGGTTCACCTGGACAGCTTTTTCAAGTGTCTTTGTATTCGCATTTCTAGGCGACCTCTTCCAGGGAAAAGAGGTCCACTTTAAAACAAACGGCGTCCCAACCGTGGCAAGCCTCGACAATCTCGGTCCCATCATCGCACCCGGACTCATTATTCTCATCTTTCTCCTGATCGGCTTCGCCATGCTTGGATATGGTATTTACCTCTTGCTCAAACGAGGCGGCTACTTTGTTGGGACGCCAACACGTCTCATTCAGTTTCAAGGTGGTAGCCTACGATCCATCGACTGGGAGCAATTTAGTGGAGATATCGACGTTCGCGGCGGCGCAGAACGCGGCACCATCACCCTTCAGCTCCGCACCGGACAAATGGTGAGCCAGAAAAACGGACCCTCTCGATACGTTCCGGAAACCATCTATATCTCGAATATTCCGAATGCGTTTCAGGTTGAGCAACTGTGCCGTAAACGAATTAAGGAGAATAACCCGACACCGACAAAGAACTAGACCTGATGGCGAGTAACATCTGCTATTCAAAGCGAACCGTAAAACTATACATCCCCATCGAACAAACCCCCCTGACAGTCGTTCCGGCTAACTGAGGAGAAATTTTGATCGACGTGATACCCGACGATGGAAGCGCGCCCCGGTATCCCACCTCAGGAATCGTAAGCGCGGTTGAACAATCGAACGTCCCGTTTGTTTCTACGTGCAACATTGTCGGAAGGCCCGCTCGTGCCGTTGTTACACGTGGAAAATAGCCTCCCTTGGCCTGGATACGGATGGACTGCTCCCCCTCGTTCACAGAAACATTCGAGGACGCCGCTCCAAACGAGTCTTCTGATCGGTTATTTTGACGCCAAACAAATAGCCCACTCATAAGCAACACGGCGCAAGCGAAGAGAACGAGATGTTTTCTACTCATATGAATATATGGGCTAAAAATTTACAATTGGCGGGATGATCCCCGCTCCTGCGAGCGTCGTCAAGAGGTTCAGTACCGCAAAAAAGATGACAATAAAGCCAGCTGTTTTAAAGAACAGCCCTGACTGTGGCGAGTTTTTGATGCCGGTAGTTCCAAAACTAATTAATGCGAGCACAGGAAATGTGCCCAGCGCAAACACAAGCATCGTTAGCGCCCCTCTCCAAAAGCTCCCTGTTGTCAATGTGTAAATCTGCATAGACTGCGTAAATCCACAAGGCAAAAAGAACGTCACAAAACCAAAAAGGAGAGGAGAAACCGAGCGATTGACCGTCTTTAGCATCTGCACACGAACGCCGATCTGGTTTGGCAGCGTCATTTGCAAACGCTTTGCCACTGGAAGCACTTCAAGAAGATTCAATCCTAAAATAAAGAGGACAAACGCCACAACAAGCCCGAGCACAAGCGATCCCGTCCGACCCAGCTGAAATACTGAACCCAAGACCCCAATCACCCCTCCTAATACAAAGAATGTAACGAGTCGACTTACGTGAAACATCGCTTGCGGACGCACGCTTTTCCCCTCTTTCGCAAACGAAGCGGATACAGATAAAACCAATCCTCCAACAACCGCCATACAAGACGAGACCGAAGCCATAACCCCGATCAAGAAGACCGTCCCATAGCCAATGGTGGCGGTGTTTACCAGACGCACGAGACCAAGCCGTTGAAGAGCCAGAAACAACGCGACAAACGCGATTGCGACGAGCAACGCCGTGCCGAGCTCGAGCCAGTTATTCGATTTCTCCTGGACTGACGTGACAAGCGAGTACCCGTGCGGATTTAGGACGGCGTTTAAATCGCGCAAGACTTCTTCCTCTGTCCTCTCGCCAAAATCGCCTGTGACCTCCACAAACTGATGCTTGAGCGAAGTTTTTGCGGAAACGACACCGCTTATCTCTCTTAACGCGCTTTCCGTGAGCACAACACAGGAAGCGCAGTGCAATCCTTGGATAGGAAATGTATACGTCTGCGTCATAGTGAGTTACAACGTTCGTGTTTTTAATCGTAGCGAATTCATCACCACAGAAACACTCGAAAACGCCATCGCCAGACCTGCAAAAACCGGGTTTAACAAGAGTCCAAAAAACGGATATAGAACCCCCGAGGCTAACGGAATCCCAATCAAATTATAGATGAATGCCCAGAACAGATTTTGATGAACCGTGCGCATCGTGAAACGCGATAGACGGATAGCAAAAGAAATTTTTGTTATATCTCCTCCTAAAAGCGTGATTCCCGCTGATTCTATGGCAACATCTGTCCCCGTAGCCATCGCGATGCCTACATCCGCCTGTACGAGCGCCGGCGCATCGTTAATCCCATCTCCAACCATAGCAACGACTTGACCGTCTTTCTGTAGCGCGAGAATGTGGGCTGTTTTCTGGTCTGGCATCACTTCTGCGAGTACCGCTTCAATCCCAACCCGCTTTGCGATATACGAAGCAGCTCGTCGGTTATCTCCGGTCAGCATAACCGTTTTTAATCCGAGAGCCTGTAAGCGACTGACAACGTTTTTCGCCTGTTCCTTTATCGTGTCACTTACGGCGAGCAGGCCTATCTCCCGCCCCCCAACACAAGTCAGGACCACCGTCTTACCCTGTTCTTGAAGACGTTCAATCTCAGGGTAAGCAACCATGTGCTCTTGCGTGGGCTTTCGCACCATTACATGATTGCCATCCACCCACCCCTCTACACCAACGCCTTCGATAGCACGAAACCTTTCTACATCTCCCAACGACGTATTATCCGCCCTGCTTACAATCGCCTGCGCGAGTGGATGCTCCGATTTTGCCTCTAGCCGAGCCGCCAACTGAACCACGTCATCTTTTTTATAGACCCGATCAAAAACAACGACATCTGTCACTTCTGGAGCTCCTTTCGTGATCGTCCCTGTTTTATCAAACACAATCGTCGTAACCTTGCTCAGCTTTTCCAGGCTTGTCGCATCCTTAATCAAGATACCCTGCTCTGCCCCCCTTCCAATCCCAACGATCATCGCCGTCGGAGTCGCGAGTCCGAGCGCGCACGGGCACGCAATCACGAGCACTCCAACAAACGACAACAGCCCAAAAGAAAAGGCGGAAGAAAAGCCAAGAAATGACGAACCGATCACAATCCAAACAACGAATGAAATGATCGCGATCGCCAAGACCACCGGAACAAAGACACCCGAGACTCGATCAGCCACCGCCTGAATGGGCGCTTTCGACCCCTGCGCCCGTTCCACCATGGCAATAATTTGCGACAAAATCGTGTCAGATCCAACTTTTGTCGCCTCGATCACAATACTCCCCTGTTTATTAATCGTTGATCCAATCACGGTGTCGTTCGCTTTTTTATCCACGGGAACAGACTCCCCCGTGACCATGGACTCGTCTACCGACGTTGTACCTTCGATAATCCATCCGTCGACGGGGATCTTTGCTCCCGGCTTTACGCGAATTCTATCCCCTCCTTTAACCTCTACCATCGGCACCTCCACTTCTTTTCCGTCACGAATCACTAACGCCGTCTTGGCTTGAAGGCCTATTAACGATTTGATCGCGTCTCCAGTGCGTTTTTTTGATGTTTGCTCAAGGTACTTTCCAAGCAGCACAAACCCAATCACCACAATTGTGACATCAAAATATGTGTATTCTGGCACACCGAGGCGCGCACGGACATCTGGAAAAAGAGTAATGAGGGAACTATAGAGGTAGGCTGCAAGGGTCCCAAGACCTATCAAGCTATCCATATTTGCCACACGATGGCGCAAAAACGTGACGACTCCTCGAACGAAGGGCTTACCCGCCCAAAACAACACAACCGACGCAAGAATAAACAAGAAGGCGTTCATCCACGACATCGGAAACGGAACAATTGGCACAGAAATGAATAATCTCGCGCTTACATCCCACATCATAAACAAGAAGACAATAAGCGCGATCGGCAACACAAATAATACTTTATTCTTGTCTTCCTCTAGGGATTCTTGCGCATCTCGTGAGCCGGATGACGGACCTGAGTGCCCGTCGTGGCTCACGTCCCCACTCTTTTGAACCGACTCCGCGCGCCCGTCTTCGCTCGTCGGCGCCAAATGGTAGCCGAGGTGACTGATGTGATCATTCATCTCCTGAAGTGATACCTGATCAGAGGTCGTCTGTATCGTGGCTGTTTCCGATGCAAAATTCACGTCACATGCGGAGACCCCGGGAATTTTCTTTAATTCCTTGGTAATAATCACCTGACAACTCGCGCAGTGCATGCCGTGCACACGCAGTACATGCGTTGTCATATTGTTAATTCACGTTATACCAACTCGTTCGCCATTCTTTGAGCGTCACAAGTGTGGTTTTTAAAAAGTTTTCCACCGCATCCGCATTATCGAGGACTTCTTTCCGACTTGACTTGGATCTGATTTCTTTTGTCATGACAATTCCCGCCTCATGATGAGCGATGAGCGCATTCAAAAACCTTAGGTCGAGCGTTTGATCGTAGTTTCCAATGTGAACAGGCAGCGGATCACGAACGCGACGCGTATCTCGATACCATGCACGCTTCCATTCGTAGAGCTCGTCGATGAGCTTGGGTTCATCTTTTTGAATAGCATTAGCCAACAAAACAATCTCTTGACGTTGGCTCTGTTTAGCCTGCTCCGCGAGAAGAAGCGCCCCTCGATGATGGGCGATCATGGCGTTTACATAGCGCAAGTCAACCAATCGATCCGCTGGACCGAGGTCCATTGATGCACGATACATGGTTTCTTGATATTGCGGAGTCAAAAAGTAACCGATGCCCACGCCTGTCATCAATCCAACAATGAGCAGAGAGGCTGCAAGGACGTGCTTTGACATATCATCAATGCGAAAGTTGATACAATTTAATGAGCTCTTGAAGTGTTTTTTCTCGATTTTCTTTTAACCTGTGCTCCAAACAATGATTCAAATGACCCGCCAAAAGCTCGCGTTTCGCCCGGTTTAATAACCCAATAACGGCATCCACCTGCTGAATTACGTCTGGGCAGTACGCGTCTTCATCGACCATAGTATTTACCTTCTTAAGGATCCCTGCCGCTTGTCGACTGTGCTTTTGGGCCTTTGTTTTATTTGTCGTAAGATGATTCATAGACAAAAAACGCAACGTGTAATAATAACCTATAACCTAGGTTATAGGTTGCTACCGATACCGTCAAGTCCTTGTTTTTCAGTGCAAAATACGGGTCAATCGTGTCATTTTCCTGTTGCTAAGGTCATAATCTCGACCTGCTCAGCGCCGCACTCCAGCAACACACTCGCTAACGATTGAACCGTTGATCCGGTTGTATACACATCATCGATAAGCAATATCCGTTTAGGAACGGCGTTTTTGATCACCCATTGATTCATCACATTTGCTTCGCGCAGACGATCATCGTCGAGCTCAGCGTTCGCAAAACCCGTTTCTTCTGCCCGTGTAACTAAATTCGTCGTCAAAATAAGCGACGGCATGACCCGGTGAGCAGCTTCCGCCAAGACCAGCGCATGATCCAGGCCTCGCTCTCGAACATGAGACGGTACTGTTGGCACAGGCACAAGCACCCACGCTTCGCCACGCAGCCAAGGTAGAACCCGCCCATGACGTTGCACAAACAGGGAAAACCAGCGCTCTAAAACAGGCGCAATGCAGGTTGCTCCGCGATATTTAAGCGCTCGAATCACTTCCTGAACAGATCGATCCGCGTACAGCGCCAGAGACCAATAGCGAGTAACCTCGGATTTTTTTGCTGATGGCAAAGAAGGAGCTTTATGCGGTTTATGTATCCAACGAATCGCATATTCGCAATCATGACAGATCCATGCGCCAAATTCTCCACACGCCAAACAGTGTGCCGGAAACAAAATCGTATCGATCCGGCACAAAATACGATTTAAAAGAGAAATGATGCTTAAAGCACCATTTCTTTCCAGGCTACGTTCGAGATCAGCCATACATCGCCTTGTTTGACATAGGTGAGTTCGACTTGTTTTGTCTCTGTGCGCTGCGCATCACCTTCCTGAATCACCACCTGCACATCTACCTCTACCGTTGCACGATTTCCGGTCGAGATCAAATCCTGTGACGTAACACGTGCCGCCAAAGCGCGAGCGGTTTGCCCATAAGACGATCGTGCGAGCGGATGCGCTTCTTGCCAGGAGCGAATCGTCGCGTCCATCGCTGTCTGAGCATCTTTTGTTAAGCGCGTATAGGCAATTTTAGCACTCGAAAACTCGTTCGCGTTGGTAACTGTACCAAGGCGCGTAACCGTATCTCGCGCTTCTCGAAGCAATGCTTCACGCGCACGACGCTCTTGCTCTTGCGGCGAAACAGGATCAGGGGCCGGCGCCGGAATGGTCGCGCCTGTCGCTCCGGAGCCTGTGCTCACCGTTGAACTCGTTTGGCTAACATCTACGCTTCCCTGCTGTGGAACGGGAAGCGCCGTGACACGATCGCGAAACACGGTCCAATACACAATCCCGCCAATCGCTAAAAGCCCAATAACGAACAAGATGATAAATAAGACGCGTTTATTTTGCATATTAGGAAATGTTCAAGTCGGTTACGGCTGCGGCCCGTTTTTTCGCTTCAATTTCTAAGAGCTGTTGAGGGTTTGTTGTGACGATCTGGTCTTCTGTGTACGAGGCAACCACCTGGATCGCTGCGTGTTTCGCTCCCGCGAAGAAGATCCCTTCGCCCACTCCAGACTCAAGTAAGAGATATTTCTCCGATTGCGTGAGCAAGAATGTTCGCGCAATAAGATCAATTGCCGCCGGCGACTGCTTGAGCAAAAGTTGCATCGAGCTGTTTGTCACAATCGCCTGTCCGTACGGCGAGGTCAAGAAGTCGTTCACATCTTGTGTAATCGTCGTAATTCCCAAAAAGTATTTACGACAGCGCTTAACGAGAGCAAAAATAAACTTTGCGGAATCCTCGGCCTGCATAAGCCACCAAGCTTCGTCAATCACCAAGATGCGCTTTTTTCGCTCAGAACGAACGACATTCCAAATATAGTTAATAATAGTGTAAATCGCGAGCGGGCGAAGCTCGTCTTCGAGGTCACGTACCGAAAAAATAACAAGCTGATTGTTCATCTGAACCGTAGTTGGCGTGTTCAAAAGCCCAGCAAATGTTCCTTCGGTATACTTTTTGAGCTTGATCACAAGCTCGGCCGTTCCTTCCATGCCTTCCAAAATATCCTGAAAATCCTGAAGGATTGGGGGCTCAATTTTGCTTAAATCCGTTCCAGAAACAATATCTTTTTTCGCGTACGTTTCAAGCAAGGCGCGGTCGAGAAGCGAATCCTCTGACGCTGTCACTTTTCCCAACATCAACCGTAACAAGCCCTTTATCGTGATAACCGCGCTACGAATAATATCTTCCACCTGAAATGCTTCGCTCACCGGACGCGGAAGATCGAACGGATTAATCTTGGCTTTAGATGCCAAAGAAATGCTAATATATGTACCTCCTACCGCGTCTGAAAGATGTTTGTATTCCATCTCTGGGTCGATCACGATCACCTCTATTCCAAGCATGAGTGAGCGAATGATCTCGAGTTTAACCGCGTAGCTTTTACCCGCACCAGACGTCGCAAAAATCACCGCGTTTGCATTTTGAAGCGAAAAACGGTCAAAGAGAATAAGCGAGTTATTGTGCCGATTAATCCCATACAGAATCCCATTATCACTAGAAAGCTCAGCCGATGTAAACGGAAAGGATGAAGCGATTGGCGACGTGCTCATGTTGAATGAGATCTGAAGCTCATCGTTTCCAATGGGAAGTGTTGAATTATAGCCCTGCTCCGCCTGAAAATACGCGCGCTTGGTATAAATCAACATCGATCCAAACGTGCTCTCAACGCTTGCCGTCACTCGCTCGAGTTCTTCTTTATCCGTGGAGTAAAACGTACAGTAAAACGCAAATTGAAAAAAGTGCTCGATACCCTGCGTCAGATCATCACGCAACTGCTCAATGTCCCGAAGAGCTGTTTCAGAAATTGGATCACGCGGCTTTCCAGATTCTGCATCCCCCGAAATCTGCGCTTCTAAGATCCCTACTTTCTTTTTTAGCTGCTTCAAGATGACCTCGGCCGGAATAGGATAGAAGAACATCGCAATATCCAATTGCGTGCTGAGGTTAATGAGTGGCGATGCCCAACCCACGGTGAGATACCGCGGATACGTCACGACAAACAACGTGCGACAATATACATCCCCCAAACGGACAAAAGATGGTTCGATTTTCATTGAAGCAGGCGCAATAAGGTCGCGAATATTCGCCATCCCACGACGATAGACACGCTCCTCCTCGAGAGCGCGACGCTCTTCTTCTTGTTTTTGCTTTAGCACGGCCTTGCTTTGCGGCTTTTCAAGCGAAACACCTTGCTTCAAGAGCTCAGCTGGGTCGATCTTTTTTGTTGGTTCGGGGGTAAACGCCATACAAAGAGCTAAAATGAAGCAAGCTGAATCTCAGAAATATCTGTCAGTCGCTGATGTTCAAACAGTTCTGGATTATACATTGTGTAGTACAACTCTATCAGGCCCTGGGTATCCAGCTGAACCGCGTTAAGCGACATAGAAGACAGCCCGGCCGTGATTTGGTTCACTCGCAAGCTGAGTTCAAACTTATATTTTTGAAACCTTTCCTCAGACAGCCTGATCGCTGAGCTAGGCGTAAATATTTCTTGCAACCGTGCCCCAAAAGTCTTTTGCCCAACGTTCGTCGTCACGGGGTTAAAAGGAATTACCACGTAAAAGCGTTTTTGCATGATGTCTCCCATCTTCACGAGTTGCTGAATAAAGTCTCGATAATCATGGATCTGCCGCTTAAGCAAATCGTTCTGCAACTTTTTTTCGCTTTCGGTTAGGTCACGTAAATAATGATCAATGTTCATCTTACGAGACTGAATGCAAATTTGAATCGGAAAATCGATCCCGTTCAAAAACTGCATGTACGCCTGCACAATAGCGTTTTGTTCATCGAGTGACTTCAGTGAAAAATTGATACTCGAAACCAGCAAGACCGCGCGCAATGTTCCATCCTTTAAAACAACAATCCCGTCACGGATTTCCGCAATATCTAGGAATTTTTGAGAAGGAACGCCCGGTTTTGGGCCAGCCAGTTGTTTACTTTGCATAGAGCGACGGATCGTCCTCTGTATTATACACGCCTCCCGTGTTTACCGTGAGAGCCAGATCTTGAAGATGGCGCGTGCTTGGGCGCTCTTTTCGCGGTGCTCGTTCTTGAGTAACAGCGACATCCCCTGTCGAGATGTAGCGCCTGAGCTCCGTGTCACTCACGTTCTTATGCCAGACACGTAATTTGGCCCGCATTTGCGTTTGCAAGAAGTTCACAAAAAAAATGTGAAATGGCTGGCCATTCACCTTCAAAAAAGCGAACACCGCCCCAATACCGGCCGTTACAATGGCAACGATCACGAAATACGCAAAGATAAAAATCTTGTACTCGATAAACAACACGAAGACGGTTCCAAGACAAATCAAAAATTGACGGACGGTAATAGGGCCCAAGATCTTATCTTCATTATCAATGAACTGCGGAACAATAAACTTGTCTGGCATAGGTTATGCTTGCAGTTGCTGATTTAGCTCCATAAGAACAGCTACTTCTTCAGAAGAAAGCGCTGATGCCTGCGCTTCGTGCTCTTCGTTAGCAAGTTCAGCGACCGGCGTTCCTCGGCCGAACGCTCGCGAGACAAGTCCCAGGTACGCCTGTTGCAGAGGAGATGAACGCCAGCGCGCGATCCCTTCGGTCCAACGCTCAAACGACTCTTGTTTTAGGGCTTGAAACTTCTGCTGCAAGCGCTCGAATGACTCCTCGGGCGTTCTTCCTAAGCGCCGGAAGCGCTCGAGCGACATTTGACCCAACTCATCCGTCAAACTCATGAGCCGCACGTCGCCCTGAACCGCATCCAATCGCCAAATCGGCACACCCGTGACTCGCGAGGTCGCCGCCGGAGCTTTTCCCTGCATTAAGTCACGCAGAGCTTGCACAGAAGCTGTTTCACCGCCCAAGCCCTCTTGTTTTTTCTCTTCAAACCAAGCTTTTCGCGCTTGCTCTTCTTCCGCTTTACGCACTACCGAGTGCTCGATTTGACGCTGTTTCTGCGCTTCAATTTCCGCTTTTTCTTCAGCTTCTATACGATCGTGCATCGTCTCGTGAATACGCTCAATCATGGCAACCGCTCGATCCAACGCTTCCCCATTCAAACCAACGCCTCCCACTTTTGGATCGCGTGACAGAATATCACGCACCTGATCCACGTTCCGCACATGACGTAACCGCGTTTCAATCAGACTTCGCAAGCGCTTCGCTAGGTACTCGTCAAACGTTTCAATTTGAATAGCCGTACAAATTTCTTCAACGGCCTGCTGAATAGCGGTTGTTGGCGTTTTTGGAGCCGCACGCACCGGCGTCACATCTTCTTCACGACGCTTTTCTCGTGCTTGCTCAAGCCGTTCTGCCTCTTTTTCACGAGCTGATTGCTCTAACCAACGAGCATACTCGTTCTCAGAGATTACGTGTGTTGTTTTTAGCAATGCCTCCATGGCTGCCAAAAAGCGATTGAGCTGGTCTTCACTAAAACCAACGCCTCCATCGGCATAGAGTCGACGCAAGGGCTCTTTCATCTGCTCAAGTGTTTTGTCGCCCCGAAGATACGCCTCCACCTGTTCTCGCAAGCGCCGAATCAATTCTTCTCCTAACAAGCTAATACCTGCTTTTGTAGCGATCCGGCGTACCGCCGCTCCATACGACACAGGACGCAATGAAATGCGCTCTTTCCCCGCTAAAACCGAGGCCGGAATACCAAGCTCTTGCAAACGCGCATCGATATCCCAAGAAAGAAGATCAGCGAGCGGATAGACGATGTGTAAAAGCACCTGTGCCTCGACTTGGCGAGGATCGCGTTCAAACGACAACGCTTTTATCTTGGCCGAGAAATCGAGGCGCGGGAGCCCCAAAAACACCGCCTCCCATACCACGTCCATGATACGATCCCAGGCATCGTGCTCATACCCAAGTGCGAGCTGAGCCGCCGACTCATTCTGTGCCGAAGCGGTATCAAGCAAATAATACTGCACCGCCGGAGGTGCAGCATCAAAGGCTTCGAGCCAAGCTTCGCGAGTCATACCGAGAAAGATAGTTTAAGGACGATCGTCGAAGAGAGGGGTCGTGATACCGCGAGGACCAGCTTCTGTCGTAACCACTCCGCTTGAGTTGCGAACTGCCTGCTCCGGAAACTTCTTGCGCATATCTTCCATAAAGTCAAGAAGGTCCGTTTCAAATTTATCCATAGCGGCTCCCGTGCTTTGCTTTTGCTTTATGTCAGCCTCTGCCGCCACCGCTTCTCGAATAAGTTTTGTGATCTTTACACGTTCCTCACCAACAAGAGTTTTGTACTGATCAAACAAATTCGCGATCGCGTCACCATCCACTAAACCACTCATCAGGTAAGCGCGCTGTGAAGCGGGTAGTTTGGCAGCCTGCATCTGTTCAACGATGTCGCCCAAAAAGTCAGCCGAGGCATGAGCATCTCCGACTTTTAACTGCGTAACAATGCTATTTAGCAAGTGATTAGTAACATGATGATCGGCCGTCATCGCGCCTGTTGCTGGATCCACTTTTGCTTCGTTTGTTTGTGTAAAAATAACTTGCAAAGGTATTCCCGCCTTAAGAGCGTCCGTAATCGTCGCTTCCTGAGCAGTAGTGAGTGCGGCACTTGAAGCACGTCCAGCGAACTCAGATTTCAAGCGACTGTTGACATCCACCTCAAAGTCGGTGAGAACTTTCGCCCCGTTGTTTCCATTAAAGAAGTGTGACTGACCATTCGCCTCTTTCTGCATAACCGCTCCAGTAAACTGAGAACGGTTAACAGTCTTACCTGGCGCTGCCTCTTGAACCTGTTTAACCACAAGACCAGCGGCCTGCAAAAGATCTTTTTGATCTTTAAAGGTATCCTGAAACTCACGTAAACGCGCTGAGTCGATGCTTTGAATATTTCCCGTCGCCGCATCCACGCGCAACGCTCCTGCCTGGCGCATCATATCAAAGGCAAACTGACCATCTTTGAAGTTTGAGGCATCCAAACCCTTGGCTTTGCTCGGATCGTTCCAAATATTTTCAATCTGTTTCTGATAGTCCGCATCTGTTGCCATGAGCATCAAGCTCTTCTCGCGCGCATCAGCGAAGCGCTTCGCTTCAGTCGCGTCACCCGCATTCAACGCTTCACGATCCAAAAAGTTTACACGGCTACGTTCGTCCGCCTCCACTGAACGCTGTGCCATTGCGGTTGCGCCACGTTTGATCTCATCAGGATCCGTAATCGTTCCGGCGGCACGTAATTGCTGAGCAAACTCCTCTTGACGCATATCGAGCAAGGCCTTGCGATTTTTCTCGTCCGACAGAAGACGATGCTGCGCACGAATATTCTCAGGAGAGAACTCAGCGCCCCCAGAAAGAAATTGTCCGCTTGGATCTACACGTCCTAAGTTCTGAGCAATCGCCACCTGTTCACGGGCAGAAAGCTTATCAATGCCCTGCAGCTGGGCAGACACCTTCTTATCATCTTCTGCGATCAACCCGGATCGACGGTTCTGCATCTTAAGAGATGCTTGGCGAGCGTATCCACCAAGAATCGGAATGTCTCCGAATGTGCGGTTTACCTCGCGTCCAATCGTGCCAGTAATATTATATTTTTTATCCGCTGCGTTATAGCCGAGCTGGACACCCTTCACGAGGCCGCGACCTGCCAAACGAGCGCCACCTTTAACTCCACGACCCGTTAAACGAGCCATGTCTCCAAGAAGTGCGCCGCGCTGCGCCCAACTGATTCCTTTATTAGCCAATCCCTTGGCTCGATCACCGATGTAAGCTCCAATTGGACCCGCGCTCGTTGCCGCCTTTTGCGCCACCGCAAGCGTCATCATCATCATGGCAACGGCCACGATAAAGTTCGCGATCCCTTGATCGGTACCAATGCTCGTAAGAAAACCGTTCACGCCTGATTGTTGCCCGGCGATATTTAACCCCTGAATCATATTGCCCGGGTTACCCGCCGCCTGCTGCACCGTGGCAAATGTGAGCCACAACATAAATGCCGCCGTTGGACCGCTCACCAAAATACCCGTGTACTTGCCCATGAGCTGCCCCACTTCTCCCATGCTCGACTTGATCGAAGATGGTAAGGAGGACATGAGAAAAATGAGTGGTGAAAAAATCAAAATCATCCAAAGCGTGATAATGCGTCCCACAAAATATCCAATCAACATGAGCAAAACAGAAACCGCGACGATCGCAAGAACAATTGCCAAAATGTAGGAGATCGCGATGTTCACCATGTTCACTGTTTGCTGGGCAGCATTCGCAGGCCCCGCCTGAGCACGAATCTGGAGATACTGAGCCAAACCAATCGCCTGGATAAAGTTACCCGCGATCGAGCCTTCAAAAGCGTTAATAAACGCCAGCATCACGACTTGAGACAGGTCGATACCAAGCATTAAAATCGTTTTCGAAAAGTTCACCAAAATAGCCGCGCTAATAAGCTTTGGTAACTGCGTTTCCCAGTACAGGCCGTAGTCTTTTGCGATCCCAAGAATCGTCATGAATGCCGACACAAGCAACAACACGATAAAAAACATGTTGGCGACGTCACGCAAAATCGGCCAGCCAAGCGTTACCGGCGTCGCATTCGCAAAATCGTTGTAACGCGCCACGACAATTAATACGCTTGTGAGCACAATGATGATTTTTCCCAAAAAATACATCAGAATGCTTAAAATGAGCGTGAACCCCGACGTGACAATCGAGATAATACAGGTACTAACCGTTGAGCACCGCACCTCTGATGTGCCTTGCCGCACCTGATCTAAAAACGAGTTAGGATCGTTGTTCACCCCTATCGCTTGCTGTGCAAATGTCGGCGTGGCAAATACTAGGCCGCCAAAAAAGAGAATTGCCAACAGTGCCAGCACCGGCTTTCGCCACGAACGAACGGCGAACACACGCGCAAACCAGGCAGAGACAAAAGTCGCAAGAAAGGACAACATACGCTGTTTACCAGTATAGCACACCAGATTCTGAAGAAAAAATGTCTATTTTCAGAAGAAAAAACCGACTCGTCAGAACCTTCTTTTTTTGCTAAACTATAAAAACATGCTCCCCCCCTCCGCATCAGCTTCTCACGCCCCACAAAACTTTCTTCTGCATGAGTCTTCTGCCTACCTAAAAAAGTGGCGCATCATCGCGGCAAGTGTTTTTTCATGTCTACTTCTTGGATCCTCAGCGCTCGGAACGAGGCTCTCGTATATGGCTGTCCAAGCCGACGCATCCGGTGCAAGCGGATCCCCTTCTTCACAAGCGAGCGTGCCTCTATTGTCTGATCTGCGAAGGATGCTTTTCGCTCAAACTCCGCACCAGGAATCCAAAAAAGAGGACGATCGTTTGAACGTTTTGCTCTTGGGAATCGGTGGCGCAGGACACGACGGATCCAACCTAACAGACACCATTCTTATTGCTTCGATCGACCTCAAAGACAAACGCGTCGGCCTCGTATCGATTCCGCGTGACCTCGCGTACCCGACATCCCCTGGACGGTTCGAAAAAATTAACTCCCTCCACGCCTACGCTGAACAATCCCATCCTGGCGAAGGAGCAAAGCAAACCGCGGAAGCGTTTTCTCGTCTCTTCGAAACCAAGATCGATCGCGTTGTCCGGATTGACTTTCAGGGTTTTGTAAAATTCATTGATGCCCTGGGTGGGGTAGATGTCATTGTTGAAACCAGCTTTACTGACCCACAGTATCCATCTAACAATCCCCCTAATAGCTGGCAAACCATCTCCTTTAAAAAAGGTGCGGAGCATATGAGCGGTGAACGTGCCCTCATGTTTGCGCGTTCACGACATGGAAACAACGGTGAGGGGACGGATTTCGCCCGCAGTCGACGCCAACAGCTCGTCTTATTAGCGGTTCGCGAGAAGCTTCTCTCTCTAAACACCCTTGCCGACGCAGAAAAGCTCGCGAAGCTCTACACCGCGGTCAACGATCACCTTCAAACCGACCTTAGTGTTTGGGAGGTTTTGAAATTCGCCCCTCTCGCTCGAGAGTTTGACCAAAAACAAATGACGCTCAACGTCCTTTCTGACGGACCAGACGGCCTGCTTGTCTCCGGAAATGTTGGTGGTGCCTACATGCTCTTTCCAAAAAAACAAGATTGGTCTGAGCTAAAAACGATCGTGCAAAACCCATTCGAAACTCCTACCCAACGGCAGAACGAACAAATTCCAAAAGAAGTGATCCATCTTGAGGTGAAAAACGGGACCCTACGAACCAACTTCGCCGCCTCCGTCGCAGCCAAACTCGAAAAAAACGGCTATGAAATCACTAATTTGGGCAATGCAGCACGTCGGGGCTATGAACGATCAGTGATTTACGACCTGACGAACGGCAAAAAAACAACCGAGCTCGCCCGCCTAAAACAACTACTTAATGCCGATACAGTCTCGGTCCCAGCCTCCAGTATTACCGCGAGCCCCGATGGCCCCTATCGAACCTTCCCTATTGACGAAACCGCTAAAGAACGTTTGTATTCTGCCAACGCCGACTTTCTTTTGGTTCTAGGAGAAGCCAGTTTCTCGTTCGCGCCTTAAGCTTCATTGCACCTATCCTCCTCTATTATGCGCCCAACCCGCCTCCGCGCTCCTCGCGTTGCCCTCGTGGGCAGAACAAACGTGGGAAAATCCACCCTGTGGAATCGTTTAACGACAACCACCCAAGCCCTTACAAGTAACCAGCCACACACCACGCGTGACCGTCACTATGGACAGGTCGTTTGGCGTGGTGAAACCATTGAACTCCTCGACACGGGAGGAGTGGATGTGGAACAAGGGTTTATTGGGGAACAAATCCTGAACCAAACCCGCATCGCGGTAAACGAAAGCGACCTCGTATTGTTTATCGTGGACGTTCAGACGGGTTTTACGCCGGACGATCTTCTTCTCGCAAAAGAATTACGCGCCTCAAAAAAGGAGATTTGGCTTGTGTTGAATAAATGTGACAAGGCCCGCGATCTTCGTGCGGCAGAGGATGGCACTTGGAAGCGACTCGGATTTGGCGAAGGCGTTCCTGTAAGCGCAACCACGAGCCTCGGCATCGGTGAGCTTCTCGATAAGGTTTTCGATCACTTTACCGAAACTGAACTCGCCCCAGCGCCTCTTGAGCAAGAAAATGCCCTTCGCATCGCGCTCATTGGCCGTCCAAACGTGGGAAAGTCCTCTCTCACCAACGCCATCCTTCACGAAGAACGCGTGATTGTTTCCCCCATCCCTCACACCACGCGAGAACCGCAAGATACGCATTTCACCTACAAGGACAAAGAGATCGTACTCATTGACACCGCCGGCATGCGTAAACGAAGTAAGATTGATTCACGTCTTGAGGCGGCCGGCATCAAACGCAACCAAGAAGCAATTAAAAGCGCGGACGTGACCTTTTTGGTATTTGATGCCACCGAAGATCCAACCGCTCAAGATCGTCACCTCGCCGGCGTCATGGCAGAAGAAAGCAAAGGCCTCATTCTGGTCGCCAACAAGTGGGATTTGGTAGAAAATAAAACACCCCGCAGCGCCAAAGAGTACGAATTCCTCCTTCGCCAGTCGCTCCCATTTTTGAGCTGGGCTCCCATGATTTTTACCAGCGCCGTCAAGGGCGTGCGCGTGAACGAGCTCTTAGACCTCGCTATCCGCGTTCAGGAAGAACGACACCGCCACATCGAATACAATGCCATAAACAAGCTTCTCAAGACCTGTATTAAGTCCATGAAGCCGATCGCAAACTACGGCCCAAAATCGCCCCGTATTTACGATGTTGCACAAACGAACGTCGCGCCACCCACATTTGTGATTACCGTTCTCGGAGAAAAAGAAAGTATCCACACCAACTGGACCAAATTCTTCCTAAAACGTTTGCGTGAAAAATTCGGTTTCGCGGGAACGCCGATTGTTGTCCAGGTAAAGAACGTCCCCGTCGCAAAGTCAGCCCGTAAATGGAATCGCATGGGTCCTGGCATGGAGGCCGTCGCCGGAAAAATCGTAGAAAAACCGCGTCTCGTGAACCAAACCCGCCGCCGCCAAAAGTGGGGGTAGCCGCACTCGCTCTATGAAGCTCGTCGTTGGTCTCGGTAATATCGGAAAAGAATACACAGAAACCCGCCATAACATTGGTTGGGACGCTGTTTCTGCACTCGCGATAAGCCAATCGGTGTCGTTTTCAGAAAAAAACAGGTTCCATGCCCTCGTCACGGAGTGTCAGATCAAAAACGAGCGCGTTCTTCTTGCCCTTCCAACCACCTACATGAATGAAAGCGGCGTTGCTCTACAAGCGCTCGCAGCTTTCTATAAGCTCAAACCATCTGATATCTTGGTCGTACAAGATGAAATGGATCTTCCTTTGGGCGCCATGAAGTTCAGTCGTGATGCGAGCAGCGCCGGACATAACGGCATTCGCTCTATTGAACAACACCTCGGCACGCAAGCTACGCCTCGATTGCGCCTGGGGATTAACCGTCCAGCCGATCGTGAAAGTAGATCGTTTGTTCTTGATCGCTTCGCTGCAGACGAGCAAACCACGCGAGAAATGCTCCTCAAAAACGCGGTTATCGCCATTTCTGACTGGATTCAGGACGGCTTTGACAAAGCGCAAATGACATGGAACGGAGTAAAGGGATGATCTCCCTTTTTTCTTTGCGTCTGGCCGCAAACCCCCACCTTCCACTTCGGCTGACTCGCGAACTTTATTCAACGAGCGTTTTTGATGTGCAAGAGTGGTTTGAGAAACAAAAATTAAATGCGAGCCTCCCAGAATCTCGTTGGTGGCGCGCAAAACACTGGAACGATACCTTCGAGATTGATCGCGTCTTAGAATCAGTTGAGCGATTAGGACTAGATGCCGTCCTTTTTAACGATCCCGCCTTTCCCCCTCTATTAAAAAGTATTTTTCATCCACCCAAGCTGGTCTTCGTGCAAGGAACACTTCCCCAACTCCCCGCGCTCACCATCGTTGGGACGCGTCACCCATCTTCCTACGGTCTCGCCATTACGCAATCCCTCGTTCGAGAAACGGCAACAAAAACAAATCAAGGCATCGCTATCATTTCAGGACTCGCCTACGGGATTGACGCTGCCGCACACCGCGCCGCTCTCGCCTCCCACATTCCAACGGTTGCCATTCTCCCAAGCGGCCATGACCGAAACGTGCTTTACCCGCCGCGGCACAGAGCTCTTGCAGAAGAAATCCTCGCGAACGGAGGGGCGCTGTTAAGCGAGCGACCTCCCCTTGAAAAAGCCGCCAAGCACGATTTTATTATTCGGAATCGCTTAATCGCTGGATTTAGTCTTGCGACACTTGTCGTCGAGGCCGCGCGAAAAAGCGGATCGCTCGTGACCGCGCAGTATGCATTAGATTTTGGCCGAGAGGTGCTTGCCGTTCCTGGCGATATCACCTCTGCACAAAGCATTGGATGCCACCACCTCCTCCGGCAAGGCGCTGGACTTTGTCTTGAAGCAAACGATCTTCTCGAGGCCCTTCACCTATCGACCGCGCCCAGACCGCCTCGCTTAGACGACGAGCAAAGCGCTCGCCTGCTTGACATCCTCTCCATCCCTTTGCATAGTGAGACTCTTGCCCAACGCTGTTTTCGGCCATTACCCGAAGTTTTAGCCCATCTCAGCCGCCTCGCCCTTGAAGGCTGGGTTGAAGAAATAGATACGGACTTGTGGCAAAAAACCCAGCGTTAGCCGAGATAACCAAAAAGCGATTCGCAAAAGAAGGGGGTTTCCCCGTATTTTCCGTGACGTTTCCTCTCATGCTACCATCCTGTTTGAGCTATGCACCATCTTGTTATTGTTGAGTCTCCTACAAAAGCAAAAACGATTCGTAAATTCCTGGGCCCGAATTACACCGTCCTCGCCTCTATGGGGCACGTTCGCGATCTTCCGGAATCCTCAAAAGATGTTCCCGCTGAGCTCAAAAAGACAAAACTCGGACAGCTAGGTGTTGACCCCGACCACAATTTTGAACCACTGTACCTTGTCTCCGCTTCAAAAAAGAAGGTCCTTACTGAAATCAAACAGGCACTAAAACAAGCTGACGAACTCTATCTCGCGACCGATGAAGACCGTGAAGGAGAGAGTATTAGCTGGCATCTGCTCGATCTTCTCAAGCCAACCATTCCGGTCAAGCGTTTGGTGTTCCACGAAATCACGAGAGCCGCCATCGAAAAAGCTCTCGCGCATCCTCGCCAAATCGACCAAAACCTAGTCCACGCACAAGAAGCTCGACGCATTCTTGATCGCCTGGTCGGCTATGAGATCTCTCCTCTTTTATGGCGAAAGATTTCCTACGGACTGTCGGCTGGACGCGTGCAATCAGCCGCTCTTAAAGCAATTGTTGATCGCGAACGTGGACGGCTCCGCTTTCAGCGAGCGAACTATTGGGATGTTCTCGCAACCATCGAAAAAGACGCGGTGACTTTTTCTGCAAAACTCACCTCCGTAGACGGAAAACGCGTGGCGGGTAGCAAAGATTTTTCTGAAGAAACCGGCGATCTCAAGCCCTCCTCCAGCGCTATCCTCTTAACAGAAGAACGCGCCAAACACATCGCTTCTGGTTGTCCAAGCACCCCCTGGCACGTGCTTGAAGTAGAGAAAAAGAAACAATCTCGTCGCCCGGCCCCGCCATTTACCACGTCAACCCTTCAACAAGAATCAAACCGCAAGCTTGGTCTTTCCTCCAAAGACACCATGAGAGCCGCACAAAGTCTCTACGAACGCGGTTTGATCACCTACATGCGCACAGACTCAGTTCACCTCTCTCCTGAGGCGGTTTCTGGTTTGCGCGAGCTTATCGTGCATCGCTACGGCAAGGAATACGTTCCCGATGAAATTCGATCCTATGCAACCACGTCAAAAGGCGCCCAAGAAGCGCACGAAGCCATTCGTCCGAGTTTGGATTTTACCCCTCCTCACGATCTAGACCTAAACGGCGCTGAACGCTCGGTGTACGAACTTATTTGGATCCGTGCCGTCGCCTCGCAGATGAAAGATGCAGACGTTGAACTCACCACCATTCGCCTCTCCCAAGATAAAAACGAATTCCAAGCCAATGGCCAAATCGTACTCTTTGCCGGGTTCTTTTTAGCCTACAAAGAAAGCGCTGAAGAGGACGAAGAAGAATCGACTGCCTCGCTCCCAGAAATCGAAAAAGGGTCTTCTGTACGCTGCGAAGCCGCCGAAGCCCAGTCCCACGAAACAAAACCCCCAAATCGCTTTAGCGAAGCCGGACTGATTCAGTACATGGAAAAAGTTGGCATTGGTCGACCAAGTACCTACGCGACCATCGTAAGCACTCTTCTTGATCGTAATTACGTTCGCAAACAAGGCAACAGTCTTGTTCCAACGTTTACAGGGATGATCGTAACACAATACATGGAACGCGCGTTCCCCGCGTTTGTTGATGCACAATTTACCGCCCACATGGAAGAGCGCTTGGACCACATTGCTGACGGCAAAGAGGAGCGCGTTCCCTACTTACGATCATTTTATTTTGGTGAAAACGGCTTGCGCACTCATATCGATGAAGAGCTAAAACGTGACATCGACCCTAAAACAAAACAACTCGACCTTCCCCAGTTGCCAGATATTCATATTCACATTGGTCGTTTTGGTACCTACATTGAAGGAATCCACCCCCGCCTCAAGACACCAGTAAAAGCCAATATTCCGGATACCGTTTCTCCCGCAGATCTCACCCCCGAGCAGTTAGGCGACCTTCTGGGAACGGTTCAGCAAGGACCAACCTCGCTTGGACAAGATCCGGAAAGCGGCGAATATGTTTTTTTACGCAGTGGCAGCTTTGGACCGTACGTACAGCTTGGCGAAGAAGAGGAAGGAAGCAAAAAGAAACCAAAACGAGCGAGCATCCCACCCACGATTCCTCGTGAGAACCTCACGCTGGAAACAGCCCTCTTTCTTCTTTCCCTCCCCCGGACGTTAGGAGAACACCCTGAAACCCATGAACCCGTCAAAGTAGGCATTGGCCGGTTTGGACCGTATGTTGTCCATGGAACCGATTTCCGCTCCCTTAAGGGAGAGGATACTGTCTTTACCGTTACCTTGGCCCGCGCTCTCGAGCTATTACGCGAACCAAAGCGAAGCCGGGGCGGAAAAGTCTTGAAGAGCTTAGGTAACCACCCAAAAGACGGAAAGCCCGTGACATTGCACGAGGGCAAGTTCGGCCCTTACCTAAATCACGGAAAAACAAACGTTACCGTAAAGGACGTAGATATCAACACATTGACCATCGAGCAGGCGGTCGAGATGCTAGCTAAAAAACCCGCCCGCAAAACCCCTCGAGCTAAGCGATCTACCACCTAACCCTTCTATGACGATGTCAACGGCCCCGCAAACGATCGATGGTCTCGTTGAACTCATTACCCGATACCATCCGCACGCAAACACCGCACTTGTTCGCGATGCGTATGAATTCGCCAAACAGGCGCACGGTGATCAAAAACGCGCGAGCGGTGAACCCTATATCACTCACCCTCTCGCCGCCGCCTATACGCTTGCGAACATGCGTCTTGAGGAGTCCATCATCGCCGCAACACTTTTGCACGATGTCCCGGAAGACACTGAGCGTACGCTTGATGATATTCGCGAACACTTCGGTGAGGACATTGCCTCCATGGTGGGCGGCATCACGAAGCTGGGGAAGATTAAGTATCGTGGCATGGAACGATATATTGAGAACTTGCGTAAAATGTTTCTCGCGATGGCGGCTGATGTTCGTGTTGTTTTTATAAAGTTTGCGGATCGTCTGCATAACCTGTCGACACTCGATCATATCCCACCAAAAAAACAGCATCGCATTGCCCTAGAATCATTGGAAATTTACGCTCCCATTGCCAATCGTCTTGGTATGGGCGAAATGAAAGGTATGCTCGAAGATGCTGCATTTAAATACGCTCTCCCCAAGGAATACGCCTGGGTAGAGAGCATCTCAAAAACCACCCGCGCCTCTAAAGAACAATACCTCAACGATGTCCGCGAGCGTGTACGTGTCGTTCTCGAAGAAATGCAGGTTCCCTATATCGAGGTTCAGGGTCGTGCCAAGCATCTGTTTTCCTTGTATAAAAAGCTCCTCAAAAATGATCGCAATATTACGCGTATTCACGATATTATTGCCCTACGTATCATCGTTCCCTCCATTGGAGACTGCTACGCCGCGCTAGGGGCAATCCATAGTCTTTGGACCCCTCTCAAGGGCCGCATTAAGGACTATATTGCTCAGCCAAAACCAAACGGCTATCGATCACTCCATACCACCGTGTTCTGTGATCAGGGAGAAATCGTTGAATTTCAGATTCGCACCGAAGACATGCATCGAGAAAACGAGTTTGGTATCGCCGCTCACTGGGCCTATGACGAACATAAGCCATTTCCAAAAAAGAAACGGGAAACGCCAAATTGGGTAAAGGAACTTGCTAATATTCAACAAGACCTATCTGACACCTCTTCCTACGTTCGTTCACTCGAAGATCTCAAAATAGACGTGTTTCGCGACCGCATCTTTCTTTTTACTCCAAATGGTGATGTGATCGACTTGCCAGAAGAGAGTACCTGCGTTGATTTTGCGTACGCCATTCACAGCGATATCGGCAATACCTGTGTTGCCGCAAAAGTGAACGACGAGGTTGTTCCGCTCAGCCATGTTCTCAAAAATGGCGACATGATCGAAATCCTGGTCGACAAATCACGAAAAGGTCCAAACCCTGACTGGCTCGACTTTGTAAAAACACGCTACGCGAAAAGCAAAATTCGCCAACATGCAAGAATGAGCATCAAGACCTGGATCAAGGGCATGATCACCAAAGAAAGCGCCTGATACCGCTCCCGAATGGGTTCGTCTCCAAAAAAACGCCTCTGGGCGCTTTTTTTTGGAGGAACTTATTCAACCTCTTTCAATCGATCAATCAGTGCCGCAAGCTCTTCATCGGAAGTAAAACGTAGTCGAATTTCTCCCTTTCCTTTGGGATCTCGAGCGATTTTTACACGACACTGGTAGACACGACGAATATCGTCTTCGGCGGCTCGTAGGTTGGGGTCAAGCGGCCTCCGAAAACGAGCTCGCGCCACTTTTTCTTCAGCCTCTCTCGTCGTGTACCGGTGAGCGAGCATGGCGCGAAATAAAGCCTCGCGCTCTTTATCATTCTCCGTTCCTAGTAATAAACGACCATGAGACGGCGTTAAACGGCCGTCCATAAGGGCATTCCGCATGGCTTCGGGTAACTGCAATAAGCGAATGGTATTCGCCACTTGAGAACGACTCTTCCCTACTTTTTTAGCAATTTCTTCCTGTGCTAAAGAAAATTGAACCTGCAACGCCTGATACGCCTCTGCCTCTTCGATGGGATTTAAATCCTGACGCTGGATGTTCTCAATGAGTGCTAACTCCAAAAAGTCTCGGTCGCTCGCTTCACGAATTACCACCGGTACCATCTTTAATCCCGATAATGTCGCGGCTCGCAAACGTCGTTCACCAGCAATGAGCGTGAACCCTTGTGCCGCTCGACTCACCAAGAGCGGCTGCAGCAATCCGTGTACTTTAATGCTTTGAACAAGCTCGTCCATGAGCTCGTGGTCAAAGTGGCGACGAGGCTGACGGGGGTTCGTTTTAATCTCACTTACATTCACCTCACGCACACTGTCCTGCCTTGAGGTGGACAAGGGAGGCCCAAGCGGACGCGGTGGAGCTTTTGTGACCGTCTGCGTCACCGCAGGACGCTCTACCACCTCTTTCACAGGAGCCGCAACAGGAGCCGGCGTAGCCACTGGCTTAGGAGGAATCAATGCTCCGAGACCTCGTCCAAGCCCAGATTGTTTCGCGGTGATCATAAGGCACGAATAGTGTATCCATCGAGTTCTCGCTCCACCACCTCTTGCGCTAAACGCTCGTATGCTTTTGCTCCTTTTGAATCTGGATCAAATTGGACAATCGTTCGTCCAAAGGAAGGGGCCTCCGCTAAGCGGACGTTGCGCGGGATGACCGAGCGAAACACGCTGTTAGGAAAGAACTTATAGAGCTCCTGCAGAACATCATCAGAGAGCTTCGTGCGTCCATCATACATGGTGATCACGGCCCCGAGAATATCAATTTCCGGACGCAAACGGTCTTTCACAAGTCCAACCGTTTCGAGTAGCTGACCAAGCCCCTCTAACGCATAATATTCGGCCTGGACGGGAATTAAAATCTCATCACCAGCAACTAACCCATTCAAGGTAATTAAGCCGAGCGTCGGAGGACAATCAATAATACAAAAATCGTAGTTATTTCTCACTTCCATGAGAGCCTTGCGCAAGCAAAACTCGCGTTCAGCCATATCCACGAGTTCAATATTAAGCCCCGCTAAACCCGTGGTCGCTGGCGCCACGTGTAATCCATCGTGCGCTGTTTCGACCACGATATCACTCATTTTTGCTGAACCCAGCACCGCTTCGTAGACACCTCGCTCAAGGGAACGATGATCGACTCCAAGACCAGACGTCGCGTTCGCTTGCGGGTCAAGATCGATAAGTAGGACGTATTTCCCCTGTTCGGCAAGATAAGCGCTCAAGTTGATCGCTGTCGTCGTCTTGCCAACACCGCCTTTTTGATTGACGATCGAGATAATACGAGCCATAAGAACAAACTAGCGATAGTGTACCCGACGCCAATAGGAGGAGCAAGCACCTTAAGAAAACGTGAGAAAACCGATCTATGAGAGAAGCTCATCGATAAAGACCGCATGTCGACGACGCAAATGGGCTAAGTGGTGCAATCGCTCCACCTGCAGCGGTTCTGGTGCAATACCATGTCGCTCGATCAGGGTTGCAGCATGATTTCCTCCCAAAAAGTGAGGTAGAATGACGTAGTCCGCGCCGAGCTTGTAGAGCTCCATCGCGTCTTCAATGCGCTGTGCCACCGGCAAAAAAACGACTTCTTTTTTTCGTTTTTTTAATAACTTTGCAAGAGCGACATTCACCGCCTGATCGGGAATTGTGGAAACAACAAGTCTGGCTTTCCGAAGTCCGAGATCCTGCAAAGCGGTGAGCTGCGAGGCATCAGCGTACCGACAGGGAATTCCGTGCTGGGACAGTCGCTCGATCGCGTCTGGGTCATTATCAACCACGATATAGTGAAGTTGTTTTTTCTTTAAAACATGAAGGAAGTCAGCACCGACACGATGACACCCAAGTAAAAACGCATCATATGAGGCCTGAACATGACCACGTGACTCGCGCTGCAAACGGATGAATTTTGGAATAATCGCTGGCACGAATGAGCCCACAACCATGCTTCCTACAATCGCGAGTGTGAGCACTTCAGACAATGCGTGCTGAATTGGGTCCATGATACCGAGTAACAGAATACCGAACTCACTTCCATGCCAAAGATATTGGGCCGTAGAAAGGCTATTTCGCTGATCGTACCCCAAGATTCGCAGCATCGCGTAAAGAAGACCTGGTAGCACAATAATAAACAACACCAGAGCAACCACCAATAGCCAAAGAAACGACTGGTCCGCAGCAAGCATCCAGGTTACGGACGTTCGAATTCCCACGAGAAGAAAAAAAGCCGGCAAAAACCCATCGCGCACGATACGCATGCGTGACAAGATATCTAACCGATACAACGATCCTGAGAGCGCAAACCCCGCCACAAGCGCTCCTAACTCGGGAGAGAGATGCAGGAACTCAAACCCCGCAGCCAGCCCGAGCGGCCAAGCAATGGTAAAAATAGTAAGCGTTTCTGGCGAACGAGCGAACGCGCGGCTCATCTGTCTCAAAGCAAACTGCACGATAAGTCGAACTACTACGGCAGCGGCGATCACTTTTGCAAAGAAGAGCGCTATAACCGCTAGCTCAACCGAGTGCGTGGGTGACGTTAAAATACTCGACACAAAGAGCAAAACAGCCGCCGCCAACACATCCTGCATCACTAAAAGCCCAGACGCGATATTCGCATGCGTTTTCCCCAAATCATTCTTATCACTCATCGCCTTCATGGCTAACATCGTGCTGTTAAACGCAAAAACGCTTGCAAACGCAAATCGGGCCCACCAAGGCAACGAAAAAAAGGAAACGACCAGGAGCCCTAAACCAAATGCAAGTACCGACTGAACCAACCCAACGCGCAACATACGCTTCCCCATCTGTTTCCACTCGTCGAGGTGGATATTAAGGCCCACAAAAAAGAGAAGGGCCGTGACTCCGATCCTACCCGCGAGTTCAAGCGCCTCAAGATGACCCTGATACGGAAGGAATGCATGCGCAGCAAACCCAACCACCACCCAGGCAACCATGGGAGGGATGGATAAACGACGAAACAACAAAACGACGAGCGAGCCAAAGAATAAAAGAGCTCCTAACAAAACAAAGGACGACATGGTAGTATTCTAGCAAAGCAACGTATGACACGCACCTTTCAACATCACGAGACGATTGCAGAACGGTCGTCTGCAAGAGAGGAATTTAAGACGCTTTTAAGCGAATTACGCGAGCGTTTGGAGCGTCTCCCTCCCAAGCACTGGTGGATAGCAACCTATCGCTGGATTCGCGCCTCGCAAACAAACGACCACCTTTCACAACCCGTGAAAGACTACATTCAACACCGTTTCGCTCAAGCTCTTGAGCTTCTTAAAACCTGTCACGAGGAGGAAGCCTATCCAACTGACCAAGTACGTATTGAGCAGGCAAAAAAGGTGATGCACGACCTGGGCGAACATCTCTTACCGCCAGAAACACACGAATCAGAAATCCCCCTGCCTCAGAGAATGGGATGGCGTGAACTCATGGAGCTATCACCCAACATCCGTTACGAACAAACACGACGAGGACCTTCTCTTTTTGTGCGCGCAAACGAAACGGCCGAATGGACGGCGCTCCCCTGCCCGCGTTCTTCGCGCGTCATGGTAAAAGGCGGACCGGCACGCCTTCTGCTAAAAATCGCCGTGGGAGCACATCCAGACCTCATTGCTAGCGAGCTTCCGTTAAACGACGTCGATACGGTCATCGAGGCCAGTGACGATCAGGGGTTTCAAGAATCCGTGTCTCTCGGCGCTGATCCGGCCGGCATTGAGCAAGTCCCTTCGTTAGAGAACCGCGGTCACCTTTTAGATACACGGGACTTGGATATCAATCAATGCTTTCTCACCCAGGACGGCCTGCTCTTTTCCGAGGAAGCCGAAGTCGCCTTAAAACAAGGCGTGGCTCGCTTAGGCGGAAAAGAGCGTCCATTGTATGGCTCTGAAACATTTCACTATCAAGGAGAAGAGCTCATCAAAAACCGCGGCATGTTTCGTCTGCTCAAGTTCTTGGCCGAAGGAAAAATTCTTGGATTCTATACAACAAAATTAAACGCACAGATTGACTTTGGCATCTACTGGCTCGTTCTAGCCCGCAAACTCGCCAAAAAGAAAAATGCCGCGGAACTACTAGATCGCCTTCATCAAGCCGCGGTACGTTCTGGGCACGTCCCGGAGGGCCAAGACATTTTTGATATTCTTCGATACGAACGATCGCAGTACCCATCATTTCGCTTCCAAAGCGCTGACCTAGACGATACCGGCGTTGCTCTCTGGCTCCTTGGAAAATTATTCCGTGCAGTCGATCGGGACTTTCGTTACTTTCATAAGATTCCCACCGATCTACAACTGGAACGAGCCCCGGGCGACACCCGACCATTTCTCGTTCACTTAAATCGCTACGAAACCCACCCAGAACGAATCGCCTTTCTTCAAGACCAACTTGAGCGGTTCTTTGATGAAGAGCACTTCCGTGAAGACGTTGCAGCATAATACCCTCTTAAAATACAAAAGACCCCGGGACTACCGGGATCTTTTGATGGTTGCGGGGGCCGGACTTGAACCGGCGACCTCCAGGTTATGGGCCTGGCGAGCTGCCAACTGCTCTACCCCGCGATATATCCTTGTGTGGCCTTTAGAATACGGCATTCCGAATCAACCGTCAAGACAGACGCGCCGCCGCATCATGATTAAGCAAATCCCTCGTAAAACGAGACGGCGCAACATCATAAAAAACAAAAGCCACGCTATTATGCGTGGCCTTTACGTGGTGCCGGGAGAGGGAATCGAACCCTCATGACCTTGCGATCGCAGGATTTTGAGTCCTGTGCGTCTGCCAATTCCGCCATCCCGGCTCATGATCGAACGAGATCATAACGCACACAAAGCTCGGTCGTCAAGAAGCGAAAACGGCCTTTTATTCAAGAAAACTCGTTACCTGGCAAGCGAAAATAGATGTGGTACCACGAAGGAAAGAAGGCCTAGCTGACCCACGATCCCAAGTGCTAATGGAATATCTCCGCGATCGCGGGTAAAGGTATTGTGAATCCAAAAATGAAACCGATGAAACCCTCGAAGAGCAGACAGGTGAGTGATTTCGTACGCAGCGACTACCAGATCCGGCAGAATACCACCTGCCATTCCCAAAGAAACCGCCTGGCGCACCTCTGGTTGGTCAATCCCATTCAACAAACTCATCACCAAAAAGATTGTCAAGATAGCGTCAATCCCAATATAAGCAAGCGCTCGACGAACTTTAATTTTAGAAACGTAGCCCTTATACAGGTTGCTATCGCCATGCGGGATTATGTCGGCGATGAAGTGCGATGCTAGTCCGAACACAAACGCAAGCCCAGGGTTTTGCGGAAGAACAAACCCTAGACTTGCGCCGATGACCGCGTGTGTCATGAGAAACATAACGGCCAAAATACTAGCAAAAAACTCATTTTTTGTCGATATCTAGCGGAGAACGTAGCCAAGGGCACGTACAACTGCCCATTGGAACGGATCTGTTGGCGTTCTGCGAAATAACGCTTTGAATTCTCCCACCCCCTGACGCTCGATCGTTAAGTCGCGCTCGAAACGCAGACGATACATCATCGCGTTCCAGACCATGTTTTCTTGCTGATTCTTAAAGTTCGGGTCGCGCTTATAAATCGTGCGGAACGTCTGACGGATACGCGTGAGCTGGACGCGTTCTCGAGTCAAGTTGCGCGTAAGCGGCAATTCCCCCTCGGCGATACGCTCCATATCCACCAAATTTATTTTGTCTCCCAACGTATCAAGTGCATCTCGCACCAACGCTCGACGCTCCCCCTCTCCCCAGCCTTCTGTTTTCGGACCCTCTCCAAAGGCCATGAACTTCGTCAGCAAATCTTGTGTAGCTGGTGGAAGCTGCGTTTTAAACTCTTTGTAGTCTTTCGCGAGTACGGCCTCGATACGCGTCTCAACGACTGGATCGACGACTTTTTCTGGCTCCCAGATCACGACCGGCACAGGAAGAGGCTCCACGGGCGTCGGTACAGGAATCGTCACCGGCGGAATAACGCTCGGGGTGAAAAAGCCCCCTCCCGCCGAAGAGGCAGCGCCTCCGCCGCCACTGCTACTCCCTCCTGATGATTCACAGGCTGATGTTGTGACCGTTCCCGCGGAAGACGTCGCCGTAACCACCAAATCCTCGTTACGAGCAACCGTTACAAATGAATACGCCGTTCCACAGGTCAATCCACTCATCGTGACCGCGGCCCACGTAGAGGTCGTTTGCCAATCCGGGGAGCCAACTGATGCACCGGTACTTGTGACGTACGATCCTAATGTTGAGTTATAGACCAAAAATTTCGTGGCACTAGAGTTACCGTTTGCATCTAGAGCAATCGTTGCCGTTGTCCGACCGCTTGCCGTCACCGTAGGAGCTCCGGGTGTCGCCGCCAATGTACGAATAGCTGTACTCGTGGCGTAACTCGATGTTCCGCCGGGACCAATCGCTGCAACTCGAAAAATGTACGGATAGTTGGGGAATAAGTTGCTAAACGTCGTCGTCGCTGCGGATGTTGATGATGTTGTGCCCGGGAAAGCGCTCACATCTGAACTTGTGGCGTAGCCCATCGTAAAGCTTGTTTCGTCGTCAGAATTATCTACCCACCAAAAGGTTGCAGACGTCGAGCCCGCAGACAGGGTGGGACTAGTTGGCGCCGTTGGAGCCGAATCAGAGAACATCCCCACGGTAAGCTCCTGATCACGAGACGAAAGTGTAATTGTTGCCGACGAGGCAGAGTAGCCGGTTACTGACCCCGCTGTAACCGTATAGCTATTAAACCCTCCGTTTGTTACCGCGTTCGACCCACTTGTAATTGTGTAGGCCGGTAGTCGTACATAAGACGTCAAACCGCTTCCGTTTGTGGCTCCAAGCGCGGTACCCACCGAACTCGCATCCGTGACCGTCACGGTTGATCCTGAGATTTTCGTGCCCGAGTTCGCCGCGCGATAAACCGATGCTCTTGCTTGAAATTTCACCAAAATAGGACCAACCCCCGTTACTGTTGATGAGGTTCTATTAAATGTGACGTTATCTACCGTATTCGTAGCCGAAGCGTCCTGCCGAATATCGTATAGAGAGCTTGAAGAAAGCGCGCTGTCGTAGATACGATTGCCCGTACCGGAAGCAAACCAGATTCCGTAGGCGTTATTCGTTGAAGTAACGTTGTTGATCGTGATTCCACCGCTGGAAACAAGTTTCAATCCTGCGTACCCCGTCAGAGCAGAACTGATTGCCGGCGTTGTCAAACCACCAAGCAGAGTAACTTCCGCGGAGGCAACTGCGGCCGAAGCGTATGTGTACACTCCACCCGAAACCGTGAATGCATTCTGGACAAATACATCTGTTGTAAAATACCCAGATGTTACCGCCTCAAATGCGGCTTGGTTCGCAAAAACGCTATTTGGAATCAAAAACGTTACTCGTGACCCCGCGCGATTCACAAGTGCAATATGAAACGCATCTGTGCCAATCCCCGTTACAGAGCTGACCGAGGTGTCGTCGGCGCTGACGGCTAGAATGTTTAAATCCCCGTCCAAAACGTAGTTGGTCGTATTTGCTGATATTCCAAGATCACCGCTCTCATCTGCATAGCTATTCCCTCCGTACACGAAATTCATTCTTGTCGACGTGTAGGCATCGGACGTTGTAGACGCATTTTGCAGTACCATTCCGCTTATAGAAGATGACGTAACGCTTGTAAACGAAAGCGCGTTTTGGTTGGTTGATGCATTAATAATGGTGGACTCTCCTGCGCCGGTAAACGTTAGAGACGTTGTCGCATAACTGCTATTCAACTCCAGTGGCGTATAGGTCCCCGCCGCGATTGAAACCGTATCACCGCTACGCATGGTGGAGGAGACGCTCGCGAGAGACGTCATGTCTACCGCAGAATAGTCGACCGTTCCTGTATCGTCTACGTAAATCGTGGTTCGACGCGTGCCTGTGCTCGCTCCAATTTTTCCACCAGCCCCATCAATGTTGAGATAAATGCTAAACGGAGCAACGTCGAGGTCGTTTGCAGTGTCTACATCGCCCAACTGAACAAACGGGTTCATTTCATAGGTGGTGACCGCTGTCACGTTTGCCTGTGCCTGGTTCTCGATTAAGCGAGAGTACCCGTACAGACCGTTTTGACTGACCGTTCCCAAAAGGCTGCTCGCGGCTTGCCGGCTAAACTCCATGGCCGGCTTAAACGTCGAAGGAACGTCTCCATAAAACAGGTTTTTTGTGCTTGAAGCGTAGATTGTGATGGAAGAATATCCTCCATCGGAGAGACTTATAGCAGATCCTCCCCCACAACGATTTCGAAACGTATTATTCTGAATTCTGGTAATAAGTGTTTGCGCTCGGTTGTAAGCAGGGTGAACCGCCAACGCAACGCAGGGATCCGTATCCCCCGCTCCTCGTGCTGGAGCTTCGATTTTATTTCCGTATATGTCGTGTGTTCCGCCTTCGGATCCAATTATCATGGTATACGCCATCGCCGCCGGAGGAGTGACCATGTACCGGACGGTATTCGTGGTAAATGTCATTCCATCCGTAATAATTGAAATCAGCTTTAAGTTACTCCCCGTCGTTGTAGAAGCGAAGTAGCTATAAAAATAGTTCTCACTCACCGTGAGGTTGGACGAGGTTGCGGAAGTGGTTAAAAGGAGGCCGCTCACATTAGCTTTATCGTTCCCATAAAACACGTTTTGCGAAATAGTGACATTGGTATTCGTAGTATACAACAAAATATTGTCGATATTCGTATTATTTCGAATGAACGTATTTGCCAACTGACTATTCAGAGAGATTGTTCCCGTTACCGCTGGCGTGAAGGTGTTGTTTTCGATAAAAATACCTGGGGTATAGACATCCGTTCCAGTGTACAGGTTAATGTTAGAAAAGGTGCACCCTCGCACCGTTGAACTCGTTGTCAGCTGAAAAGTGTTATCACCTGTTACACTCGTCTGCCCAATGGTCGCCCCCGCCGCACACTCGATCGTCGTGCTTGCATTACGCAGTTGGATAGGAAACGTTTCGCTCGCCGCAGAATAGGTTGACAATACTTGAATCGTCGTACCTGTTGCGGCCGACGTACCCGCTTGAATTAAGCTGGTATAAGTACACCCGCTTGCGCAAACGGTTTCCGTTACCGCAGAAACAGGCTTAGCGGAAAAAAACATCCAAGAAAGCGCGAGGGAAGCAATGAGCAGAAGTTTTTTCATAATCAGTTCGATAGATACGCTCTGAGTCTAACAAAAAAACAGTCACGAAACAAATGCTCTTGTTTCATGAGAATACCCTAAGAAAATCACCCGATGATGATTTAACTTATGTTTTTACATATCCCAACACCCTTACAACTGCCCACTGGAAGGGATCTTGCGGAAGGCGACTAAAAACTCTGCGAAACAAACCCACGCCCTTTTGCTCTTGAGTAAGATTGCGGGGAAAACGCAAACGATACATCATCGCATTCCAGGCAATATTTTCTTCCGGATTTTTAAAATTTGGGGCTCGCCCATACAGCGTTCGAAATGTTGTTCGAACACGTCCAAGCTGCTCACGTTCACGTGAGATATTTCTCGCTTGAGGGATAAGTCCTTCGTTCATCCTTTCTAGATCGCTTACCGTCGCCTTGTCACCAAGCGTATCAAGAGCATCTCGAACAAGTGCGCGCCGCTCTCGCTCATTCATATACGTCGTTCTCTCTGTTCCTTCGGCGATAAACCGTCCAAAGCGTTGTTTCTGCTCCGGCGTGAGATTTACACGAAACTCTCTTTGGTCTTGCTCGATCTGGTTCAAGATAGCCGCAGGAACCGGTTCCGGCTTGATCTCCACCGGTGGAACAGGTGTTGGCGCAGGAGGCGGCAGCGGGGACTCAATAGGAGCAGGGAGTGGTGGTAACGGTATGAATGGAAGGGCGGGGGCTGGAGCACCCCCGCCCGACGCATCGTTATCGGTGACAGACACCAATACCGATGAAGCCGAAACATCGGTAGAGTAGCCGTATGCATAGCCAGTAACGAGTACGGTGTGCGCGATCGTGCGCGTTCGTGCTCCGACCGGGCTCTGGTCATCTACCGCAGAAATAGTGATCGCTTGTGGGATGTTCCAGGTATCAGCGGTAAAGCTCGCCGTGGACGGCGTTGTTAAAATATCGCTCCCCGTTGATGACAGAGCTACCGTTACCGTGCTTGTTGGCGCGCTCGTAAGCACAAGCGTGTACGAATCGGTGGCTCCTCCTTCCGCAACACTGGCTGTTGTTTTAGATAGAGTGACTCCCGCTGTATCATTATCCGTAATCGTGGCGGTAACCGCTGACACAACGGGTTCGGACGAATAGCCATAAGCGTACCCAGAAGCGACCGAGACCGCGTGAGTAATCGATGTCGAGCGAGCCCCCGCTGCAATAAGGTCATCTGTCGCGGTTACCACAACATTCTGAGGAGTGCTCCAGTTTGATGATGTAAAGGTAATCGTGCCCGCCCCCAACGTCACTCCGTATGTTGACGTTGAGAATGCAACCGTTACCGTGCTCGTTGGTGCGCTCGTAAGCACAAGCGTGTACGAATCGGTGGCTCCTCCTTCCGCAACACTGGCTGTTGTTTTAGATAGAGTGACTCCCGCTGTATCATTATCCGTAATCGTGGCGGTAATATCACTCAAAGTGAGACTGTCGTAACCGTAGGCATAGTCGGTTGGCACGGTCGCTGTAGACACAACAAGACTCGTATGCGATGCCTGCTCATCTACATCGTCGTTCGTCGCCGTGACTGTCACCGAAACAGGCGTATTCCAAGTCGAAGATGTAAATTCAACCGTAGACGTGCTAAGAGTCACGCCGAACGTTGACGTCGCAAAGCTCAGTCGAACCGTGCTCGTCGGCTGACTATCCAGAACAACCGTGTAAGAATCTGTCGATCCCCCCTCTGTCACCTCTGCGGTGAATTTAGAAAACGTGATTCCCGACACATCGTTATCAGTGATAGAGTATGTGTACGTACTCGTCGATCCAATGGAGGCATATACCGGACTCGAAAGCGTAATCACGATCGTTTCGTTCGGCTCATCAATGACATCATTAATAATCGTCAGAGCAATCGTTGTGCTGGTATCCCCCGCAGTTATAACCGCCGTTCCAGACGCCAGCGTGTAGTCAGTACCTGCTCCGTCTGCCGTTCCTCCGGTTGCTGCGTAGTTTACCGTAACCGTCTCGAAGTGCGTGGTATCAAGAACAATTCGAATCGAAGTCGCTGTTACACTCTCCAAGCCGGACCCCGTGCTCGTGCTAAAACTTACGGTACGCGTCGCTGAATCAACGATAAATGCAACAGAACCACCGTTTGCCGTTGTATACGAAGACTCTGCAGCATTAGCATCAATAGTTTTAACACGCCAATAATAAGAGCCGCTCGTGAGCGTCTGCCCATTAGAACCCGTGCTATAGGAGCCAGATCCAGCCGCCTGGCCGACCTGAAAGCTAAAAGATCCCTGAGCGCCAAGAGCGCTGGTATAGTCGACAACCGGAGAACCGAAGCCCGCTGAATCATCGATTTGGATTTGAAATTTTACCGTATCCAGAATATCGTCATCCGAGAGAGTGAAGGTGAATATCGGCGTCGTTGTACCCGTTGTAGAACCGTTTACAAGACCAGATGAGCCAAGCGAGGACGGGTCGGAGGGAATCTGGTTTGTTTGGAGCGTATACACGGTTCCCGCTCCTGCCGGAGTCGTCGTGTAGGCCGCACCAGCCGTAGTGGACGACGTTCCTGAGAAGGAAAAGGATGATGAATAAAAGAAGGCAATTCTCCCACCGCCACCGCCACCGCGTAAGCCTCCAGGATTACCCCCATTCGCCGCGATAGCGCCCGAGATTGTTACAGAACTTCCCCGCAAAGAAACCGTTCCTCCAGAGCCCGCCGTAATATCAGCGGTACTCGTTCCCGCGTTCGCTCGAATCGAGCCACTCACCGTGACCGCTCCCGTTGCACGAATGAGGATTCGGCCTCCGGCAGGCGTCGATAAAGATCCGCCGCTTGAACCAACATGCGTCGGCAATACAGAAGATCCATACGTTGCTCCAGCCGTTGATCCGTAAGACACGGCGCCAACGCCACCATACCCTCCACCGCCATACGTCGTCGGCGCACCGCTTGCCCCCTGTGTACAAACGCCCGTGGTGGAATGTGGACCGTACCCCGTTGTCCCATCGGCCCCATAAGAACCACAACCCATGCGAGACGCATCAATCGTCGACTGAGAGTCAACCGTTAAGCTTGTTACCGTTGTAGAAACGTTCGCATAAATACGTGCGTTCACCAAAGAAAGAGCCGAACCCGATGAAAAAAACACATGCGATCCTGAAGCGCTTGAATTGCCCATCAGGCCCGCTTGATAAGTAAAATTCGTCAATGTCAAATCCTGCGAAACATCGAATGTGGTATAGGAGCTCGCCTTGGAATTAATAAAGGTGCTCGAATTAGAGTTCGTGAACGCGTCGACATCGATCCTTACACTGCTAGCGCTCGCTGTTGCGAAAATCGTTGACGATACAGAAAGCGACGGAGAACTGATTGATAGCTCGTTTAAGGTACCTGAAAAACTCGTTGTCACATATTGCCAATCAATCCCCGTATCTGAGACAAACGAAATACTCGTCCCGTTCGTCGTTGTACAGTCAATACTCACAATATGCATTCGAAATACCTGAGTTGAAGAAACGACCGCGCTTCCCAAGCTCGAATCACATTGAATAACCGTGCTCGTGGCTACAGTAATGCTCGTACGTGATAAGTCGGCGTCGCTCGCAATCAGCGCGCCACTGGCAAACGTCAAATTACCTGTACCGTCATCTGTTTGCCGATCAAGAATGAATGTCGTTCCTCGTTTAGCGTAGTTATCCGCAGTAGCGTTACCACGTGCGCCATTTTGGACAGAAACACTCGCTGAATTAAAAACAAATGTTGAAGCCGAATAGTAGATCGCGATTCTACCGCCTCCACCTCCGCCACGGAGCTGACTTGTTCCGTTGCCACCGTTTGCGCTAATTGCCCCGGTCCCGGCCAATGTCAGCGCTTTTATGTAAACCGATCCACCGGAACCGCCAGTAGTGTCTCCGCTTCGAGTACCGCTATCCGCCTTGACCGTTCCGTTTATCGTTAGCGTACCCGAGGCGATAATAGAGACTCTCCCTCCTCCTGGGGAAGAAGCGCTGCCACCGCTTGAACCGAGATAGATAGGGTACGTCGAAGATCCGTATACCGTTGTCACTCCAGAACCGTATGTACGAGAACCTACGCCACCATATGCTCCACCCGAATAAGACGGACCATACCCAGAAGCACCCTGTGTACAAACCCCTGTCGTTAGGTCTGGCCCAAACCCGTTTGACGCTTCTACATCGCTGGAGGTACATCCTTTTGACGAAGCATCAATGCTTCCCGTCACCGTCACGTTGCGGGCGGTGATTTGAATGCCCATTGGGTCCCTTTGCTGATGCGTGATAACACCCGTTGACTCTATCACCAAGTCATCACTCGCACCCAAAACCATCTGCGAAGACGAGCCCATTGTCATGGTATAACCACTCTTTACTGTCACGGTACCGCCTCCCAAGTCGATCGTTCCAATCCAGGTGGTGCTCACGTTTCCTTGAATGTTAATCGCTGTACAAGAATTCGCGGTAACATAGGCTGAACTCACCACGAGATCAGTTGTGATCGTGCATGTCGCCGCCGATGCTGTTCCGGCCAAAAAAAGCGTGTTCAAACTAAAAACACATCCGAGCAACCAGAAAAAACGAGACAGGGGACGAAAGCGCATAGCTAGCATGAGGCTCTCGCGCGATTATATCGTAGAATCATCTAAAAATAAAGCTCCTAATTTTCTCAATAAACAAGAATACATGAGATCATCAATTGATTCAGAGCAAAGTCCCCTGAGCGCTCACAATTCAGAGGCATCAACAACAAGCGACGCGACATGCTCGCCGATTCTCTTCCCAGCCAAACCGTCCGCCGTATAGATTTGCTGCATTATCGTGGTTTGACCACCATCTCTGTGCAGTTGCGAATTCTCCAGATACGTATTTATCGCTTGAATCAGCTCTGTTTCCGAGTTGACCACCCAAACCCCTCCGCAAGAAATCATTTTTTCACGTGGTCCTCCTCTTGATATCGTTTCACACTCTGCATGAACGGCCTTTTTTGTATCCATCAAAGTTCACAACGACTTGTGGTTTATCAAAAGTGAGCGAATCTACTCCAAGGGTTGTCGCAACATACATCACCAAGTCCGCGTGAAATAGCGAGTTCGCAAGATGGTCCACGTCTGCGAACGTGAGCTTGCTTAACTTGAGGTTCGCAGCGGAGAACGCTGTTCCCGGCATGTCAATCTTAAATCGAGAAGAAAGTGGCGGAATCTGCGCCGGATGCCCGGATGGTTACGAATGAGTATCGCTAAATCATTGGGTAATTCTCCTGATTCAATCGCGCGATTTATCATTTGACAGGGATCTCCATCCGCATCAGACAGAAGCGCTCCGGCGGGGGAAAAAGAATCAAGCGCTGTGCCGAATCGAACCCGATTTTGCGAAAAAATTCCTCTCTCGAAACCAACCCATCCCGACGAAAAAATCGATCGTGCTGCGGAACCCCTCCCACAAAAACATCTTGCTCCGCAACACTATGCATGGAGCACAAATCATCCCGAATGGCCGTATTATTAACAACGATGTGCCGTGCTTTTACTGGTAACAGCCCCTTATTCCAAGCATGATCCCAAGACCGGACCATAGAAACCAGCTCAATTCCCCGCTGTTCAGCGATGGTCGCAATGAGCTCGTCCATGTGGCCAAACGCATCTGTTGAAAAAACAACGGTCGGTTTATATTCATCAAACACTGACCGCAGCAAGGCTGTTTCTGCGTACCGGAGAAATAAATAATGATACAATGGACGCAAAAAAGTCAGGCGACTCACCACCTTCACCAAGATCCTTTCAATCACATAACGAAGCGGCCGCGAAGAACTCGATCGATACTGTTCGTACTGTTTATACTTGGTATAAAACGAATCAATAAAGTATCGACCCAGAGAAAATAATCGCTGATTCTGACGGGCGTTTAAGATAGGCTTTGTTTCAATGCCCACCACTTCCACTACGCTATCCCCATACGCATCGCGAAAAAAATACTCCTTTTCTTTTTGCACCAAAAGAATGATTTTTACTCCAGAAATCGCCTTGGGCGTCGATAAAACGCCTGTTTGCAAGATGTTCTTGCTAATAAACGCGGGAACGCGATCAATAAGATAACGGGCTTCGTATGTCGGTAAAACTCCCTTTTACATTACTTAACTATCCAGCGTTGACGGTTGAACGACTGAAAGCGCAAAAAGCGCATTCGTGGCTCTGTTATTTAATCGCAAGTACACGGAACGAGCGTTTTGCTTCTTGAATACGCTCAACACTTGTGAAGCGCTCACGTAAACGCTCTTCACCGTCCGTGTCTTTACGTACATCCAAAATAAGCCTTCCTCCCGGTCGCAAGAGCGTATAGACCTGCTCAAGATAGGTTGCAACAGGATAATGAAATCCCCAAGAAATAAGCGAGATCGCCAAATCAAGTCCTGGTGCCGCCTGGATGCGTCCATTTTCTGTCGCTTCTTCTGTGTGAATCCGCTCAGAAGGAACGCCGTTTTCTCGCAGCAGGCGTCGCGCGACGCCAAGCGAGCTATAAAATGACCCCTGTCGCTCGAACTTATAGTATACCCGGCTATCCACCTGGGTTTTATCCAACAAATAGATATCAACATCCCCCTGCAGTGATCGGCTTAAGTATGCGTCGACCCCCGCAACGCCACAACCAATATCCAGAATTCGCTCGCAAGGCGATGGCAAGTACGGTAGAAGCGAAGCCGCCTCACTTTGCATATCCGCACTAAACACATGAATAATCTCGTTCTTGTAAAACACTGATTCGAAGCGAATGACCACGTGCTGAAGCGCTGGACAGTATGCCACCACTCTCTTTAAGAGGCGGTGAACCAAAAAATGAGACAGGTATTCGGTGCGCTGGTAGAGAATGTACGGAAGCGCTTCTTTTGGCATGGCTAGAGTGGGCATAAAACGACTTGCCATATCCTAGCACACGTTTCTCGCGGCTCACCAGGGCAAAGAAATAGCGACCTGAGCGCCCAATCAGTAAGACGCTGGCCACGGATAAGCCCTCTTGCAATGAAAAACCGACGATTTTCGCTTTACAGACGAAATCGAGCTCATATTACTCGCTGGCTACGCCGGAGCTGATCAAAAAACACAATCATGGTACGCGCATCTACAAAATAGGATCTACTCAAATTTTTTATGCAGGCGGCTTGGTAAGTGAAATGTTTAGACCAAAGAAAACTCGCGATGCTCACTTGACCATTGAACGAAATAGAAAAGGATATCAGTAGTAGGCAAGGCCGCCATTCATCCGAGAAGCGCCAAAAAGCAAAACCCCCTGGCTTTTGACCAGAGAGTTTTGGCTGAAAATGGGAGTTTCGAGCGACTGTGGAGCGTTGGTACTAACGCTTTGACCACTAAGGTTCGCGTCGGGAGCCTTTTGATGAGCCGCTCTAACCGGCGGCCA
>CAZIVC010000006.1:0-58696 GCA_964542945.1 uncultured Gammaproteobacteria bacterium
AAGCGCTGTGGCACGGATGGTTCGGGGTCTCTTGGTGCAACGGTGGCCCGAGATCAAGAGAGATCTGGATGTTGCGCTGGTACGATCGTATGACGATGGTGTGGCATGGCTCTACCAACTGTCGAAGCATCATGAATGCAAGCTGTTTCTCGTGACCGATTACGATCTGGGTCCCGAGCCGGGCTCTGAGCTCATCAAGGTCGCTCAATACAAAGTGCTTCGAGAGAGATGTTTCGCGGTTCTCACGAGCGGCTTGCCTCACGAGGCGCTTATAGCTGATCCCGTGGCAAGGGGAGTGATCGCCGCGGATCGGTTTCTGTCCAAGCCCGTGAAGTCGGATGATTTCAAGAAGATGCTCCCCAAGCTCGCCGAGTTCTGGGGGCTCCCCGCGCCTCACACGTCCACCTGACGTGTGTTTTTTTGCCGTCGGGGCCGTTTCCGGGTCAGGTCAGTGTCAGGTCTGTACCTGGTACGTACCAGGTCTAACTCAGTTAATCCATTGATTTTTTCTCAAAAATCTGATAGTAAACATTCGGGAAGTGCAAGCGCTTCCTCGGAGGTGTGTCATGTGGGATCCGTTTGCTGAATTTGAGATGGTACGGCTGTCTAATGGTCTTGCGCTTCACTCGGTTCATTGGGCTGGTCGTCCGTGGATTGCACTGGGTTTTGTAGTTTATGGTGGTGCATCTCATGATCCTGTTGACCGCGAAGGACTCGCTCACTTCGTTGAGCATGTCGTGTCTGGAAGTGGACCTGTCTCGCAAGGGCAAATCCGTTTGCTCATTGAAGCGTGTGGTGGTGATGTTAACTTTGGCGAAACACGCTACCACGCGACAGAATATCGGTGCTTTCTCCCGGTTGATGAGAGGGTGATTGCGATCGCACTGAGTGCGCTTGGCGGCGCCCTTATCGACACTCGCGTCGATCGTGTTGTGGAGCAAGAACGGCGTATTATCTTGGCGGAGTTCAAGAAGAATTTCCCTGTACAGACCGCTTACGACCTCGTCATGAGTAGGCAAACGGCATTGCATCACGGCACTTGGTTTGAGCGATTTGCTCGCCCTATCGGGTCTTTCGGCTCGATACAGAAGATCACAAAAGATGATCTTCAGAAGTGCCATGAGACCTTCTATGCACCTTCAAATATAAGCATCGTCACCGTCGGTGGCATGTCCTTAGGTCGGTTATCGGAGTTGTTTCTCGCAAGTCCCTTCGGTTCTGGTAAAACGGGCGCGAGAGCACTATTTTCCGCGCCAGAAGCAGATGCTTGCCGTCCAGTGAAAAACCGTTACGTATTCAATCCATCGTCCGCTATGCGGGCAGCGATGTACGATAGTCGATCCAGAATCCCAGGTCGTTTTTCGCAGGCGGTTGTAGACATCGGGTTGGGTATGCTAAACGAATTGCTTTGGAAAGAGGTTCGAGAGAACAGGGCGTGGGCCTATGACATTCGTGCGTCGTGCGCTCGCTTGCCCGGTTTTTACGAATGGACAATCGCTTCTGAGGCTCTGGATTTGGATGCGGTTGACGGCATTGATGATGTGGTCGATAGTTCCGTTGGGCGTATGGCAACGGATGATGGGCTTTTAGAGCGGGCTAGGCGTCGCGAGATCGCGAGTCTACTCATGGTTGACAGGAGCGGTCGTGGCATTCGTGACGATGCGATGTCTGATATAGCGATGTACCAGCGTATCACCTCGCTAACGGAACGACGTGCGGCCTTGGAAGGTGTCTGTATGAACGATATGGTTGACTTGGCGCAATTTATTGGATCCGACCGCCGGTATAGTCTGCTGGTCGCTCCCGGCGCTGAGGGCAAGAGATCTAACGGTGGCAAATAAGCCCCGTTTTTTGTTTAAAGAAAACAAAAATACCAGTATTTAACTGGTATTTTTGTATGGTGCACGCACGTGGATGGTTCGCTTCGCGAACATCGTCTGCGTCGCTCGGAAGGAAAATGGTCTTTTCCTTCCCTCGCTGTCCTCGACGATCGAACCGGTGGTTCGCGTCCACGGTACAAGCATATACAAAAAACCGGTTTTAAAAACCGGTATTTTTGTATGGTGCACGCACGTGGATTCGAACCACGGACCTTTACAATGTCAATGTAACGCTCTAACCAACTGAGCTATGCGTGCGAATTGGTGGCCAAATCCTACCCAAAGCCCCGCCAGATGTCAACGCAGGTTCACGGTGTTTGGCATTCGAGATATGATAGATGCGTATGCTGAACATTGCCATTAACGGATTCGGTCGTATCGGGAGAAATGCTCTCAAGGCGGGGTGGAAGCGGGCCGGGTTTAACGTGGTCGCGATCAATGATCTAGCTGATACAAAAACGCTTGCTTATCTCCTAAAACACGACACCGTGTACGGCTCGTTCCCAGCGGATGTTCGTTTTGATGAGAAAAACCTCATTATCGATGGCAAAGCGATTCCAGTCTTTGCGGAAAAAGACCCATCGCTCTTGCCATGGAAGAAGCTTGGTATCGACATCGTTCTTGAATGTACGGGCCGTTTTACGAACAAAGAAGGCGCCGAAACGCATTTAAAAGCAGGGGCGAAGCGAGTTGTGATCTCCGCTCCGGCAAAAGGGGAGGGCGTGAAAACGTTTGTGATGGGCGTCAATGACCATGATCTTCAGCCGGGTGATGCGCTCATTAGCAATGCGAGCTGTACGACCAACTGTATTGCGCCCGTCATGTCGCTTATGGAAACGGCGTTCGGTATCAAAAAGTCGCTCATGACGACCATTCACTCCTACACCGCCTCGCAGGTGTTGCAAGATGGTCCGGCTAAGGATTTGCGCGATGCGCGTGCGGCCGCCGAAAATATTGTACCGAGTACCACGGGTGCAGCCATCGCAACGGGCCTCGTTATTCCTTCGCTGAAAGGCAAGTTTGACGGCCTCTCGATGCGTGTTCCGACGCCGGTTGTATCGCTATCCGATATCACGCTTATTACAAAGCGAGAAGTTACGGTTGAGGAGGTGAATCAATTATTTGTTCGAGCCTCAGCACGTCCGGAGTGGAAAGGAATTTTAACAGTCACGAGCGAGCCGCTTGTTTCAAGTGATTTTATTGGTCACTCCGCATCTTCGATTGTCGATCTTTCTCTTACAAAGGTCGTCGAAGGAGATATGGTGAAGGTTGTTGCGTGGTACGATAACGAGTGGGGATACTCCAATCGTTTAGTGGATTTGGCTCTCAAGGCGCTATGAGCGTTCGATCGATCAAAGAAAAGCGGGATTGGCATGGAGAGCGTGTTCTCGTACGCGTCGACTTTAATATTCCATCGCCAGCGGATATCGCGCCCGAAGAAGTGCTCAAATTGACCCGTTCTCTTGAAACGATCACGTGGCTGCAAAAACGAGGAGCGGTTGTTATGTTAGTGAGTCACTTTGGTCGCCCAGAAGGTTGGGATGTATCGTACTCGCTCCGACCGATTAGTGATTTTTTGCAAAAGAGCATGCATCTCGGGCACGATTTTTTGGATGGATCGTTGGAGAATAAAAGAGAATTTTCGCATATCGAAGAATGTGTTCAATCGGCAGCGCCTGGAAGCGTAATTTTGCTTGAAAATCTTCGATTTTATAAAGGGGAAGAAAAAAATCTTGTGAGCTTTTCCAAAAAACTGGCTTCACTGGCAACCTGTTATGTAAATGATGCGTTTTCTGCTTCACATCGAGCACATGCAAGTATCGTGGGTGTGCCGGCATTACTCCCAAGTTATGCAGGATTAAGCTTTGAGCGAGAATGGGCTGAACTCTCTCGTGTTCTTCAAAACAAGAAAAAGCCGTTTATTGCTTTTTTTGGCGGAAAAAAGCTATCAACAAAACTTCCAGCGATCCAGGCGATGCGGACAAGGGCTGATCAGTTATTTCTTGGCGGGGCGATGGCGACGTGTGTGTTTGCGGCTCGTGGCATGTCGGTGGGGAAGTCGTATCTCGAAAAAGAATGCGTGAAGCAGGCAAAGGAGCTCATCAAAGCGAAGAACGTTCATTTGCCAGAAGATGTGGTTGTGTCGGCATCCCCGGAGAAGAAAGTTAGAACACGGTATGCAACGCCGGATGATATCAAGGAGCACGAATATATTGTGGATATTGGTCCGCGTACGCTTAAGGTGTGGGCAAAAGCGCTTCAAGGCGCAAAGGTTGCTCTTTGGAACGGGCCGTTTGGTGTTGTAGAAAACGATCTTTTTGCAGAAGGAACCGACCACTTTGCGGCGATCTACGCACGCTACAGTGCCCGTTCCTTGTATGGAGTGATTGGCGGAGGGGATACCATTCCGCGTGTTGTGTCGCAGGGTTTAGAGAAGCGCGTAGATTATCTTGCGGCGAGCGGGGGAGCGATGCTTGATTTTTTTGCAAATAACGGAAAATTGCCAGGAATACAAGCGCTTCGTCGGCGGTTCGCTTTACGCAAAAAACAACATTAGGCATAATAGAAACAAGCGGTTTTAGCCGCGCTCTCTCATTTTTTATGTGGCCATCATTTAAAGACAATCCACTCGCTTCTATCATGGTGGTGATTGCGCTTCTTCTTCTTTCTGTATTTCTCGCCATGAAAGCGTGGAACCTCTCTATCGAACGCAAGTTTATCGGCAAGCCATCCGGTATTCGTGACACGATTAACATTGAAGGAAACGGCAAGATTAGCAGCAAGCCAACGCTCGCGATGTTGGAGCTTGGTGTGTTTAACGAGGGTGAAAATGTTGCTGATGTTCAAAAAGAAAACACACAACGCGTGAACGCGATTATTGCCGCGATGCGCGATATAGGTATCAAGGCGGACGATATCCAGACGAGCAACTACAACATTCAGCCGCGTTTCGACTACCGTGACGGCGCTTCTCGTGTGAATGGGTATACAATTACGCAGGCCGTTTCAGTGAAGGTGCGTGATCTTTCTCGTGTTGGTGATGTGCTTGGAAAAGCGGGACAGGTGGGAGTGAACCAAGTGAACGGCATTACCTTTACGATTGACGAGCCGACGAGTCTTCAGCAGGAGGCTCGCAAAAAAGCCTTGGAAGACGCGAAAAAGAAAGCAAATGAGCTCGCGCAGTCACTCGGCGTAGAAATCGTTCGTGTCGTCTCGTTTAGCGAAACGCCCTATGCGTACTCAGCGCTCCCGATGACGCCTTCATATCGCGCAGATGGAATGGGTGGCGGTGGAGGATATGTCGCACCAAGTATTCAGAGCGGGTCGTTGGATGTCACATCAAACGTCGTCGTCACCTTCGAAATCCGCTAAGAGAAAACCAGCTAGATTGGCGCATAACTTTGTCAGAAGCTGCGTTTCTTGCTCAACGTACGTTCTCGTACGCCTCGCAAAAAGCCTCGTTTCTTCCTCGTTCTGCATCCAATCGAGCTGGTTTTTAATTTGTTGAACACCGCCTCGCTCTTCATCCAAACGAGGGAGGTTTTTTTGATTGGTAAAGTCTCGTTTCTTCCTCGTTCTGCATCCAATCGAGCTGGTTTTTACTTTGGTAATTTTATGTTTCGTGCTTAAGGGGTCCGGGGCGAAGCCCCGCATCCCGGCGTAAGCCGGAATCTCTCGATGAAGTCGAAATTTCCTAAACCAGGATTGAAGGGGGTGGAACCCCTTTGGCACACCTGTGATACACTACAGGTGTAACTTGTATGTTCTTTTCCCGTGGCCTGATTCGTGCCGTCAAAGCGCGAGAGATTCTTGATTCGCGCGGTAATCCCACCGTCGCTTGTCGCGTTATTTTGCGATCAGGATTATTTGCCGAAGCGCGCGTGCCATCGGGTGCGTCCACAGGGTCTCACGAGGCGCTTGAGCTTCGTGATGGTGGCTCGCGCTATGGTGGGCTTGGTGTTCGTAAGGCGGTAAAGCACATCGAAGAAAAAATCGCCCCACGGTTGGTAGGGAAAAGCGCGTTTCAACAAGAGGAAATCGATCGCAGTATGCTCGAGCTCGATGGGACGGAAACAAAGCAAAAGCTTGGAGCGAACGCTGTCCTCGCGGTGTCTTTAGCGTGTGCGATGGCCGCTGCAGAGGAACGTCGTTTGCCGCTCTGGCAATCCTTACGTGAAACATATCGTTTCGCTCGTAAAGCAAGTCTTCCACTTGCTACGATGAACGTCTTGAATGGCGGCGCACATGCGCATTGGGTGATGGATGTGCAGGAATGCATGATCGTTCCTAAGCAAGCATCAATGGCGGAACGGGTAAGGTGTGGCTCGGAAATATTCCATGTCCTAAAAGGTCTTCTTACCGATGACGGTTTTGCAACCACCGTAGGCGATGAAGGAGGGTTTGCGCCACATCTCCCAAAAACAGAAGCTTCATTTGATTTATTGATCGAAGCGATTAAGAAAGCGAAGTATAAACCCGGAAAAGACGTTGGCTTGGCCGTAGATATCGCAAGTTCAGAACTCTATCAGGCAAAAGACAAGAGGTATCGTTTCCGCGCAGAAGGGGCTTCGTTTACGTCAGACGAATTACTGCGCCGATATCTCTCGTGGGTGGATAAATATCCATTCGTTTCCATTGAAGATCCATTTGCGGAAGACGACTGGCAGGCCTGGCAAATGGCGTTTCCTCTTTTTCAGCATCGCGTTCATGTCGTGGGAGATGATTTTCTTGTCACGAATCCAAAGCGCTTAAAGAAGGCCATTGATCGTTTTGCGGCTGACACGATTTTGATTAAGGTAAACCAAATCGGCACGCTCACTGAAGCGGTAGAGGCGATTAAGATGGCGCATGAAGCAGGGTGGGCCACTTCTATTTCGCATCGGTCAGGTGAAACGGGCGATACGTTTATTGCCGATTTAGCCGTTGCCTGTGGATCGGAATACATAAAAACCGGGTCTCTCTCTCGTTCGGAGCGCGTCGAAAAGTACAATCGTTTAATGGAAATCGAGGAAGAGATGAACGGGTAAGGAGAAGGATTGCTTTTTTGCGTGATATCCGCTTGAATAGGGCGGTATGTCGCCTCGATTTCACATCACGACCTTTGGTTGCCAAATGAATAAAAATGACAGCGAACGCATTGCGGGGCTTTTGTCGTCGCTTGGTTTTGTGGCCACCGAAGAGGAGTCCGAGGCGGATGTGATTCTTGTGAACACTTGCAGTGTTCGTCAGTCAGCAGAAGACCGAGTCTTTGGTTCGCAGGAAAAATATCTTCAATATAAAAAGAAAAATCCCAAACTGATTGTTGCGGTCACAGGTTGTATGCCGGGGCGCGATAAAAAGGGAGAGTTTCGTCGTCGTTTACCGGGAACGGACCTCTACTTTCCTACACCTGACATGATTCACCTGCCAAAGTGGATCGCGGAGCTGCGTCCAGACTTAGTGAACTCTGATGATCTGAAAACGGACTATCTCAAGATCCGGCCTCTTCGCGCGCCGAGTGTTCAGGCATATGTCACCATTCAAACAGGATGCAATAAGTTTTGTAGTTATTGCGTCGTGCCGCATGCGCGCGGGCTTGAGCGCAACCGTCCGGCGAAAGATATCATCGAAGAGTGTCGCGATTTAGCCGCGCACGGCATTTTAGAAGTCACACTGCTTGGGCAGACGGTAAATTCGTTTAAAGCAACCGATCCAGAATCGTTTTCACCGCAAAACCCGTACAAAGATCACTTTGCGGCATTGCTTTGGGAGATCAACCAAATTGAGGGGCTGAGGCGTTTGCATTGGACGGCGGCGCACCCCATGTCCATGACGGACGAAGTAATTGATGCGCTTACTCTTCCGAAGCAAGTGAACTATCTTCACTTGCCCGTACAATCTGGGAATAACGAGATTCTGCGTCGCATGAACCGTAAATACACACGGGAGCAATATCTCGACGTGATTCGTAAGATTAAAGAAAAACGACCAGAGATCGCGCTGGGAAGCGATATCATTGTTGGCTTTTCAGGAGAATCGACAGAACAGTTCGATGAAACCATTTCTCTTTATCGTGAAGTAGACTTCGATATTTCCTATAACGCCCAATATTCAGAGCGTTCAGGCACGCTCGCGGTGAAAGTCTTTCCAGATGATGTAACGGTCGAGGAAAAGCGCCGTCGTTGGGACGTGTTACAGGGTGTGATGGAAGAAATTTCTTTGCGGAAAAACGAAGCGTACGTGGGAAAGGCGTCGGAAATGTTGGTGGAACGAGTCGAAAGCGGTCTCGCTTCGGGAGCGAATGCCGAGCTTAAGCTCTGCCGGTCCCCTTCACAGGACGAATCCCTTGTTGGTAAACTGATTCCAATCACCATCACCGGAGCCAAAGTGTGGGCGCTTGATGTGACGCCAATACAAACTCCACATGCTCAAGCCTAACATTGTCTGTGTTATGGGGCCGACGTCGTCAGGAAAAACGGCGCTCGGTTTAGCGCTAGCTAAAGCGTGCCATGGCGAAGTAGTGAATGCGGACGCTCGACAGCTCTATCGTGACGCGCCAATCGGAACGGGGGTGCCTGAAGGGAGATGGGAAGAACGCGACGGCAAGAGCGTCTACGTTGTGGACGGCGTTCCGCATCATTTGATGGCTGTGAGCGTGCCTCACGACGCGTGGACCGTTTCTCGTTGGTGTGAAGCAGCAAAAGTGTGCGTCGATGACGTTCTATCTCGGCAGAGGGTGCCTATCATTGTGGGAGGGACCGGGCTCTACATTCGAGCATTTACGGAGGGGTTTGTGTTTACGGGGGAGCCGAAGCCAGGTTTACGAGATGAATTACTCCCTCTTGACTTGAACGAACGAGTTCGTCGGCTTTTAGAACATGATCCTGCGGCTCGTGAAAAGATCGACCTTCAAAACCCGCATCGCGTGCTACGTGCCTTAGAACGGGTAATGGCTGGGCAGCCTCTGATTCCAGAAAAGCAGTCTCCGCCGTATGCTTTTTGCAAGATCGGAATCGATCGCTCTACAGATGAGTTAAAACAACAAATCAGAGCGACGGTTCATCGTCAGTTTGAGAACGGTTGGGTGGAAGAGATACAAGGTTTGTTGGAAAATGGGGTTTCTGAAGCGTCGCCGCTCATGATGAGTATCGGCTTTCGTATCATTGCGCACGCGCTTCACGAAAAGCGTTCTGATCGAGAAATGCTCGAAACGGCGGTCGCACATGATACTTGGCGGTACGCACGTCGTCAGCGAACGTGGTTTCGCAAAGAACCTCAGATTCAATGGATTCGAGAACAGGGAGAGGCGATGCAGCTTGTTCAGTCATTTCTTGTGTAACCACTATGGCTTATTGGCTCTTAAAAAGTGATCCAGATACGTACTCTTGGGAGAACTTGCAACGCGATCAACGAACGCGATGGGATGGTGTTCGAAACTTTCAGGCGCGGAACCACCTGAAAGCGATGCATGTTGGTGACTTGGCGTTCTTTTATCACAGCCAAGATGATCGTGAGATAGTGGGGGTGGTTCGCGTGGTCAAGGCGGCGTACCCCGACCCGACCGCAGAGGCCGGCGAAAGTTGGGTCTGTGTCGATATCGAGTTTGCCCAGCCGCTTATGCGTGGATTGGGGTTGGATGAGATTAAGTCTATGCCAACGCTCGGAAACATGGAGCTTTTGCGTCAATCGAGGCTTTCGGTTCAACCTGTGCGGCCGGTCGAATGGGAAGCGATCCTGAAAATGACGAAAACAGCTTTACCCTCTTAACGAAACGCTCTTAACGAAGCGGTTTTCTCGACAAACGCAGTCGCTTTCGCTAGGATAGGCCCTATGACAAATGAGTCATCTCTCACACCAGAAGTTGGTGTAGAACCGAAGACCACACGAGCAAAATCAGCGTTAGCCTTCATTCTTGACCTGATTCAAGTAGCGGCGCTCACACTCGTGATCATCGTTCCTATTCGCTATTTCTTGGTCCAGCCTTTTTACGTGGAGGGAAAAAGCATGGAACCCACCTTTTTGCAGCATGAATATTTGATCATCGATGAGTTCTCTTATCGACTTCGAGAGCCAGAGCGGGGAGAGGTGGTCGTGTTTCGACCGCCCATTGATCCGGACAAGTACTTCATCAAGCGCGTGATCGGTCTTCCGGGGGATACGGTTGAAATCGTGAATGATCGCGTGATTATCTACAACGAGAAGCACCCAAACGGAAAAACGCTTGAGGAGGGCTATCTTGAACCCGTGGCCATGGGCGCGGAGCGCTACTCCATGCGTCCGGTGACGTTACGAGAAAACGAGTATTTCTTAATGGGAGATAACCGCGAAGTCAGTGCGGACTCTCGTTCGTTTGGTCCCGTGCAGCGAAGCGCATTAATCGGTCGTGTTTGGGTGCGTGGATATCCTATCCATCGCTGGTCGGTATTTAACGAAGTTCCTGCCTATCATTTTTAATCTCTCAGGTTATGCCAGTGAAGAAAACGGATGCAAAGAAGGCCGCACCGGCCGCATCGGAAGAAGGGGTGGTATCAAAGAAGGCCCCGCAAGCGATTCAGTTATTGCGTGGGTTCCGCGACCTTTTGCCAAATGACACGCGTCTGTTGAACGCCGTTCGAGACACGGCGAGGTCGATTTTAGAGGCCTACCGCTATCGCCAAATCGAACTTCCGATGGTCGAAGAAACGGCTCTTTTTGTGCGAGGCGTCGGAAAAGCAACGGATATTGTTGAAAAAGAGCTCTACACCTGGGAAACGCCAGGCGGAGAAAATGTTTCGTTGCGCCCCGAGGCGACGGCTGGGGCGGTTCGCGCCTACATCCAGCACGGCATGTTGAACCTTCCCCAGCCTGTCAAAATGTGGTGCGTGGGTCCTATGTTCCGCTATGACCGCCCTCAGGCCGGTCGTTTTCGCCAGTTTTATCAGGTAAGCGTCGAAAGCATTGGCGACGCCGATCCGATCGTTGATGCAGAGCTTATTTTGCTGTCATGGCTGATCACAAAAGAGCTCGGCATTGATGCGGTCGTTCGTATTAACTCGATTGGAACGCCAGAATCGCGTGCTCAGTACAAAAATGCACTGGTTACGTACTTTCGTTCTAAAAAGAGCAAGCTATCTGAAGATGATAAGAAGCGTTTGCTCAAGAATCCACTACGCCTACTTGATTCCAAAGATCCAGGCATGCAGGAGCTGAAAGCGGAAGCTCCACAGATTGTGGATTGGCTCGACGAAGAATCGCGAACGCACTTCATGCGTGTGTTGGAATATCTTGATGAGGCGGGCGTCCCATACCAGCTTGATCCATACCTTGTGCGTGGTTTGGATTACTACACCAAAACGGTTTTTGAACTCTACACCACGAGTGACGATCAGGAATTAGCGCAAACAGCGATCGGTGGCGGGGGTCGTTACGATGGCTTGGTCGAGATGTTGGGCGGTCGTCCAACGCCGGCGGCTGGTTTTGGGCTCGGTGTCGATCGTCTCCTCTCGCGTATGCCGCATGTTGCCACGGAGGAGGATGAAAAAGTAGATGTGTTTTTGGCTCAGTTAGGCGAAATGGGTCGCAAAAAAGCCCTTCCAATTTTTGAGGAGCTGCGCAAGGCGGGCATTCGGGTGGGCGCCTCGCTGTCAAAGCCGTCCATCAAGTCACAAATGGACTTGGCCAATCGTTCAGGAGCGAAATGGGCTCTCGTCATTGGACAGAAAGAAGTGCTCGATGGCACGGTTATTATTCGCGATATGGATGCAGGCTCGCAGGAAATTGTGGATGCAAAAAAGATCGTTATTGAGGTCAAAAAGAAGTTAGAACGATCATAGTCGATCAAGTATGAAGAGGTTGAAGCAAGGACAGGGAAGAATGCTCTTGCTCGGCCTCTTTTGTGTTATCGGTTTTTTGGGAGCAGGTTGCGCAAAGCAACTCACGCTGCCTACCGAAGAATCGGCCTGGAAGGATGTTGGACGGGGCGTATCTCGTTTTGAAGAGCGTCTTGTACACGATGGGGTTGCCGCGAAAATCGTTCTCTTTCGTCTGCCTAAAGAGGGTCTCGAATGGCGATTTGTGACGACAACCCTGAGTCAGGCAAGGCCGTTCTCTTCGTGGCAAGAAACAATGAGCGACGTGATGCTACTTATGAATGCGGGGTACTTTCATCCGGATGGGCAGCCTTCCGGTGATCTGTACATTCATGACTCGCGAGAAAGCGCACGGCAATTTGATCTAGATCGATCGCTTTGGGTGAGCTTTTCTCATGAGGGTGTACATTTGGGTCTAACACGACGAAAATCGGCGGATGTGGCGTTTCAGACCTACCCTTGGCTGATAAAAAACGGTCGCGAGGCCTTTACAGAGGAAACCGGCCAGTACGCACGACGAACCTTTTTGGGAGTCGATACAGAAGGAAGATCGTATCTTGGATTTGTGCCGGTTGAGGGCGTAACACTTCGTCAGCTCACGCAACTCATGCAAGAGACGCCGGTGCGCTGGGAGTCGGTCGCAAACTTAGATGGCGGACCGTCGACGGGGTACGCCTGGATCACGCCTGAATGGAATGAACGGGTTGAACCGTTCGCGCCCCTGCCATTTTTCCTGGTTTTGCGGGCCGCTTCCTCCACACGCTAGTCGTGTTACAATAGGCATATGCCCGTTCCTTCACAGATTCAGCCGTTTCTGACCCGTTTACCACTGGAGGCGCCATATGTTGCGCTATTTCTCGTCATGGCATCGATCTATGGGTTGACGTTGGGGCGGAGTCGAAGCTTGGTGCCGGTGTTAGCGCTGTATATTGGGGCTTTTTTTTCGCTGCATTTACCCCTGGTTGCCTGGTTGAACCAGTGGCTTAGTTTGCCGCCGAGCCCCACATTGCCCGCCATCTGGCTAACGGTGTTCGCGGTATTATCCGCCATCTTGTTGCGCCGCTCACCGCACGTGCAGGACCTTTTACCAGGCGAAGGAACGTGGTGGGAAGCGATTTTATTTGCGATGTTATTTCTTGGTTTGGCCATGACGTTGTACGCCCAGGTATTGCCGCCAGCGCTCGTTCAGCGTTGGCCGGGCATGATCCCAGAGATCTTTTTAAGCCAAGCGGGCCGAACGTTTTGGTTAGTATCACCACTTGTTTTTGCCGCCTTTTTGCGGCCTTCGTACGGAACGGGAACGCTTTCGTTTGATTAGATCGCGTCATCATCTGCTTGGCATTGGTATCCCGCTCAGAGTAGAGTGAAGACATGAAGTACCGATGGCTTATCGTGCCGGTGGCGTTGCTCTTCGTAGGAGGAGGAGTTTTCCTGTGGCAAACACGGCAGGTAGAGCCAGTGACGGCTCGTTTGCCCGCGGCTGTTCCATATCAGCCGGTTGCCACCCCTTCGCTACCGGTTACTTCAGTTACTTCGGTTTCGCCTGTAGTATCAGGGGTCACTTCAACAAAGGGCATCATTTCATCAACGACAACAACGGCCGTTATCAATGTGACGACAACGGTTAGTGGCACGAACAAAGCGTACCCGGCTTCTGTTCATCTTGCGGTTCCGTTTTTAAGCCAAGCGCCAAAGCAGGATTGGTCTATGCCTTACCAGGAGGCATGCGAAGAGGCGTCCGTGATCATGGTAGACGCGTTTTTACGTGGACAAACAAAGGCCTTCACGCCAACCGAAGGGGATAAGGCGATTTTAGATTTTGTCGCGTGGCAACAAGCGCGATATTCTCCAGAAAAGATTGATGCAAGCGCCGCAGAAATGAAAGAAATGTCGGAGGCCTATTTTTCGGGGCGGAAAGCAACGGTGTTTCCCATTAAAACGGCTGAAGATGTCAAAAAGTGGTTGGCGAAAGGGTTGCCGGTAATTGTTCCGGCCAACGGTAAGACCTTGGCTAATCCTAACTTTCGTGGGGGAGGGCCGATATATCATATGCTAGTGATTAAAGGGTACACAACCGACGGAAAGTGGATTACGAACGATCCTGGCACGCGTAAGGGTGAGAGCTTTTTATACACGCGCGAGAATCTACTCTCATCGATACATGATTGGAATGGGGGCGATGTCCCAAACGGTGCTCAGGTTGGTCTTGTGTTAGAGCCTGCGTTGGCAGAAACGGGCAAGTAGGTCACAATGGAGGTGTATGAAAACCCTTTCTCCGCACGCCCGAGTGAGTTTATTTGTGGCGGTGGTTATTGCTCTTGTCGCTTTGTTGCTTCTTGTGATGCGTGTTCAGGCGCCAACGCGTTCACTGGAGGATGTTCGAAACACCATTTCAACGGTGGCGTCGAGCACGCAGGCGTTTATCCCATCGTTTTCAGTGGGTGACGGCTCTCCAGACGGAAAACCGGGAGTTGCTCGCATTCGTCCCCCTGGATTTATTTGTGGGGAACGGAACGCGATCTGTATTGCCGAATCATATCAACGAATGACTGTGGAAAATCCGCTCTCTGTAACGGGGACGGCAATCGCATTTGAAAATACACTACAATGGAGGATCGAGGATCAACCAGGACGCACGGTTGATCGTGGAACCATTACCTATTCAAGCCAAGACGTGGGATCTCCCGGAGAATTTGCGTTACGCGAGTTCTTTTTTCATCCGCCCACAGGTTCTGTCACCGGAACGCTGACCTTTTTTACCTATTCGGCAAAAGATGGCTCCGAACAAGATCGATTAACGATCCCGGTGCAGTTCCAACCGTTCAAGGTCACGCGCGCGAACGTGTATTTACGTCCACAGTCGGCGACAACGGACTGTTCCAAGGTGGAAGCCTGGGAGGTGGGTTTTCCCAAAACACTCATTCCAACAGAAGCGACGCTCCGTCGTTTGCTCGCTATTCAGCCCGAGGAGAAGTTCGGGACAAGAAGCAAGCCGCTTGTGAGTGTCTTGCCGGCAGGCGTTGAGTTACGTTCCTTGGTCGTGAACAAAGGGACGGCGACGGCGACGTTTTCTTCGGCGCTTCAAGATGGCGTAAGTGACTCCTGTCGAGTAACGGCGATTCGGGCACAAATCGAGCGAACCATGAAACAGTTTTCTGGAGTGATACGTGTCGTGATTCGGGTAGAAGGAGTTCCTGAAGGGAAAGAATTACAACCATAAAGAACGTTATGGAACAGCAAAAGTGGCCGTGGATCGTGGGTGGAATCTTCCTATTTAGTACATTTCTGCTTGGGTTAAGCCTGGTCGTGAGCGGCACCCCAAAAACACCTACTCAGATCGTGGCGCCGCCCATTTTACTGCCCGAAGTTACAACGAGTGTCGTGTCTTCCACGCCGGCAATCACCGAAGCAGCGCCTATCGAAACGGTGTCGTTATTGGTTGTCGGAGATGTTATGCTAGATCGAAATGTAGAGGCGCGAACGGCTCGGTCAAACGATCCAATGTACCCATTCCGTCGGTTGCCAGACGGTTGGCTGAATCACGCTGATTACACGGTTGCAAATTTAGAGGGGCCGCTCACGGATACGCATCGACCGCCAAACAAGTCGATAGATTTTCGCTTTTTGCCAAAATGGCTTTCCGTCTTAAAAGAAACCGGAATCGATGCGGTTTCTCAGGCAAATAACCATGCTCTAGATCAAGGGAAAGCGGGCTATGAAGATTCTGTTAAACGTTTGCGTGAGGGTGGGCTGTTGGTATTTGGCCATCAAGTAGAAGATGGTGACATCGCGCTTGCGACGACAACGGTAAAAGGTGTTTCGTTTGCGTTTGTCGGATTTAATACGACCGACAACCTGCTCGATCGTGAAGCGGCAGAAAAAACGCTGCGACGCGCCAGAGGACTCGCTCAATTTGTATTAGTGTTTATGCATTGGGGTGAAGAATACCAGCATACGCCGACGGCATCCGTGCAAGAGTTGGGAAAATGGCTTGTGGATCATGGAGCAGATGCGGTGATAGGTGGTCATCCACATTGGGAACAGGGAATCGGTGTGTACAACGGCGCGCCAATCGTGTGGTCATTAGGTAACTTTATCTTCGACCAGGACTTTTCTTTAGAAACGCGGCAGGCGCTCGCTGTAAAACTCGTTTTTTCCAAGGACACGGTGTCTTCTAAAGCGGTTATGACGTCATTAGAGCCCATTCCCATCCAAATTGACGCCAGTCAGCCACGCGTTGTAGAAGGAGAAGAGAGGGTTTCTCGATTAAAAGAGTTAGCGACCTATTCGGATGCAGGGATTTTGAGCTCGGTCATCGCGGGAACGAATCCATCTATTGCCGGGATAGGCCCGCAGCCGATTGATTAGCGGGCTAATGGGGCGTGAAACATGTTTATGATGATGACGGTTTCTCAATTTATCCAGTATGTGAACGACACCTTTCGAGCGATTTGGGAGCCAACCGTCGCCATCGAAGGAGAGGTGAGCGAATATCGGTTGTCGCAAGGACAGTGGGTGAATTTTTCGTTGAAGGACGAGGGCGGGCTCGTGTCCTGTTTCTCTGTGGCGCAAAAGTTACGTGTGCCGCTTTTGGATGGAATGAGGGTTAAGGTGTATGGGACGCCGAAGCTATATCCTAAATATGGAAAATTCTCGTTTTCGGTTGAGCGTGTTGAGCTTGTCGGCGAAGGGGATCTGCGACGGGCGCTGGCAGATTTGCGAGCAAAATTAGAGCGTGAGGGCTTATTTAACGAAGAGCGAAAACGATCGTTGCCGCTCTACCCAGTACGTATCGCGCTTGTCGCCTCGCGTGAAAGCGCGGCGTATGGAGACTTCGTTCGTATCTTGAGCGAACGTTGGCAAGGATTAGAAATCGATCTATATCACGTGCTCGTACAAGGAGCCGGTTCTGTAGAAAGCGTTGTTCAGGCGCTGCAACGAATCGCTGGCACGACAAGCGTGTATGATGCCGTCGTGATCACGCGAGGAGGCGGCTCTTTAGAGGAGCTTATGACGTTTAATGACGAACGTGTTGTTAGAGCGATCTTTGCATGTCCATTTCCTACACTGGTTGGGATTGGCCACGAGCGCGATGTCACGCTTGCTGAAGAGGTTGCAGATGTACGCGGTTCAACGCCAACGGATTGCGCGCGCCGCTTAGTACCCGATCGGGAAGATGTGCTTTACGAGTTATCGGTCCTCGATCAGCGCATTCGAGGAGGATTGCTTGAGCAGTACGAGCGGATTCTACGCCTGATTGAGCGATTTCGCCTCGGTTCAGAGCGCTGGCAGCAGCTCTGCAAGGCAACGTTTACGCACCAAGTGAGTGAACTTCTGCATGCGGCTGAGCGTTGGCACGAGGGGATTGTGCAGAAGGTAGCGTTTATTGAGCGAATTTTGCACGCTTCTCACCCGGATACGATCCTCTCGAAGGGCTATGCTCTTATACAGAATCCGAAAGGAGCGGTTGTTTCAAAGATAAGCCAGGTACACGAAACAGAAGAGATTGGTGTTCGATTGCGGGATGGTCAATTTCGTGCGATAGTAACTTCAGTCAAATAAGGAGATCTTATGTCAAAAAAAACAGTTGATGTTAAGCTAGCCCTCGACGAGCTTGAAGCAACAGCGAGTTGGTTTGAACGCGGCGAGCCGGATATTGATGAGGGGCTCAAAAAGTTCGCCCGCGCTCAAGAACTGATTAAGGACGTTCGTGCGCGGCTGACGGAGGCGGAAACGGTCATTCGTGAGATGCGTGCCAGCGAAGAACTTTAATTTACCCCAGAGATCTATGCTTTTCCTTATCCGAATCCTTTTGAACGCATTGGCGGTATTAATTGTCGCGTGGCTCGTTCCAGGTGTCTCCATTGCGGGTTATGGACCAGCGTTGTTTGCGGGTTTGGCGCTGGCGGTCATTAATGCGATTTTACGTCCTGTTTTACAGCTGCTCGCCCTTCCGGTCTCGATCGTGACGCTAGGTTTTTTTGCACTAATCGTGAACGGGTTCTTGTTCTGGCTCGCTTCTCGTTTTGTGCCGGGCTTTGTCGTAGCGGGTTTCTGGCCGGCGTTCTGGGGAGCGATTGTCTTCTGGCTCGTCTCCCTCGTGACCAATCGTTTTGTCTACCAGGGCGACGAAGCTCGCTAATATTTGGCTTAATTTAAACAAAAATAACTCCAATAACGCGGGAGAATTGCTCTTGACAGGACGGGTGTTCGCATCTATACTGACCGCAAATCACAGGTCCTGAGACAGCATAGGTGAAATCGCGTTTCGTGGTTTCAGTAAATGGGGTATCCCACCTTGCCGAGGGCGCTTCCCGTGAAAAACGTCGTTTTTTACGAAAGGCCACAGGATCCATCCTGTGGTTTTCGTTCTCAGAACGAGTCCGTTTATTCCTCAATCGTTTTCTTATGGCGAAGTCTCGTGCACAAAAGCAAGAAACCCTCGCCGACCTCGTTACTGCCTTCAAGGCCGGAAAATCGGTGGTCTTCTCTGATTATCAGGGAATGACGGTGCCGAAAATGACGGACCTTCGTAAGCAGCTTACAGGTGCCAAAGTCTCCTACATCGTGGCGAAGAAATCCCTCTTAGCGCTTGCCGCGAAAGAAGTGGGTCTCGAGATCGATGTGAAGGGCTTGCCCGGTATGATCGGGGTCGCGTTTGCCACGGAAGATGAAATGTCCGGCGCGAAAATGATCGGAGACGCCTCGAAAGACGCTCCTATCAAGCTCGTGGGTGGCATTTTTGAAGGAAAAGCCGTTGATGGCGCCTACGTCACCACGCTTTCCAAGCTTCCTTCCAAGTCGCAGCTCTTGGGTCAATTGCTTTCTGTCCTCAATGGACCGATGGGTGGATTTGTCCGCGTGTTGAATGGTCACAAAGAAAAAATAGAAGCCGGCGCCTAAGCCTTTGGCTCCTCGTTTATCAATATTATGTCTGAAATGAAACAAGTAGAGATCCCAGCCAAGTTCCAGGGTCTCGTTGAATCCATTGAAAAGTTGTCGGTGATCGAACTCGCGGAGCTCGTGAAGCTTCTCGAAGATAAATTTGGTGTGTCCGCTGCGGCGCCTGTCATGATGGCTGCCGCTTCCGGCGCTGCTGCAGAAGAAGAGAAGTCCTCCTTCAACGTGGAGCTCTCCGAAGCGGGTGGCAACAAGATCGGTGTGATTAAGGTGGTCCGTGAAATCACGGGTCTCGGCTTGAAAGAAGCCAAGGACCTTGTTGATGGCGCTCCAAAGGTTGTGAAGGAAGGTGTCGCCAAGGCCGAAGCCGAAGACATGAAGAAGAAGCTCGAAGAAGCTGGTGCCAAAGTTGCGCTCAAGTAACAAAAAGACCCCCCGGTTCTCCCGGGGGTTTCTTTTATAAAAGAACTTCGTCTCTTGAACGCGGGTTAGGTGAATTTCGACTCCGTCGAGCTCTTCCGGCTTGCGCGGGCTTGGGATCAGTTTCGGATCAACTCCGAAGCTGATCCTAGGCGCTACCTCAGATCTACCTCTGAGGTAGTTGCGAGGTAGATCTGAGGTAGGAGGTTACTGAAAGCACTACGCTTGATTCGCAGACCCAAACAGCTCGATTTTTTGCTTGGCAACGAGCTGCATCAGTAGGAGGCTCGGCTTCATGAGTTCGCGTGGATCAATAACGGATGGCATCTTCGCAATAGCCTCGTGAATGCCGGTGCTATATGCGATACGTAAATCAGTATCAATATTTACCTTGCAAATGCCTCGTTGAATCGCGGCTTTGATGTCGCTATCAAGAACTCCCCGAGCTGACCCAAGATCAGCTCCATAGCGTTTGGCGAGCGCTACCATGTCTTCACGTACCCCGGACGCGCCATGGAGTACAAGTGGGCATCGCACGCGCAGAGTAATCTGCTCAAGGCGTTCTATGTTGATGTGACGATCGTCTTTAAATTTATGCGCGCCGTGCGCAGTTCCGATGGCAACGGCAAGGCTATCGCACTCGGTTTCTCGAACGAAACGAACGGCTTCATCAGGGTCGGTGAGAAAGGCCTCGTAGTCTTTTACATCAACGACATCTTCTTTTCCGCGAATGCGTCCAAGCTCTGCCTCCACCGCAACGCCATGCTGGCGGGCAAGTTTCACCATTTGTCGTGTTTGACGAATGTTTTCTTCCAACGGAAGCCCTGATCCATCAAACATGATACTTGAATAGCCCTGGGCAATGGCTTCTTTAAGAAGAGAAAGATGCGTTTCTTTTCCGTGGTCAAAATGAAGGACGACAGGAACCGAAGCGGTCGATGCGGCGTTCGCGATGGCAATAAGATAAGGAAAGCCAGCATATTCAATCGCGCCAGGACTAGTTTGCAGAATAACGGGAGACTTTGCTTCAACAGCGGCACTCATCACCGCTTTTACGGTTTCCAGTTGGTTGAAGTTGAAGGCGGGAATCGCAAACTTGTGCGCCTGTGCTCGTTCGAGAAGAGGAAGTGGAGATGAAAGCATATCTATACGGTGAATGGTTGGGCTTTGATGTCTGAAAATTTTCGTAGGGTGCGTTCGAGTTGTTCGCGCGTCGCGAGTCCTGCTTGCGGTCCTACGTATTGAATCACATGCCAGGCGTTAGCGGTGCCGTAACGTAAGGCTTCAGGAACAGAAAAGCCCCAATCACGTGCGCAGGTAAAGGCGGTAGTGAAGCTGTCTCCGGCGCCCGTACGTTCCACTGATTTTCCTGGAAAAATAGGCATAAACCAGGCGCTTGTTCCGTCAAACGCGTACGAGCCGTTTTCTCCATCGGTGAGAAGAGCAACGGCTGAGCGGGAAGCTTTCATTGCTTGAAGTCGCTTTGCGATGTCGGTTTCCTGCGGCAGGTCAAAAAAACGAGCCGCCTCTTCTTTATTCATGGCAAGAATATCGCATTTTTCAAGGAGTTTTGCGTATGCGAGGGCGCCTCGTCGCAGTTGGTGTGTTCCCGGCTGAAACGTGATCTTTGTGTCTGGATGCTCGGAGAGATGGCTGAAAAACGCCGGCTCGATCACTTCATGGCCTGGTCCAAGCGAGGTGTAATAAATGCGTTTAGCGTTTGGAAGTCGAGGGAGTGAGTAGGTAAATGGTTGGTGATAGATGAGGATCGTTCGTTCGCCTTTAAAGTTTAAAATTGTGGAGTAGTTACTCTCATGTTTTTGATCACGCCGAACGAAGTCTGTTGAAACGCGCTCATCTTTCCAGCGTTCGAGGATAAGATCTCCGATATGATCCTTTCCAATAATGCTCACAATAGCTGTTTTACGGCCAAGGCGCTTTGCTCCAATTGCAGCGTTTGATGCATTGCCAGCACCAGGGATTTTAACAACGTTTTCCACGGGCACTTTTTCTCCGAAAGCAAACGCAATTTGGCAGGCGGCACGATCCAATGAACAGCTTACAGCAGCTTCTGAAATTTGAAGAAAAACATCGTACATCGTGTCGCCGATTGTGATCACATCGTAAAAAGAGCGGTCTTCCATGCGAGTAGTGTACCAAGCGAGAGGATGAAAGGGGAGATTTGTTTTTCTTTGCGGGCGCGTTACGATATTTCTATGAAGGCGCATGTATTTACGCTTACACCCCTCCCTGAGGAAAAGCGTTTTTTATTGACGCAGAAAGAGTTGGTACATCAGATACGAACGGTTTTACGGCTGGGAATCGGAGAAAAGATTTTTCTTACGGATGGAAAGGGTCTCAAACGTGCTTATGAGATTGTGCGTTACGACGATCGTTCTATCGATTTAGCGCGTGTTTCACCGGAGAGTGCGGGCTGGTCGCGCGAAGGAAGCGCTTCTGGTCATAAAGAAGTTCGTCAACGAATGGCGCTCGGTGCGGCAATATTGAAAAGCGACCACTTTGACTGGTTGGTACAAAAAACCGCCGAAATCGGGGCAACCGACATCTTTCCGTTGATTACAGATCGTACGATAAAAAAAGAGGTAAAAATTGATCGTCTGCGGCGTATCGCTCAAGAGGCGATGGAGCAGTCTGAGCGTTCGATTCTCACGCAAATTCACGATCCTCGTTCGTTAGCGGAACTTATGGCGATTCGTGAAGAAGAGGGATTTACGACGATCGTTTTCGATACGGGCCGTCAAGCGCCCCTCGCAGCGCCAGAGCGAACAGATCGCTGGATGGCGTTGATTGGTCCAGAGGGCGGGTGGTCGGATAACGAGCGTGCCTGGTTTGATCGACAGAGGATCTCTCGATATTCATTAGGAGAAGGGGTGTATCGCGGAGAAACGGCAGGGATACTCGCGGTTTATCGTCTCGTGAATGGTCTTTGGGCGCGATAATGGTGGGTCTTTTGCCGTCTTGGCAACGAACGGGCTTTCTGCTACCATCCTTTCGCTTGCAGGTATCGTATAGTGGCTATTACTCCAGCCTTCCAAGTTGGAGAGGCGGGTTCGATTCCCGCTACCTGCTCCATAGAAAAAAGACGCGAAAGCGTCTTTTTTGTGTTCATGAAGAGGTGAAGCCTCTTAAATAGGGGTCCGGGGTATCAAGCCCCGTATCCCGGCACGAGCCGGAATCTCTCAACGAAGTCGAAATTGCTTAGCGAGTTTGCACGCGTGGAACCGTACCGGTCGTCATCTGTTCCAAAAGAGCTTGGTGGACCGCATTTTGCGCGCTCAGGAGATTAACCTGCGTTTGTAATAAATCCACACGTTCCTGAAGCGAATCGGTAATTTCTAAAACATCGCGTTGCATGCGTACTTCTCGTGCCGACTCAGAAATCACGTAAAACGTCGAGAAAGCAAACACTGCGGCAACAAGGAGAAAGAAGAACACGAAGCCATAAGGGGCGCGCTCATGACCGAGGCTAACGCGTGACGAAGAAGCAATGGGTCGTTTTTTGAGAGTTGGCATAGAGAAAGAGCGAAAAGTTTATGAGAGTATACCGCAATCGATTTAGGATGAGAAGTCGAACGTGAGAATACGTCGACCGTCTAAAACGTAGAGCTGTTTTTTTGCAATGTTTCCCCACACGGCTTTGGGCGCAACGAATGCCGAGGAGAGGATTTGCTCTCGTACTGCCCCGTTTTTTTCTAAAAGAACAAGACGCTTGTTTGATTGATCGAGAACGGCGATGACAGGGCTATCGGCTTCCGTCCAAAGATGAGTGACGTTTTTAAAGGCGGGATCAACGCGAGTAGGGGACCATGTGTCTTGCGTGCCCGCGGTGTACTTCCGGATCTCTCCTGTGGAAAATCCGACATAAAGCGATGAATCAATCGCGATGGTTTTAGCAGCGGCGAGTGATGGTGTGCCATCGGCGACGTATTTGGCTTCGCCTCCAAAGCCATTCCCATTGGAGCTGTAGCGCCAGATCATATTTCCCACAGGATCGAGCGTGTAGAGCCTGCTACCATATCCCACGACCGCCTCTGTGCTCGAGGCTTTTTTGGCGGTAAAGGTTAGCTCTCTAACGGCACCATTGCGCAAGTCAAATAAGCCAAGATCGTTAGAGAGAAAGATGGGGGATGTTTGACCATTACCGACTAAGCGAAGCGATGTATCGGCTGGTCCTGGGATGGGGGTGACAGCCTTACTTGATGTATCGATTTTAAGAATCGTGTTTGTGTCCGCTCGAACGGTGTAGACCGCGTTTCCAAGAAGAACGAGCCCGGAAAGGGCGTTTTCGGGAATGGAGGCGTCTTCGAATAGCATGCTTGGCTGATCAACGCGCCGTTCTTTGCGTAATCGAGAGCGAATTTGCTCTAAGCTTGCAAGCAGCTTATCTTTCGACGCTTTACGCTCGTCTGTGGATTGATTGAGGCCATTCACCAACTGAAAGGCTTCTGTCACCTCTTTTCGAGCGCGGTCTTCGTTGGTTGCCACGAGGCTCGCTTCCGCTCGATCGCGTTTTTCCGTCGCCTGATCGTAAACGGAGTTCCAGAGCGCGCTCTCCGCGCGTGTGACGCGATACCGTTGAGCGCCAAAAATGAGGCCAATAATCAAGAGCGCTCCGCCAATAGCGAGTGCAGTCTTCTTTTGTTTTTCAGGATTAACGCGCTTTCCATGGCCAGCGTGCATTCCGCGTAGACTCGTGACGCTTAAGCTCTGAGCAATCACAGAGGAAGATCGTTCAATGTGTTCAGCGGCCCACTGTTTCGTGCGTTCTACGAGGGTTGGGTGGGGGTCTTTTTTTGTTTTTTGGGAGCGGCCAGAAGAGGGTAAGAGGGTTGGCTCAAGGGCTTCTTGGAGGAATTGTTCTGTGTCATACATTTCTTGTACCGAAGCGGTGCTGGGGGAATTCTCGCCATTTTCTGACGTGTCTTCTGACGGTGTTTCTGTGGCAATAGGGGCAGGTGCGGTAACGGCGGCTAAGAGGATAGCGACAAAATCATCTGGAATGTCCGTTTCTTCAATCGCTTCTCGAATATCGGTGGCGGCGGCAACGGGTGCGTGGCCAAGTAAGCGTTCTTTGAGACGAAGCTGCTCGCGTAAGCGTTGAAAATTAAGTGTTCCAATGAACAACATGTCGCCTACGTGAATATCGCCGCAAACTAACGATGAAAAGAGTTTTGCTGGATCTGGTTGTGGTAGCTGCTCTAATGAGCCAAATAAGTCAAAGGAACGATAGGATTCATCGGCCTGGCGTTGCAGAAAAATGTTCATCACCTGACCGATTCCAGAAAAGCAAAGGTGTTCATCGCCGTATTGAAGCAAAAACAGATTCAAGCGATTCCAACTAATCTGAGAGCCTTCTTGTTCGGCGAATTGAGCCACGCTGTTATTTACGCGTTCGACAATCTTTTCGAATCGAGCCATGGGGTCGGTATCGATGGCGCTTACCAGGTAGCGCGCTTGTTCAATAGATGTGTTGATTACATCAAGTAGGCGCTCGTAGATGTATTGAGTAGCCGTGATTTCGACAAATAATACCAATGAACCGCGGCGTTCGCGAGCATCTTGGTCGTAGCGAAAAACGCCAATAATAGACTCATCTAAGGTCGAGCGCATGACCTCGATTTCGGCAAGACGGACGTGCATAAAAAGAAGGGATTATGCCAAGTATAAAAAGCGGTCAAGCGCGCGTCTAGCGACAGACCTGGAAAGAATGATGACAGGGTTGCCAACTCGCGTTCCATCCTGCAATCTAGCGGTTAAAGCCAACCCCCTATGCTCGAACAACTTTTTGGTTCAAGAACTCGAGTAAAGCTATTAAGCCTCTTTTTACGGCATCCGACAGATCGCATGTTTGTTCGTGAGCTCACGCGACGTATCGAAACCCAGATCAACGCGGTTCGTCGCGAGTTGGCGAATCTCGTAAAATTGGGCCTTCTTGTGGAAGCGGAATCGCTTGAAGAGGCTGATCCGGAAGAGTTGGGAATCAAGAAGGTCGCCGGGGTGAAGCGTAAGTACTATCAACTCAACCCGACGTTTCCGCTCCTGCCAGAGATAACATCGCTCATCGTGAAAGCGCAGGTTTTGCTGGAAAAACGTCTCGATCAAGCGATCGCTAAGATGGGTGACGTGCGTTTTGCGGCGCTCCTCGGCATGTTCATTGGAAAGCCAAAAGCGCCCGTTGAGATTTTTATCGTTGCGAACCAGTTTAATCATGCTCAGCTCAGTGAACTTGTGACAGAAATGGAGCACGATCTTGGATGTGAGATTAATTTTAGCGTGATGGAACTCGACGAGTTTTTGTATCGCAAAGAAATGACGGATAAATTTCTCTACGCTATTCTTGAGGCGCCGAAGAATGTACTCATCGATCGTTTAGCAGAACGAACGGCGTAAAGTATGCGATTACTCCTTATTGACTCGTCTGAACCGGGGTTCGCAAAGGCATGGACGTGTGATCATGGTCAGCTTCTCGCGCTCGGAGACGTTGGGCATGTGCGAGGATTGCTACGTCGAATTGCGCCCGTCATCAAAACGGTTGAGGGGGTGGCTGTCTGCGAAGGGCCGGGAACGTTCTCTGCTATCCGACAAGGCGTTTTAATAGCGAATGTATTGGCGCGTTTTCGACGAATTCCCCTTTTTTCCGTCACCAAGGCGGAGGTTCAAACGGAAGAGGATTGGAGGCGGATTGCGGACGAGATTGCTCGAGGGAGAAAAGCGCCTGCTCCCTATGTTGCGCCGGTATACGATCGCGAACCAACGATTACGACGCCTGTATCGCACTAACTTATGCCACTTTCTCCTCAGACAGAGCGTCGGCTGTACGAAATCCTTCCTGGAGCGTTGATTTGGTTAACGCTGATCACGGCCACCATTCTCTCGATTGTGCGGCCGCTCTGGATGATCTTATTCATCATTTTGTTTGATCTTTACTGGCTTTTTCGAGTATTTTACTTTACGCCGTTTTCGCTTATATCGTGGCACCGCTTTCGACGGGCGCTTAAACGCGACTGGCAAAAGGAAGCATCGCTCTTACCAGGCGAAAAAGAGATCGCTCACCTCATCTTTCTTCCATTTGTTAAAGAGCCGATCGAAGTGATTCGTGAAACGCTCGAATCGCTTTCAAAGGCTACTTTTCCTGCAAAGCGCATGACCATTGTGCTCGCGGGCGAGGGGCGATTTTCTGAGCAGATTCGTGCGGTTGAAGAACAAATTTTGCCTGCATTTACGTCGACTTTCGGAGGGTTGCATATCACCGTTCATCCACCTGGTTTGCCAGATGAGATTCCTGGAAAGGGGTCTAATTTAAACTGGAGCGCGAACCAAGTCGTGCCAAGACTTCTTGAACAGGGGCTTGACCCAGACAAGACGATTGTCTCATCGTTTGATATTGATACGATTGTTCATCCGCAGTATTTTTCGTGTCTCTCGTATCAGTTTTTAACGATTCAAGAGCCAACAAAAAGCTCATTTCAGCCGGTTCCTCTCTATAACAACAACTTGTGGGAATCGCCCGCGATTGTGCGCGTGGCTATGTTCGGTACAACGTTTTGGCTCATGACCGAACAGGGAAGGCATGAAGGGATGATGACATTTTCATCTCATTCCATGAGTTTGCGCATGCTTATGGATGTGGGCTATTGGCAAAAAGACATCGTTTCGGAGGACTCACGTATCTTTTTACAAGGACTCGTGAAGTATCACGGGTATTATCGTGTGACGCCGATCTATCTGCCGGTATCAATGGACACGGTGATGACGGGGGATTATTGGCGTTCGCTTCCGGCGCTTTACAAACAGTTGCGTCGCTGGGCGTGGGGAATGGAGAACTTCCCTTACATGATGATGACGCTGTTTAAAGATAAAACGATTCCGTTCCGTGTTCGTTTTGCGTGGGTCTTCAAGCAGGTTGAAGGAGGGTATTCCTGGGTGACCGCGCCTTTTTTGATCTTCGTCCTCGGTTATCTGCCCTTTTGGTTTGCTCCAGAAGAGTTGCGTTCGTTTGCGATCTTTCAGAATACGCCGTTTACTCTGCAGTGGCTCATGCGTGTGGCCATGATCGGTATGTTTGCTTCCGCTGGATTGGCGTTAACGCTCCTTCCGCCTCCGCCGAAGCATTATTCCAAGCCATATGCGTATCTTATCGCCATCGCTCAGTGGGCACTCCTTCCGATCACGTACACGATCTTTGGCGCGCTGCCAGCCCTTGATGCGATGACGCGGCTCATGCTTAACCGTGGTCGTTTGGGCTTTAATGTGTCGCCGAAACGAGGTCAGGAGGGCTAACATGTGGGTATGATGTACGTACTTTCTGTTCTTTGGAATCACCGAGATCGCTTGCCAGATCTCTTCTCTTCGCTAAAGAATCAATCTCGTCCTGCGGATCAGGTTTTTTGTTTGGATGATGCGTCGGCGGATGGGTCGGCAAACTGGATACGTGAACAAACTCAAGCGGTTTGCTTGCGACTTATGACGCGACAGGGCTCTGCACGTGGGTATAACCAGCTTATTCGTCTCGTGTTAAACAAAAAGCCCGAAGAGCTCGAAAAAACAATTTTGTTATTTCTTTCCCCAGACACGCTCCTTGCGTCAGACGCATTAGAGAAGATCGAGGAAGCGTTTATCGACCGACCAGAGCTCATGATGGTGTCTCCTTGGGTTTTCCGCGCGGAACATCGTCCTATCGAGGGTGAAGAAGGGTTTGTCCTTGTTCCTTCGGAGCTTGTCGATCACGCCGGAGGAGATCTCACGAAGAGCGGTGTCCTTGTTCCAAATACCAGGTCTCCAGAGGGTCCTGTCATGCAGGAGGTGTTTTCACCGCTTGATGGGGCGGTTGCCATTCGTCTTTCTTCGTTGCTGTTATTTGCAAAAGAAGATGGTTGGCTGGATGCCTCGCTCGAAGGTCATTGGCTTTGGGTGGATTTGGCCTGGCGCTTGCACTTGTACGACGGCATCGTGGCGGCCTTGCCTTCGGTGTATGCCTGGAAAATTGATGTTCCGAAGGCTGTGTCCCGGAAGATGACGGTAGAAACGTGGCTTCAATCTCGTCGTGCCTTTGGCTATCTTTCAAAAAAGCTCGAAACACCCTGGAACCGTGTGCGTTGTTTTTTCTACCGACTGCCTTTAAAAATCGCATTTGTGCTGGCAAGTCTTTTTTTTCCGGGACGAACATGGAGGCTCGGTCGCATTCGCGGAGAAGAGCGGGCGCATGCAGCGCTTGAACGTCGTAAACTGCGACCACTGATTCAGTCACACGGAGAAGCGATCTATCGTTGGATGAAATAAAAAAAGACCCGTTTTCACGGGGCTTCAGTCTCTTCTGGGGTGTGCGCCGAGCGTCGAGATATCATCGGGATGCGTGGGATCTGCACGCACGAGTCGACGATGATGGAAGTGGTGCGGTGAGGGAGGGTCCGGAACGGTCGGGCGCCCTTCCGCGCGCCTCAGGATCTCGCGCTCCTTGGCGTCCAGGGAGTCATGGGTCTCCTCGACGTCCTCTGGGGTGAGGTGGAACAGCTTGAGCAACTCTTGGAACGCCATGTACACCTCGGGGCTGGCCTCGTCCACAGCCCGCAGGAGACAGCATCGAACGTGAACGCAGACGTCGCTCCGTGCCCGATTCATGGCTCATCACCTCCGCTTGACACTTCCTTTGTCGTAGTAAAAATCGACTGTCCTGTCAAGGGGGTTATGGCTCGTTTCTTGGAAATAGGAATATGAAAATTGGGGGAAATAGCAAAAAACCGCCTTTTTTAGGCGATTTTTTGTGTGGTCGGGGCGACACGACTTGAACGTGCGGCCTCCTGCTCCCAAAGCAGGCGCTCTAGCCAACTGAGCTACACCCCGAAGCTGCCCAACTATACCCTAAGTGGAGGAAATTTGCCAAGATGGGTGCTATGCGTGTCTTAATTGATGCCCGAATGATGGGAGCGCTGGCCACTCGAGGGATCGGGAGGGTGGTCACGAATCTCGTGAGCGCTTGGAAGCGCTATGCGCCAGAAGACGAGCTTACGATTCTGTCAGGACAAGAGCCTCCTGTGCCGGGCTTGCGTTGGATTAAAGCGCATGTGCCCTGGTATGGCCCTCAAGAGCAAACGACGTGGCTCTTCTGGTTGTACCGTGCGTCGAGGGATGTTGATTGGACGCTTTTCCCGCATTGGAATGTGCCGATCTTTTACTTCAAGCGTTACGCGGTTTTTTTACACGATCTCATTTTGCTGAATCAGCCGTTTTCCCAAAAAACATCCACGCGCTGGTTTGTGTGGGGGTGGATCAAGTTTCAGGTTTTTCGCTACTCGCTGGTTTGGACATTGTGGCGCGCGAAGCTGATTTTTGTGCCAACGCAGTATGTACGTGAAGATGTGATCAGACGCTTTTCTTTTTTGAAGCGCAAGCTGGTTGTTGTGGGAGAGGGGATTGATGTTGGCCGCGACGAAGAGCCGGTTGCGCAACTTTCAGAACACTTTTTGCTCTATGTGGGAAGCGCCTATCCGCATAAGCGACTGGATGTGCTCTTTGAAGCTTGGCAAGAGATCGCAAAACGGTTTTCTGAATACGAGCTTGTGATAGGAGGGGAAAAAGACCTCTTCATGAGGCGTTGGATGGATTATGCGGCTCGCGCACCGCTTCCGCGCGTTCGATTTCTTGGGCGTTTAACGGATAAGCAAATTGTTTATTTGATGAATCGAGCATCGTTGTTTGTGTTTCCGAGTGATGAAGAGGGGTTTGGACTTCCTCCGCTTGAGGCGCTTGCGCACGGATGTCCGGTGGTGTCGAGTGACGCGCCTTGCCTAAAAGAAGTGCTCCCTGCCCAGGGTGTGCGATTTTTTCGTCGTGGTGACGTCCGTGCTATGATAGAGACGGTTGATTCGGTCTTGCGAGCACTTCCAGGAATTTGTGAGGAGGCTCGCGTGTACGCGAAAACAGGATCTCTTCCTACCTGGCAACAGGCGATCAGCCGTTTGCATCATGCGCTCGTTCACGCCACGACGTCCTTTGCGGAAAACAACAAGCGAACCACCCGATGAAGTGGTACGCGCGCTTCGGATTGTTGTGGATGGAGATAGTAATGGCAGCACGGACCAGGATGACGCGTTCCAGGGAATAACTGCGCACCGTGAGGACGGTCCGCAGGCGATTTACGTTCATCACGGACCTCACCAAGAAAGCGAGTCGCGTGTTTCATTACCTCGACATCTCAAACGAACGCGTAAACCTCTGTCGATTGGTCAGTTGCGCGATGTGTCTGCTTGGCAAGAACCGGTGCAATACGTCGATCCAGACACGCTTACCGATTTGGCGGTTCCTGTCTTGCCGGACACGCTCGAAATCGAGCAATTTTCTCGTAAGTACCGAGGAAAATCGATAAATAAACCGGTGCAATGGGAAGAGAAGATAATAAGTGAGCCAGAGCCGGTCATACCGCAAGAAGCGCAAGAAGAGGTGATTGTTGCCGCTCCTCTGGCCGAGATTCAGTCTTTGCCGGATACACCAGATGCAGTAATAACTGTCTCAGATGTGGCTTCAACACCGGCGCCTGCAATCGAAGTCATGGAGCGTTTTGTTCAGAACGAAGCAGAAGGTTTTCGAGAAATTGAGCAAGTTGTGCAAGCGACAACCTCAGTACCATCGTTTCGGGTATTAATCAAAGCATTTTTGGTGCTCGCATTGGTTGTGACCGTGCCCGCCGGAGCGGCCTCGTTATCTCGTTCCTACTGGTCGAGCGCAGACACAATCCAGACAGATGTCGGCGCAGCTCTGGCGCTTGCGAAGCGAGCGGCGCACGAGCCCATCCGTGACGCGTCATCGCTTTGGCGTCAATCAGCGAAGTCGTTTGAACAGGTCCAGACGTCGTTTACAGAACTAAATTTGCTTACGTTAGGGTTGGCAAAAGCCATCCCTCAGACGAAAGGGAAAGTAAAAACGGCGGAAGCGGCGCTAGAATTGGGTCGCGAGTCATCTCTCGCCGCCGATCTTTTTGCGCAAGGAATTGCACGCGCTCAGGAGTCTGACGTCAAAACGCCGGATGAGCGCATTATTCGATTTTTGACCTACCTTGAGCAAGCAACGCCCCACTTAGAAAGAGCAGAAGCCGCCCTCAAGCGTATTAATCCCAAAGAGGTTCCCGAGGGTCAACGAGAGTCGTTTGAGGGGATTCAGCGTTGGTTCTTGCAAAATCAATCGGTGATGAGCCAGTTTGAGGAATTAGCAAAGGCGCTGCTCCTCATGGTGGGGCATGAACAGCCACGAACCTACCTTGTCATGTTTCAGAATCCAACAGAATTGCGACCATCCGGTGGGTTTTTCGGTTCGTATGCTGAACTGACGCTGGATCGGGGCCAAATCAAATCTTTACGCGTTCCCGGGGGTGGTCCGTACGATTTGCGCGGCCAGCTCACGTTTCGGCGTCGCGCGCCAGAAGGAATGCGATTGCTTCGTGGAGAATGGGAGTTTCAGGACGTGAATTGGTTTCCAGACTTTGCGCAAACCGCGAAAAAAGTTCAGGAGTTTTGGCGTGGTGCCGGACAGCCAACGCTCGACGGGGTGATTGCGATGAACGCCTCAATTTTGCCGAAGCTGCTCGAAAAAACTGGGCCAATCGAGCTGCCCGCGTATAACAAAACGATTTCTGCAGAAAACTTTTTTATCGAAACGCAAAAAGCGGTTGAAATTGAGTACGATCGTGAAGAGAATAAGCCGAAGGCTATTATTGGCGATTTGGCGAAAGCGATATTAGAAAAGATGAGCGCGATGCCGCAGTCCGAGTGGCTTGGATACGCTGCGCTTCTCGCAGAGGGCATGGAGGAGAAAGAGGTTCAGATGCACTTTTTTCACCAAAGCGAACAGGCGCTTGCACGAACGTTTGGGTGGACGGGTGAGTGGCCCGCATCTCGTGACAATCTCTATGCGCTCATCGGGGCCAACGTTGCGGGGCAAAAAACAGATCTTCGGGTTAATGAACGAGTGAATCTAGCGATTCGTCTACAATCCGATGGGCGAGAAACGGGACAAGTGACTTGGTCGCGCGAGCATACCGGAGTGCCAAAAGAAGTTTTTTACGGGGTCAAGAATATCCAGTACGCGCGTTGGTATTTTACGCCAGGAACACGCGTGACGGAGGCGCGGGGTTTTGAAGCACCGAGCTCATCGTTGTTTCAGATACCGCTTGAGCAAGACCTTCCTGATCCAGACCTCGCTGTTTCTACTAAAGATACGAGTGGACTTGATCGAGCGGAAGAAAATGGATTAGTGGTCTACGGAGGATGGGTACAGCTTGAGCCAAAAACATCCCAAGAGATAGCGCTTTCATACGAAAGACGCGCCGGTTTTGAGGTTCTGCCTTCTGGCGAAACAATGTACCGTTTATCGCTCGTGAGTCAGTCCGGAAAGGCCCGCCCAACGACGATACGAGTTGCGATTCCTGATGGGGCTACCGTTAAAGAAACAAACGGGCAGATTCAAAATAGCGAGGTCGCATTCAGCTGGAACGGTAAACGTGACGAGGTACTTCATATAACATTTGCCAACTATGCCCGTTAAAAAACCATCGACACGCCGCTCGGCAACTCCCTTGCGACCTCGTATCAAGCAGGGGGCTGCTGTGCTGAAGCGTATTTATGGCGATGACGAAGAAGGCTTGCAAGAGTTTACGCGTCCAACCTCGCGGGCATGGCTGGGCTGGATTGGGGCGCTGTGCGCTGTTTTATTAGTGGGTCAGTGGTGGTTTCACCGGTTTGTTATCGCTTCAGATATCTCCGTTCCTCCGGTGCCCGTTCTAGAAGTTCGGTTTTCTCCTGAATCAGCGAAGCCTGGTGAAGTGGTTCGTGTTGAGCTCACCGCTCGCGCCGTGGCGACAAGCACAGCAGAACGGCTTGAGTGGCTTATGCCGGTGGAGTTTCATCCAGCCACCTCAACGGAGTGGCGTTCTTTGACGCTCCCGGCCATGAATGCGGGTGGAGAGTGGAAGTGGTCCGGCGAGGGAGTCTTTGCGGTGTCTGATGCGACATCTTCTGCGTTTACGCTCGTTCGTTTGAAAGGAGGAGAAGCAGCGTTGAGAGAAATGTACGCTGTGCAGAATGCGCCGCTAGATGGATTATCTGTTCAGGTTTTTCCAGCGACAAAGCAGAATCTGACGGCGAAGGCGAATGTTCAGTGGAGTGTACCCGAGGAAATGGGGCCCGATACCAGTATTCAGGTGGTGACAAAAAACATGAACGGCGTGTGGGATCGATCTCGATCGCTAAAGCACAGTAGCTTTATCATTCCAATCGTTGGCTCGTCTACTGTTGCGTTCACTGCGGAAAACCAAGCAACGACAACGGTCGGAGAAGTGTCTTTTGTTATTAGCCGTCTGTATGGTGGTGATTTTGTTCCGATCATGAAACAGGTGGAGCTGATTCGGTTTGAGGAGCCACTCGTCACATGGTCGGCGGTTTCTTACGACTCGGATAATTCCTTGTTTATTGAACAGATGATGAATCGTCCCTTGTCTTTAGCATATAGCCTTGCGGGTACGAACGCTTCTACTTATCAGGTGGAGCGCTTTGAATGGAAAATACAACCGATAAACCTAAAAAAAGGAAAGACTTTTCAACTGGATTCGGTTGATATGGCTTTTGCGCTGACCACCTCGACGAAATCTGGAATCGTGACGATTCGCTCCGAAAATCTATCACTGAAAAGCACAAAGCGACTCGACACACCCATGACATGGGACTCGCGCATGTTTCTAAAAACGACTCAGGAAGAACCGCTATTACTACAGATAGAAGAGTCGGTCGCACTCAAGGATAAGAGCGGTAAGAGGGTTACGGTGACCGGACCGATCCGCTTTATTCAGCTTGTGCAAGAAAGAGTAACGTGGTGATCCTTCGATTCCCGCACCGCTTTTTCCAAAGTGTGCTATACTCTCAGTATCTCGTTCTATGTCCTTTCGCGGCTCCGGGCGCCGCCCGCACCTTTCTTCCATGTCTTCTCCCTCGTTTTCGTTATCTTCTGCTCACGGATCGTTGTATCGTAAGCTCGCATACGCGTTTCTGTTGCTTACGGTTATTATCTTTTTATCGGTTCTCTGGCTCTCAACGGTCCAAGCGACGGTTGATATTCGGGCAGAGCGTACTTCTGTCCGCGCAGATCAGTTGGTTGAAATTCAGCGCGTGCCACAATCGGGTCAGATTCCTGGACGTATTTTACAAACACGTGTCCGACGCGTGTCACAAGAATTTGAGGTGAAAGGAGCGGGGGAGGCGACGAGTTCAACCACGCCTACTGCTAAGCCAGCGGATAATCCGTCCCCAACAACGACAACGAGCGCTCAACCCGCGGCAAAGTCGTCCAGTACAACATCCTCTGCATCGACGGTTGTGCGTGGAGAAGTCACGATTGTGAATAATTATTCAAAACCACAAACGCTCGTTCGGACGACACGTTTATTGACGCCGGAGGGAAAACTGTTTCGTCTCGACAAGCAAGTCGTGGTTCCGGCGGGCGGCCAGGTAACCGCACCTGTTTACGCGGATAAAGCAGGCCTCGACTATCTCATTGGTCCAAGCAAGTTTACGATCCCAGGGCTTTGGGTTGATTTACAGACACTGATTTACGCCGAAACAAAAAAGGGTTTTCAGGCAAAAACAGACGCGGGTGAAGTGATTAATCCTACCCAGCCAGAGCCGATCACTCCCGCGCCCTCCACGGGAACGGGGGCTAAAGTCGTCACTTCACAGAATATTGATGAGGCACATGGGCTGATCTTTGATTTGGTGGTTGAGCAAGCAAAGCGTTCGCTTGCCGCAGAAGTTGGAGATGCACGTCTAAACGGGTCGGCCTATTTCGTGAAGATTCTGAGCAAGGAGGTCTCGGTGCGTCCTGGACAGTCGGCGCGTACATTCACTGCTGGCATTGAGGTTGAAGTGACAGGGGTGTTCTACTCAATGGACGACATGCAGGCCCTTATTCGGAGTCGGTTAAAAGAAAAGCTTCCAGAAGGGCGCGAATTCTTGCCGTTCAACGAAAAAAACATCGTCTATACACTTGAAAGCGCAGACGTGAGTGCGGAGCAAGCAAAATTACGCGTCGTTGCCGATGCGGAGTATCGTTTAACCGCTTCTGTCCCGGGTTTGGACAAGGGTGAAATGACGGGAAAATCTGCTGAAGAAGTCACCGAGCGGCTCAAGCAAATCGATGGCGTGAACGAGGTTACGGTGCAAATGAAACCGTCTTGGCTCCGAAAGCTCCCTTCGTTGAAGGATCACATTACCGTAAATATCCGCTAAATGGTGGGGAAAACTTGATCTTTATGGCCCGTCTTGCCAAAATGCACAAGACACTTTTATGGAACCCACTCTTCTTTCGCGTCGACATAGCGCGGCGCACGTTATGGCGGCCGCTATTCAGCGCCTCTTTCCACAGGCGAAATTTGGCGTTGGCCCGGTCATTGAGCATGGTTTTTACTACGATATTGATATTAGTCGGCCGGTAACGACGGAAGACATCGAAGCGATCTCCAAAGAAATGGAGAAGGTTGTCAAAGAAAACCCCGCCTTTCTTCGCAAAGAGTGGGCGATTGATGAAGCAATCGCGTTTTTTGCAAGCAAGGATCAGACGTTTAAGGTGGAGCTTTTGAACGATCTCAAAACAAAAGGCACGACAAGCTTGCGTGAAGAGGAGCAAGGGGACGTGGATGCATCCAACGTGAATACGGTCACAACGTATACAACGGGTGATTTTATCGATCTTTGTCGTGGTCCTCACGTTGAGCACGCAACAGATATTGGCGCTTGGAAGCTGACAAAAGTGAGTGGTGTGTACTGGCGTGGGAACGAGGCAAATCCTCAAATGCAGCGTATTTACGGATTGTGCTTTGCAACGCAGGCAGAATTAGATGCGCATTTGCACATGATTGAAGAAGCGGAAAAGCGAGATCACCGTAAACTTGGGGTAGAGCTCGATCTCTTCTCATTTTCGCCGCTCGTTGGTTCTGGATTGCCGCTCTTTACTCCAAAGGGCGTGATTTTACGCGAGCAAGTGACGAACTTCGTTTGGGATCTTATGAAGCCGTATGGCTATGAGCGCGTGTGGATTCCTCATATCGCCAAGTCTGATCTCTATAAAACATCAGGCCATTGGGACAAGTTCGAAGATGACTTGTTTCATGTTTCCAGCAAAAAAACGGATGAGGCGTTTGTGTTAAAGCCAATGAACTGCCCGCATCACACGCAGATTTTTGCAGCCAAGCCACGCAGTTATCGCGATTTGCCTCGCCGTTACTCTGAAGTAACAACCGTTTATCGAGACGAAAATACGGGACAGCTTCAGGGGTTGACGCGTGTTCGCTCGCTCACTCAAGATGATGCTCACGTGTTTTGTCGGCCCGACCAAATTCAAGAAGAAGTCCTCGCGATCTACCGCATCATCGAAGGCTTCTATCAGGGATTTGGAATGGATTTTCACAAGGTCTACTTGTCTGTTCGTGACGCGAAAAAACCGGAGGGCTTTTTGGGTGACGATGGGTTATGGAATCAAGCGGAAGCCATGTTGTCAGAAGCGATGAAAACGGTTGGACGGGACGTTGAAGTAGATGTGGGCGGAGCCGCTTTTTACGGGCCTAAGCTCGATTTTAAGGTTAAGGATGCGATTGGTCGCGAATGGCAGCTGGCTACCATTCAGCTTGATTTTGTTCAGCCAGAGCGCTTTGGTTTGGAGTACACGGCTCAGGATGGAACGAAACAACGTCCCGTGATGATTCACCGTGCGATTTTGGGCTCGGTCGAGCGTTTCTTGGGTGTGTTGATTGAGCACTATGCGGGCGCGTTTCCGCTTTGGATGTCGCCAGTGCAGATGAACATCCTTCCTGTTGCAGACCGCCACGTTGATTTTGCGGTAGCTCTTCAAAAAGAACTGCAAGCCCAAGGATTCCGCGTGGAGGTTGATGATTCGACGGAATCCGTGGGAAAGAAGATTCGTGGAAGTGAACAGAAGAAAGTTCCTGTTGCGCTTGTCGTGGGAGACAAAGAAGTGAGCGGAGAGCCTCTCACCGTTCGTGTGCGTGGGGAAAAGGATCAGCTTTCCCTCACTAAAGAAGCGTTCATCACGTTCGTGGAAGAGCGCATTCGTGAGAAAAAATAACACCCCGCTCAGGTCGAGTGGGGTGAGGTGGGGGTCGCGACGTGGCGCGCAGGCCGACGCTTGAGCCAGAAGGCCCGGTCGGGGCGCTCGTAGACCGTGGCCGTCGCGCCGCCGTGAACGGGCGTTGCGTCCGCGGTGGCGAGGAGATGGTCGGTCCACCTCATGCCGTTAGCGCGAGCGCCGGCGGCGTAGATGAGGACCGCGAGGTCCACCATCCTCTGAGCGAACGTAGACCGCGCCATCCGCTTCGGATCGCTGAGGAGCGATTGGAAGCTCGGGGGGTTTTTGTATTTCGCAATCCGGATTTGCTCCGGATTGCCGCGCTCTGAGTTGTAGCGTACCGCGTCGGGCTCGGTGAGCGGCGTCCAACGCGCGTTTCGCAAGCGGAGCATCGTTCGTCGCAGCACGAAGCTGTGATGCTCGCCGAATTCGATCCTGACCCAGCGGTGGATCAGGTCGCTGGCGCCGACCTTGGGGTTCCGTGTTATGAGCTCGTGGAGCTTCCCGGGCATTCGGTCGGGGAGACCCCACGCGAACACGCATAGAAGCTCGAGCATGTCGTCGGGGAGACCGATGTTCTCCTGCCGCAATCGGCTGAGGAGGCCACGAACGAATGATTCGGCGCGAAGAGTGGCTTCGGCCGGGAACGGAGGCGCAGCACCCTTGCCCATGGCGGTTCTCCTTCTTCAATCGTATCAAAAAACACGGAGTTAACCATGTTTTTTGCATCCTGTCAATGCCTAGACCGCTCGGCGCTGAATTTCTTCCAAGAGGGGGAGGGTGAGTGTATTCGACTGAAATTGTAGCTCTGACTTCAGAATCTTGATGGCTTCTTCTGGATCGCGATGCTGAGCAACGGTGTCTCGTAGGTTGTTCAAGAGTTGATCGAGAATGCTTTCTGCTGCGCTCATGTTTTCACCGCTCGGGTGAGCTTCGAGTATATCGATAGCGTGTTGCGTGAGTCCGACGATCTCTTCGAGGGCATCTTGCCATCGCTCCGCGCGTTTTAGGATGTCTGCCCCATCTTGGCTGAATCCGGCGATGTAGCGCGATTCGGCTTTAATGAAGGGCTTTTCGAGCTCTTGTTGTAGCATTTTTAGAGTGCGGTCTTTTAAGCCGCCTTTGGCAGGGCGAATAATGTTCTCTAGCGCCCCTAACGATGCGATAATTGCCTGTCTAGTGTCTTTGGCGCTGGTTTCAACCGATTTCCAGGTATGAAATCCATTGAGAAGCTCACTGATTTGGTTTCGAATACGCATCTGGACCTGCTCTGGAGCGGAGTTCTCGTCGCCGCCAATCTCTTGATGGTAGGCAAGTTTAAGCTCTCGTTCAAGGTGTCTTGAGAATTCTTTTTTCATTTCTTTAACGATACGCTCTCGACCGGTCTGCTCCGCTTTTGAACCACCGCGCATCTTTAGAAGAATTGGATCTCGTTCAATGGCGTCATTCAGCTCTTTCATGGCCGCTTTATTGATGTAAGCGTCTTTTTCGCTGAATGTATCGCTCCGTCCAGGAGCTCGCTCAACCATTTTTGTGTAGACAGCCTTTGCGGCCATGTCCTCTTGCGGGGTTGGCCGGTTATCGGCTTCGATGTTTTCGTCACGCGTGTCAGGAATGGAGCGCCTCTTGCCTTCACGTGCAATTGGAGGCGCTCCGTCGATCGCGCTAGCCTCAGGTGACGGCTGTACTCGTTTAAGCTCCGGGCCTGCCGATGTTGGGGTGTGTGCATTGACGCGCGCAGGCGCGACCTCTGCGACCGGAGCGGCGAGCGATTCATTCGCGGCGTGTTCTGATGTGACGCTATCCCATAAGTGCGCTCCCTCGGCGGACGAGGCATTTTTCATGATTCGGGCTTCAGCGAGTCGCGTATGATCATCGCCCGTATCCATAAATGCGGCACCTGCGGCAGCCATATCGGGTGACGCGTCCTGCCAGAGAGCCTCGTCATGACCAATAACGCCTCCAATGCGGCGGTAGGCCCTCTCACGATCGCGCCAGCTGTCTTTGCCGTACGTTTCTAACTCTGCCATGGTTGACTCGGTGGATCTTCCGACTGTACCGATACGCGTTGAGGAGGCGTATCTTCTCCCGACTCGGTCAGGCGAAGGAGCGCCGAATGGCTTTTTTTTCAGCTCGGCGTCGAGGACATCTAGTCGGGCTTGTCCCTCGCCGACTTCGTCGAAGAGGCGTCTTGCTCGTTGGTCGAGGACTTTAATCTCGTTCAGAGCGTCAGCAGAGGTCGGTTCGTCGGCACCCGTCATTCCGTGCACGAGGTCTTTTATCCCCAGGCGTGCACTATCTGCGATGCGGCGGAGCAGGGATCGTGCCTTTAGTTGGTGGGCGAGGGGGTCAACGCCAAATTTTTCTTTGAAAGCGGCTTGCTTGCTCGCGATGAGTTGTTCTAACTCCTCATGCTGAAATTTTTTTTGTGCGACGTTTATAGCGAGCTCGTTTCTTTCGCGTTGTTGATCGCTAATCAATTCCGAAATTTGTTTTTCGGAAAGAGGTTTAATCGCTTTTGGAATGTGAGGAATCTTGATATCGGGAACATTTTCACGGCGCAACTGGGCGCGTTCTTGGGCTCTTGGTTCACCGAGAACATCGTTGGGTAGAGCGTGGGTCAACTCTTCAACGGAAGAATTTTGAGAAATCTCTGCTCGGCGCGGAGGAAATGTTGGCGCCGAATCAAATCGCGCAAGGTCTGCGTTGCTCGTCAGATCAATGACAGAATCTTGGCCATCGTATGGACTGAATTCAACGAGCTCATTCCCATTGTCAAAATCATCTGGGTTTGCCGCTATTTCTGCGTCGATGCGAGCTTGAAGTTCGCGAGCGGTTTTTTCGATGGCTCGTTGCTCACGAATATCGCGCCAGTTTTCAGGAAGACGCGGGATCTTTGCGTCTCGTGCGCGACGCTCTTCTTCTCGCATTTCACGTTCAATTCGCGCGTCGTAATCTGCCCCAAGGCGACGGTCTTGTTCTTCTAACTCCTCTGCCTTAAGTGCATCAAAGTAGGTTTGCTCATCTAAGGCAGAACCCAGTCGCTCGAGCTCATTCCGAAAATGCTGACTATTCGCTCTAAACGCATCTATTGATGGCGGCGGAATGAATGTGTCAGGTTGCCGCCTGGGGGCTATAGAGACGCGCTCTCGAGGTGGCAGTGGCCGGTTATTCTTGGAAGTGAAGGAGCGTTCGAGGTTGGACATAGAAGGAATGCTCGAAGTATATCATACGAGCTGTACTCACAGAACAAGAAATCGGTTTGTCGTTTCTAAATACTATTCAGCAAAGACGTAAGAGCTTAAAACCAAACCCCGCCGGGATGGCGGGGCCTTGAACGTTTGTATTGCGTTGGTTTACGCAGCGGCTTTGACGATGGCGGCAAAGACCTCTGGGTGGTTGGCACCGAGCTCAGCCAAGACCTTGCGATCAAGAGCGATGCCCTTCTTTTTCAAGGCGCCCATGAGCTTGGAGTAGGTGGTGGCGTTGGCACGGGCGGCGGCGTTGATGCGGATCTGCGACAACGCGCGGCCGTCACGCTTTTTCAAGCGGCGATCGCGGTAAGCGTTCGCGCCGCTCTTCGTTGCGGCTGTTTTAGCGAGAGTGATTTTGCTCTTGCGACCCCACATCATTCCTTTTGTGCGGGCCAAGATATTCTTGCGTCGCTTGATGCGATGCATTCCACGTTTTACGCGAGGCATATGAGAGATTAGGCGTGAGGCATGAGAGTCTTAATGTTCTTCACGTACACCTCGGCAACGGAGATGTCGCGGCGCTTGTTGCGAGACGTGTTCCCACGTTCGCGGCTGTTGAAGTGATCCTGACCGTTTTTGCGCTTAAGGAGTTTGCCGGAAGCGGTGAGTTTCACGCGCTTCGCCACCGTCTTTTTGGTTTTGAGTTTCATAGTAAGTAAGTTTTGTATAGGACTTACGCCAAGGCTATTCGCCAAAGGAGTAAGTACGCATTATCCTTTGCGTCCAATGATGGCGGAGACGTTTCCACCGCTACGGGTCACGGGCTGCTCAATGTAGAGCGGATAGACCTGTTCGAGGGCTTTAATGAACGCTTCGATACGGGCGATGGCTAAGTTGCCGTGTTCTTTTTCGCGTCCGCGCAACATGATCTCGATTTTGATCTTGTGACCATCTGCGAGAAACCCTTGTGACTGTTCACGACGAATGTCGATGTCGTGCTGGCCCATCTTTGCAGAAAGGCGCACGCCTTTGACATCCACTTTTTTTGCGCGCGCTTTTTGTAGGCGCGACTCCTTCTCTTTCTGGTACTTGAATTGACCGTAGTCGAGGAGGCGACAGACCGGAGGCTCGGCTTTTGGAGAAACCTCCACTAAGTCGTAGCCGCGTTCTTGGGCGATGGCGATCGCGCGCGAGGTCGAAAGCTCGCCAAGCGGTTTACCTTCTTCATCGACGACACGAACGACGGGAGCAAGAATTTGCTCGTTGGCTCGATAGAGAGGCGCTTCTTCTTTTTTTTGCATGCCGCCGCGGCGGCGATGGTGAATACGCATGGCGAGGAAAAATGAATCAGCAGAGAAAGAATGAGGCTGCGTTTCGGTTCAAGGAGGCGAAACGGAGCCGCGCTCTTTCATGATCTGAATGTCGTTTTGGTGGAGATGGGGGGAATCGCACCCCCGTCCGACGCACTGAGCCACCATTTTCATTCACAAGCTTAGTTGTTTCTAAGCTTCTCCCGCGCCTTTAAGAAACAACAAGCGGCGCAAGATGAGTTCCTGAAGCGTGTCGCTGAACGAGAGGAACGCCCGTTCGAGCCCGAGCACGAGAAGGTTGGCGAGCGGTCTTCACGTCGTGCGCATGAAGAGCGATCGGTTCACGAGCAGATCGCGATTAAGCGATGGCTGGAACAGCGGCCGGAACGCGAAACGCGTTAGCGATAGCATTCTGGGCGCGAGTGACAACAGAGGCTGTTGTTGGTTATCGGTGCGGATTACGGAAGCGCCGACACATCCGGCTTGCAAATGATGGGTCAAATGGCCGTCAAAGCTCGTCATCCCCTTGACGTAGGCGACGATTCAGTTCGCGTTTTTTGAGGGTTTCTCGCTTATCATGGGTCTTTTTTCCCCGGGCTAAGCCAAAAACCAACTTTAAACGTCGACCTCGAGGATACACGCGAAGGGGCACCAGTGTCAAGCCTTTTTGCTCTAGTTTTTCCTGAAAATAGGCTAATTCTCGTTTCCGAACCAAGAGCTTTCGGCGACGATCGACCTCGACGGCGTCCGGATGGCCCTGTTTTTCGTATCGACCGACATGGGCACCAACCAGCCAGAGCTCGCCGCTCATGAGGCGAACGTAGCTGCCGTCGAGTTTCATCCGGCCGCCACGAATGCTCTTTACTTCGTCCCCGGTGAGCACTAAGCCCGCCTCGAAGGTTTCGAGGATCTCGTAGTCGTGACGGGCTTTTCGGTGCTCGATCATGTGGCGTACTGTACACGAAACAATGGTTTTTCAAAACGGTTCGCCGCGCTTTTCCCTCAAATCGAAAGTTGGTACACTGCCTGTATATGAAACAGGCGTCCGTGCGCGTCATCGCTCTTTCGACAGGAACCATCCTCCGAACCATCGGCATCTTGCTCGCACTTGGCGTGCTTTGGATGATTCGCGACATTATTCTCTACGGATTCGCGGCCCTGCTCTTGGCGGGCATGATTTACCCATTTGCCACCTGGGTGAATAAGCGACGTATCCCAAAATTGGCTGCTGTGCTGGGAATTTACCTGTTGTTATTTGGTATAGTGGCTTTTTTGATCGTTGCACTCATTCCGGCCTTGGTTGAGCAGTCGCGTGCGTTTATCACAACGTATGGTGACCAGCTTGGAAATTTATCGGGACTCCTTGATACATGGAAGTCGGTAAGCGGAGGGTACGCCGTGGCGGGTATAGACCTCTCGGACGGCCTGCGAGGCTTGCAGTCGCAAATCCAGGGGATTTTTACTAATGTCTTTGGGACGATCAGTGGTATTTTTGGTGGAATCGCGGCATTTGTTTTGATTCTCGTGCTCACGCTGTATATCGTTATCGAGGATTTTGCGATCAAGCGTGTGTTTGAGCAGTGGGTGCCTCGCGAATATTAAGAGATTATTTCACGTATTACGTGGCTCATGATGGAGCGTCTCGGTGCTTGGATGCGCGGGCAGCTTCTTCTGTGTTTGATCATCGGCTTGCTGTACCTGGTGGTTTTTGCGGTCTTAGGGGTGCCGTATGCTTTGTTGCTCGCGGTTATTGGGGGGTTGCTTGAGTTTATTCCGTACATTGGCCCGCTGCTATCAGCGATTCCGGCGGTCTTATTGGCGCTCACCATCTCACCAGCAACGGCCCTCTTCACCCTGATTGCACTACTTATTATCCAGCAACTTGAGAACAACCTGATTGTGCCAAAAGTCATGGAGCGAGCGGTGGGGCTGAATCCAATAGTGAGCATCTTGGTCTTTTTAATCGGCGCCAAATTATTTGGCGTGCCCGGAGCGATCTTCTCGATCCCGGTCACGGTTGCCTTTTGGATCGGTTGGAGTGAGTGGATGAACTTTCGCAAAGGACGTGGCGTATGAAGTCGGTGCGTTTTTGGGTGATTCTGGGCGGCGTCATGGTCTTGCTTTCGAGTGTGGTTGGGTTTTTTGTTTGGCGTAAGCCAAGTGTGACGGTTGTGAAAAGTGAAGCGGAGATCCGCAGTGAGTGGCAGCGGGAGGTGAGGGCGATCATTCGTGATTATCCCAGCGAAAAAAATGCCGCACAAACACGCGATGCGTTACTTGGATTACGTGTAACGGCGGCCGATCGAGATACGCATCTCGCACTCGTACTCGCGATGCAAGCGATCGTGAACGGAACGCCTGGCGCCGATGCGCGTTGGCAAGCAGCGGTTGCGCAGGTCTCATCGACGCCTTGATTATGCTCATGCTTGCTCGTCGCCTTTCTCCCTTTTTGGTTGCCGGTCTTGTAGGTTTAGCGTTGCAAACGCAGTGGCAACAGCCGTTACTCTATCCTTGGCCACTCGTCGGGGCGTTCTTAGGGCTCGCGATCACACAGGTTCTGTTGTTTCTTGGCCGAGGCACATGGCGCCAAGTCGTGGTTGATGTTTTGCCGATCGACATCACTTTTTTTTCTTTGTTTGCCTTCGCCGTCATGGTAGAAGACGGTTCGCTTAGATCGCTTACCACAGTGGGCTTCGCCCTCCTCGCGTTTTTGCACACAACGCTTTTGTTTTTGCTTCTTTACGATCCCACGCGCTATCCCGTGAATGCACTTTCACACTTATCAGTGGCGTTGATTCCGCTTGCGAATGCGCTCCTCGCCTGGGGGATGGTTGGCCTCTTTAACTTTGCACAGATGAGTGGTTGGTTGACCCTTCTTCTTTTCTTTGCAATGAACTTTGCTTTGTTTGCGGTGACAAATCACCCCGACGCCGTGAAGGGGCAGGTGGTTCGCTGGTCTGTCTTTGGTGGGATTTGGGGCGTGTTTGTGGGCGGTCTTGCGATTTTGCTTCCGCTTGGGATGGAGGCGCAGGCCGCACTCGCGGCACTCTTGATCGTGATTCCGCTACGCACACGACGCTACGCTTACACGCCCAGACCGAGCGCCAGGCAGGCATGGATGGAGGCGCTTTCCACGGTTGTTTTGCTGTTTTCCGTTCTTCTGCTGTCACGATGGGCATAAGCACTTCTCTGTGTCTTTGGCTCTCATCGACGGGCGAGCTCTTGTTTGTTAGGATGACGAGTAACTATTGCTTATGAACGGAACCGCGACTTGGCCAAAAGAACGGATGATTTGGGTGTTTATAGCGGTGTTGCTCGCCGTGGGTGTCTTGGGTTTAGTGCTGCAAAATGAGGAGTTCTCGCAGCGATTTACACGTCTGGAAGAGGCGATGCGTCGTATTGAAACTGGAAAATCACAAACAACCTCAACCGTGGATGTGGTGCCGGTCACGCCTTCCGAAACGATTGGTACGGGTTTGCCATCCGTCCTTTCAGATGCGGGCCAGCGCTTAATCGTTCCTCTTGTAAAGAAAGATGGAAAAGCGGGGGAGTGGCTTCAAGATTCGCAGCGTCTGGGAACGGCCACGCCGCTTACGGCGGATGGTTGGTTTGTTGTTTCGAGTGATGCGATCGGCTCAGTAAAAGTGGCCGACCTCGCCCTCGTTTGGGAGGGCCGATTGCTTTCGGTTGATCGTGGGGTAAAAGATACGGTGCTCGGCGTCACATTTTTAAAAGCAACCGTTCAGAACGCCTCGGTGGTTGCGTTTGCTCCGGTTGATACCATGCTTCTTGGCGCGCCGATGTGGGTCCTCGAAAAAGATCAGTTGTTTACGACGGGCGCATTTCAACGTTTTGCCCCTCTCAAGGCAGGAGAAGTGCGTTCGAGCGATCGCGATCTCCGTACCTTCGCGGTTCCTTCAAGCAAAGTCGCGCAGAGCGCGTGGGACGAGCGTGGTCGTTTGATTGGGCTCGCAACGCATGCCACAAGCACAACGCTTTTGCCATCTTCGCGCATTCGTTTGGCATTTGATCGTTTGCTTGATTCGGGTGAAATCCGCTATCCAACGCTCGGAGCGCACTTTATTGAACTGAGTAGCGCTATGAATCAAGATGCGCGCTCGTTGCCAGCACGAGGGGCACTTCTTCGTGGAGATCAAAAGACCAAGCGAGTGGCGGTGATTCCAAACGGTCCAGCCGCGAACAAGTTACGTGAGGGGGATGTGATCGAGCGCATTGAACGCGACGTGCTCGATGGCGGATTCACGCTTGCCGATCGTATTCTCGAGTATCGTCCAGGCTCTGATGTGCGCATTTCTGGAACACGCGATGGAAAGCCATTTGAAACACAGGTGAAGCTCGGTTCCTTTCTGGCGAGCGAAGCGCTAAAATAATCGCGTATGCCCTTTTTGCCCTTTCTCAACTTACTTCGTCGAAATGTATCGCTACTCATCATTGGGTTGTTTGCTGGAGCGGTGTTTGGGCTCGCGGCCTCGTTTCTTGTTCCGCTTCGGTACAGTTCGACGGCACGTCTTTTAGTAACGCAGGCGAATGCCGCCGGGCTCGATCCATATACGGCGGTAAAATCTACGGAGCAAGTCGCGGTGGGGATGCGTGAACTCGTGTACACCTCGCTCTTTCAGTCGGCCGTGCTGCAATCCATTTCGGAGTTTAACAGCGAGTACTTTTCGGCGGATGAATATCACCGCCGCAAGGAGTGGCGTGAAACGGTTGAGGTGGGGCTCACGGGGGGAACGGGGATTCTGACCGTTGTCGTGTTCCATCCCGACCGTGCCCAGGCCGAGCTTTTGGTAGAAGGCGTCGCGAATCAGCTCATGGAAAAAACCCCCTCATTTTTTGGGAATAACGCCCGAGTTCAGCTCATTGATACTCCTCTTCCATCTCGCTGGATTGCTAAGCCGTCGTTTCTCCAAAACACCGTTTTTGGGGGAGGAATGGGCCTTTTGTGCGCCGTCGTCATTGTTTTGGCGATTCATTCCAAGAAAGAAAATGGCTAATATTAGGGAAAATATGGGTAAAAAGCGAGCCTCGGCTCGTTTTTTGTTGCCCGGCTTAATACGGGTTGGGCGCTAACCTTACGAAAAAACGGGTTTAAGTTGATAAGACCCCCTTGACAAAACGAGCAAAATCCGATATGCTTGAGCATTCAAATTGTCGGTTTCTTCCGAATTCACGCCCCTTGAAGCCGTTCCGTCGCTACGTAAGTCCTCCTCTTACATGGCCGGTGGGACGGCTTCAGGGTCACGGGTGTGATCTGAGCACCTTGACCTTATCGAGATGACTGCAACGGGACAATCGATGGTACGCCAGGTGGCGAACCGGAGAACGTCCCAGACTCCCGGACCAGAAGAAGAAGGAGCGGAACCATGAAGAAGAACAACGTGCGCGTGGCGGTCTCGATGGCGGCGGCGATCTCGGCGGTGGCGGCGATGGCGGGCAGCGCGCAGGCGCAGCCCATCCCCCAGCCCGGAGCCTCCGAGCTCGCGACGCTGGCGGGGCAGTACCGCGTCGACCAGCTGCGAGGCTGGGCGACGATGTCCACGTGCGACCAGTGGTCGCGCGTGGCGGAGACGGCGACCAACGCCGCCGTCGCGAACGCGACCACGTGTACGTCCGACTCGACCAACGCGGCGACGGCGCTGAACGGCGCCCGTCGCGCGTGTGGTGCCGAGAACCGGGCCCTCCGCGACCAGCTCGCGGCGGCCGAGGCGCGATGCCCGGCTCCGCCGACGGCGCCGAACGGCGAGCGCCCCCTGGTCCGCGCGGTGATCTGCCGCAACGACCTCGGGGGCGCGACTCCCGTCTGCCGCATCCGCGGCCGGCGGGAGGACTCGCGGGGCGAGGAGTGCGTGACGCACTCGCGCGAGCTCGTCATGAGCCGCTGCGAGTGTGGCACGGCGGGGGGTGTCACGACGCGAGTCGCGCACACCTCGCGGACCTACTACTGCGGCACGCCATTCGGCGGCCGCACGGTCCCGCCCCCGGCACTGACCCCCGCGGTCGCGCAGGGTGCCGCCTCCTTCGAGCAGCGCATCGTCGCGCTCGAGGGTGGCATGGGCGCCCTCTGTACCGCGGACTGGTCGGCCTCCGTGTTCGTCCAGCGTCAGCTGGCCACGAACACCGAGGCGAACACCGAGGGGGGCGAGCCGGTCAGCCGGCCGCTCACCCCGGACCAGTTCCGGGCGCTTCCCACCCATGAGCGCTGCGCCTTCGTGGCGCAGGCGCTCTTCGCGGCTCTGCAGCAGCTCTCCGCGGGTAACACCGCGGGGGCGGGGCAGACGCTGACCGACGCCGAGACGCGCTTCCGCACGCTCGAGACCCGCGTCACCGCGGTCGAGGCGAACGTGTCGCGCCGGCCGATCTTCCGGCCCTACGCGCAGGCGTTCTTCCTCTTCCGGGGGGATGGAACGCCCGCGAGCGGCGGAGTCGGCGGCGTCGCCGTTGAGTTCCCCCTGGGCCAGACGTTCGCCCTCGAGGCGAACGTCGACGTCGGGGCGGGTTACTACGGCTACGCGCCGACCGCGAACGACTCCGCCACCCGCTTCACGTGGGGCGCGGGCTTCGGGGGGCGGATCCGCCTCTCCGACCGCACCGCGCTCTCGCTCGGCGGGACGATGAGGTCGTTCGTGGACTCTGGCCTCCAGAGCGCCGCGAACGCCTCGTACGGGGAGTACCTGGGCTGGTTCTTCGCCGGGCGGGTCGCTGTGGACATCGTGTTCAACACGATCCACGGCCTCACGCTCGGTGCCGATCTCGGCGTGTCGCAGGACGCGCGTGACACCGTCACGACGCGCCCCGACGGCAGCCGGGCACGGTCCACGGAGAACGTGAGCCAGTTCGCGGGCGGCGCGTTCCTGCGCTACGGCCTGCGGTTCTGACCGTGTCCCCGTTATCTGGGTGAGCTACGGCTTACCCCCGCTGCCCCGCGTCGGCAGCACTCCTGCGGTCTTTACCGCGGTATGTCATCTCGGTGAGGAGCTGGCCTTTCAGGCTTCCGGACTCTCTCTACAGAGTCCGGCCTCGCTTATTCTTCCTCTCTCATCGAGGGGCAGAACAAGCGAGGTCATGCGCGCGCTACCAAGCGTGTGAAGATCCGCAAAATCCCCCCGGCCGAAAGGCCACAACCCGCCCACAGGAGGGCATGCACATGCACAACCAGAAGAGCCTCCTCTCCCTCACCCTCACCGCCGCCGTCCTCTCGTTCTCGCTCGCCACCGGGTGCCTCGGCACCCGCGCGGTCGTGAACGACCTCGACGGCGACGCCGGCACCGCGGGTCAGGGGGGCACGTTCCTGTGCACCCCCGGCCAGTGGTACTCCGACCCGTGCGCCGCCGAGGCGCACAGCCGCTGCGCGGCCCAGGGCCAGCGCGCGGCGCTCTACTGCCCGCCCAGCGGGCGAGTGATCGGGGCCGCCACGGCCTGCGCGTGCATCGCGCAGAACGTCGGCGGAACCTGCTCCTCGCCCAGCCAGGCGTGCAGCGTCCCGTGCAACGGCGGTTCGTTCGCCGGCACGATGACCTGCACGAACGGCGTGTGGGGTGGCTGCCAGGTCAACGTCGGGGCCACGTGCTCCGGCGGCACGGGCACCACCTGCACCGCGGGTCAGGTCGAGACGGGCTGCAGCGCGAGCTGCGCCCAGGGTCAGACCACCCAGCGCGTGTGCAGCAACAACGCCTGGGGCGCCTGCACCTGCGTCGGCACCCCCACGGGGACCGGCTGCACCGCGGGCACCACGCAGGCGTGCAGCCTGTCGTGCGGGTCGAACCAGACCCCGCGGCAGACCTGCAACTCGGCCGGTCAGTGGGAGGCCTGCACGTGCGTGAGCACGGGCGGCGGGCCGACCACCGGCGGGAACCACACCCTGCGGGTGGCGGTGCCCACGAACTTCGGTGGGAACTTCTGCACCGACTCGGCCCAGCTGCGCGTCGTGATCTACGACAACCGCGGCTGCCCGATCGGCCGCGAGGACTCGGCGACGGCACCGGTCCCCGGGACGAGCACGGCCTGCGGGAACGACGCGACCGCCCAGCGCGACCGCACGATCTCCTTCGGCGACAGCTGGAACGGCTATGTCGACGTGGAGATCTACTGCGGATCGAACCTGTACCGCGGGTTCTCCGTGGGACAGACGCTCTCGGCCGCCGGCTTCTCGGCGTTCAGCGTGTCGCGGGGTGGCAACAGCTACCTCCTCGACCAGCTGGGCGACGCGAACAAGGCGCGCGCGATCAGCGTGAACAAGGTGCGGGGCAACGTCGGCCCCGGCAACACCATCTCGTTCTGAGAACGGGAACCTGACCAGCTCGGCGCGTAGCGCCTCGAGCGGTCCGATCGGCTCCGACGGCCGATCAACCTGAGTCCTGTGGACGTCCGAAAGGATGTCCCCAGGGCTCGATTTTTTTATACCTCAGATCTAGATCAGAGGTAGATCTGAGGTAGGTCCATAAGATCGTAGAAAAGACAACGAAGCGAACTGTACGGAGGCTCGAAAAACGCGAGTTCCCATGGCTCGCTTTTTCTTTAATCTAAAATATTTTCTATAAAAAACCCTGTTCAAGCACTCTTGACAAAAGTGCTGTTTTAGGATAATTAATAAGCCCGCTCTCTTTATCTCGCTTGCCAACGGTTTGGTGAGGAAGATGGGGAGAGATGGTTTCATGGAGGATACGATGAACGGTAAGATCCGGTTCATGGGCGTGGTGGTGGCGACGATGTCGATGATCTCCGGTAGCGCGTGGGCTCAGCAGGGTCCCGACGCAGGCGTCTTCGTCGCGCCGCCCGCGTTCGGCAGGATCGCAAGAGCGGCGGTCATTCCTGCGGTGGTCCCGGCGCCGGCCACGACGGCCGCATCGTTCACCGACAATGTGCGCGCCTGCTTTCGGGCGTGCCCGCAGTCGGCGAACGTGTGCACCAACGGAAACGACATGCAGGCCTGTCTGAACTCTCAGGTCCCGGCCTGTGCGACGCTCCGTAGCTCTAACCTGCGCGCGATGAACTTCATGTCGACGATCTGTGGAAATGTGGGCTTCGTGCCGGCAACGGCTGCTCAGCCTGCGCCGGTCGCAACGCCGCCGCGCCGAAGCCCGGAAGATCTCTGCCGGACCGGTCGCCATGGATCGGCGGACCCGGAGTGTGTGCGCTGCGTCTCTCGTGGGCGCGGCTGGCGCTATGCGCGCGAGCTCTCCGATGGCGCCACCGCTCTCATGCGCGCCGGTGTCAGCGAGTTCGATACGCGATGCGTCTTCGTGCTCGCGGGGCCCATGCTGCCCGTGATCGGTGCGCTCGCTCGCCGAACCGAAGAGGTCGCGACGCAGGCCGGGACGGCCAACCGTCTCGGTGGCGAGAACGCGGTCGCGATCGCGGGTGTCCTGCGGCTGATGTATCGTCAGCAGCTCAGCGATGAGCTCGATCGCGTGCGTCATGGGATGAATATCGCGTGTCGCGCGTCTGTCGACGGGTCGCGTCGTGCAGAATCGCCGCCCTCGTTCGATCCGACGGTGCTCTGGTCCGAGGAGGATCGCGAGCGTCATCTGGGGGTTCGCGTGCGGCCGTCTCGGTCGAATGAGCCCAGTAACGCGCTCAGCACCTGCGAGTCTTTCCGTGCGGAGGTCATGGATATGGAGCGAACGCTCGATCAGTACGGCGGACCGCTCGTCGTGGGAATCGTCTCTCGCGCGAACGGTCTCGTGGACAGGATCCTCACCTCGTGTGCGTCTGGCTCGTCCGAGCGCGCGGCCTGCGTCGAGGCTCAGCGCGAGCTGGCCACGGTGCTGCGTCCTCAGGTGACCACGCCCGCGGCGCCCGTCGCCGCCGTGAGTCCGTGAATTCTGGCCTTGCAGAAATCTGCGAGGCCTTTCTTTTTTTCTAAGAGACGGGCGTCCCTTAAGCTCTATTTAAATGGATTTCGACTTTGTCGGATCAGCTTTGAAGCTGATCCCAGAGCTGATCCCAGAGCTGAGTCAGACCTGATACGGACCTGACACTTGAACCCCCGTTTAAATAAGTTTCGAAACGATGATCTTTGCCGCTTCGTCCCAGGTTTGAGGGTGAAACGCTGGTGGGGTTGGGCGTTTTTCTTGTTCCGAGATCGCTTCTCGCCAGAGGTGCGGCTTTACCGGCGAGAGCAAAATTGTGCCAGGTGGAGCGGTTTCTGGGAGGCAGCTAAATCGTGAGCTGATACACGGCGTGCCAAGCGATGCCGCTTCGTGCAACGGAATGCCAAATCCTTCGTACCAACTTGGGTAGAGAAAGGCGACGGCGTACTTCATCCAACGCGCGAGTTCTTCGGTCGAAGGATAGGGAATGTGAAGGATGTTTTTTTCTTGCACGGGTACCTTTATGGTCCGTGATGTTACGACGAGAGTGAGCTGAGGAAGCTCGCGCATCACCGTGTATAAAAACGCGGCGTTTTTGCGCGGATCGTTTGCGCCTAATGCAAAAACATACGGAGTTGCGAGTGGTCGTGTATTGCTTGTGGGTTGAGCGAGTCCCTCGATGCCTGGCGGAACCACGGTGATTCGTTCTTTTGGGATGTGGAGAACACGAATCAGCTCTTGTTTATTGAACTCACAGGAGGTGAATAAGAGCGACGCGTCTTCAATAAGTGCTTTTGCCCGCATGAAGCCATGCCATAAGCGGCTTTTCCGGGAAAACCAACGCGGTTCTACAAGAAAAGCGATGTCGTGAACGAATAAGCTGTAGGGCGTTGTTAATTTTCCGGTGAAATCAAGATTGGTAATAAAAAGATGGTCGGTGTTTGGGAAGAGACGATCTATTCCCACGAGTTGAAGCGTACACGCCAAATTCAGTGGGCGATTCGGAAAGCGCGTTTGCTTAAAGGTGACGCCCGGTTCAAGGGGGATGATGTGTTCGGGACGAACCTTTTTCCAGCGATTAGTCCACACCGTCACGTGATGTCCTTGGCGAAGCGCTTCTTTGCTCAGCGTTTGGGTAAGTCCGTACACAAACCGGGTCACTCCTCCGGGCTGCGGTTCGTCGAGAGGGCGTCCGTCAATCACGAGATTCATACAGATTTTGTGAGGGTGTCGATCGCGACGTCGATGGCCTCGTAAAAATAGGGCGTATCAAAGCGTTCGACGCTCGCACGAACGGAGTCGGGAGAAAATAACCGTTCGTCAAACGATCGCATGGCTTTAACCACGCCGGCGACACTTTGTTCGGGAAAAAGGAGACCTGTTTCTGGAGTGAGGATCTCTTTGGCGCCACCGCTTGCATATGCGAGTACGGGCGTACCCGTGGCAGCGGCTTCGATCGCGGTGATGCCAAAATCTTCGACCTGTGGCATGAGAAAGCCTTTGGCTCCGGCAAGTAATTTCCACTTTTCCTTTTCAGATACTTTGCCTAAAAACTCGACCGTTTTTCCAGCGATCCGACGAAGTTCATGACGAAGTGGTCCGGTTCCGAAGATTTTTAGAGGCGCTTCGAGCTCGTTTGCGGCGCGGATCACGAGATCAAGGCGCTTATAGGGAACAAACCGTCCACCGGCGAGCCAATATTCGCGCGAGACATCTCGCTTTTGTGGGATAGAAGCGAGGTCGACCGGAGGGTAGACGACGCGCGCCTCACGTTGATAGTAGCGCTTGATGCGTTGTTTAGATGTGAGTGAATTGGTGAGAAGGTGGTCTGGACGTTCGGCGGATAAACGATCCCATAAGCGCAAGCGATGCAAAAACGGGCGCATAAAGGCCTGTCCAAGGCGAGACCAGCCGAGTCCTCCCAAGTAATGATGGCGTTCTTCCCACAAAAAACGCGTTGGTGTGTGCATGTAGCACAGAAAAGGTGTTTCTGGCGGAACAATCGCTCCCTTTGCGAAGTTGGATGAAGAACCGATGACGAGATCAAACCCCGAAAAATCGAGGCTTTCAATGGCTTCGGCCATGAACGGTAAAAGCAGCTGATAGCCGCGTGGATGCAAAAGATAGCGTTCTAGGTGGGATGAGCGAATATCGGCTGTTTTGAGGGCCGGATCAAGTCGATCGGGATGATGAAAAAGGGTATAAATCGGTGCTTCCGGAAACCGTTTGTGTAGCGCAAGGAGGACGCGTTCGGCACCGCCGTCTTGAATCAGATAATCGTGAACGAGGGCAATGCGCATGAATAAAGAAATGCTCAACTTCCTTCTTCAACGCCGCGGTGAGCGATAATCGTAATTGGTGTTTTGAAGAGAATTACGAGATCAAGCCAGAGCGACCAATGCTCGATGTACCACGTGTCGAGACGCACCTCTTCGTCGAACGTTAGGTCGGAACGCCCGGAGACCTGGGCCATTCCCGTGATCCCGGGCTTAATACCAAGCACGCGACGCTGTTCGGGGGTGTACTTTGCTACTTCTTCGGGATAGTGCGGACGTGGGCCCACAAGGCTCATGCGTCCGAGAATGACTAAAATAAGTTCTGGAAGTTCGTCGATCGACCACTTGCGAATCACGCGTCCAACACGGGTAATGCGAGGGTCGTTCTTGGTTTTAACGAGTGGGCCATCCACACGCATATTGAGATCGGCAAGTTCGTTATAGCGCATGAAATGCTGGTCGGCCACCATCGAACGAAACTTGAAATAATGAAATGGATGGCCGTGTTCGCCGACACGTTCCACATTTTTTCCGTTTGGTAATTTCGAAAAGAACACCGTGCCACGTGAATCGAGTTTAATGAGAATGGCCGTAATAATCATGATCGGCGAAGCAATTGCGAGCATGAGGCTTGCAACGATGACATCAAAAACGCGTTTCGTAATGCGTCCCCAACCATCAAGCGGCGTACGTTTTGGTTCAATAATTGGAATGCCTTCTTCGGTTGAAACATCGATACGGGTAAATCGTGCGGCAAAGGTGTCGGCAAGATAACGGAAGGTAAGATGCTGCTCTTCCGTAAAGGCGATCAAGTCGAGCGCCTCTTCTTTTGAAGGGCTTGGTTCGGCCAAGAGCACGCCATCAACGCGACGTTTGTCGTGAAGTTCCTTGAGTTCTTCACGAACCGCCTTATTCCACGCTTTATAGCGCTTTACCACCGTGTATCCGAGTGATGGACGCTGTTTATAGAGAAAACTGAGGGAGTCTGCGACGTGTCCTGTACCAATAATCGCTAAACACTGATGTCCAACACCGCGTGAAAGCAGGATATAGCGAGCGGTACGAATGAGAATGCGTCCGATAAACGAGTAACCGATCGCGAGCCCCCAAACGGCAAGAACCAAGAAACGTGAGGCGGTGACTTCACGGCGAAAGAAGATCGTCGCAATGAGAATCATGACACCTGCCGTGGATGCGAGGACGATGCGGCCAAAATCTTGCCACAACGGCGTTCGTTTAGCGCTGTAGAGTCCGGCGAGGAGGTAGCAGCCCATCCATACTAAAATAAAGGGCAAACTCGTAAGCAAATAATCGGTGAAGGGGATTTCTTGCAAGATGGGACGTGCTTCCAAAAACGGTTGCGAAACACGCAGAGCGTAGGCCGTGGTTGCAGCCGCGAGGAGCGCGATCAGATCGAGCGGAGGAAGAAGAGCGGTGAGAGCGAGGTCGAGACGACGCATAAAGTTGCTAAAAGCGTAACGGACGCGAGCGAAAAAGAAAAATCCCCGAAGGGATGAAGGGAGTCGGGTAATTCCTCCTCGTGATTGAACCGTGTGGACTTTCCCAACAGGGGAGAGGTGAGACGACTGCATTCACTTGAGAGGAGCACCCATCACCTCATTTATCGCCACGAGATTTCATGAAGAAAAATGAAGTGCCAAGCCGAGGCTTGGGAGGGAGAGTTGGCGACCTAGACGGCTGCGTGAGATTTGTCGCTGCGCCAACAGGGGAGAGGTGAAATGCCTTTCACTGATGTAACGGGCCTTTTTTTCACCTCACTTTTCCTCACGATATCTCATGAAGAAAAATGAAGTGCCGAGCGGCGTACTCGGAGTAGGAGTTGGTCCAGACGCTGTGTTGCTTGACTGGAGCAGTCGGACCAACAGGGAAGTCGGGAAATTCCTCCTCGTGATTGAACCGGATGGACTTGCCCAACAGGGGAGAGGTAAAATCGCCTCTTTTGTTTGAAGGCTCCGATTTTCACCTCATTTCTCCTCACGATGTATCATGAAGAAGAATGAAGGGCCAACGATCCGGGTGGATGGTTGGCCAGAGGGAGAGCTTCAGCTCTCCGTGGTGTCGTCAGGCGGCGCCTCGCGGTCGGCGTCGGCAACGAGCTCAGTGTTCCGAGGCCGGTTGCCCTCGACGTACTTGTCGAAGGGCTGCGGCCGGTACTCGGCGGGGTTCGGGTGAGCTCGCATCTCGAGCCAGCTCTTCATGAACCACGCGAGGAATGAGGAGAAGAGCTGCCAGCGCACGCTGCCGAGCTGCTGCCCGCCCGAGAACATGGGGAACTCGTAGGTTCCGTTCTTGCTCTCTCGGGTCACGGGAATGACCGTCGTGCCATGTCGTTCGGCATAACGCTCTCGAAGGATGCGCAGCGCGCGTCCCAGGATCGAACCCTCGTTCTTGATGTTCTTGAGCGCCTGATCGAAGAGCAGATGCCCCGCGCGACGAAGCTGCCCATTGTTTGCGGCGTCTCCCGACGCCTTCGAGCAGATGTGTCGCTGCCAGCGCACGATCGGTCTGCCCTCGTTGTCCACGCGACGAGGCTTTACACCTGCGTAGGCGATGAGCGAGCCGATCGTCTTCGAGACCGACTGCTTCTTCAGATCTCGCGCCGCCTGCACGTCATCGAGGGCGTGTACGAGCTTGCGGTACGCCGGATGACTCTCGTGTTCGAGCGCGGTCCAGAGCGAGAGGCGCACGTAGTGCGTCTGCTTGGTGTCGCCTTCCATCACGCGTGCGTACGCGGCTCCGGCCTTCTCAACGAGCTTATCGAAGTGCTTCAGAATGTCGGCCTCGCTGAACACGCCTTCACTGGAGCCGGAGATGAAGTGCCGAAGCTCCGTGACCTGAACGGTCGTGCGAGCACGACGGGTGCGGGCCTCGTTCAGCGCTGCGTCTGCGTCCTTGAGGTCGAGGGCCTTGTAGTGTTCGGCGATCTCTTCATCGTTGCTACTCGTGTCCTCTGCCTCGATCTGCCGACGATGGGCTTCGAGTCGCGCGACCATCTTGGTTTGCTCCTCGAGGCGTCGCTCAGCGCGTCGCAGAAGGAGCTCCGCGATCTCGCACACGTTCTTCCGCGACTCTTCCCCGCGAAGCTGCATGAGCTTCGTCCAGAAGTCGCGCCAGACATCCTCCCAGCCGGTGTCTGCGAGCGCCCTCGTGATACGAGCGTGTACCGCCTCACGTTCGTCGGCGAGTGCCTTCACGAATCGAGTCGGGTTCCCGATCTCGAAGAGAAGATGTCCGCCGATGGCTGGGCCGATGCGATCGATCGCATCCTTGTTGCCCAGAATCAGGGTGTACTCGCGGAGGGCGTTGATGCGCTCCTCCATGATCGCCTTGGCCTCGGCCTCGAGCATACGCAGGACCTCGAGGTCGTTATCGACGAGGCTTCGGCGCGTGTCGAGTCCGGGCGAGGCGAGCATCGTGATCAGGAGGCCCTGGTCCACGAAGTGGCGCTTCTGTTCTGCCTGATGCGCGCGCTGCGTTGCGGCCACCTGAAGCGCCTGTCGCTGAATCCACTCGAGGTAGGCCATCCGGAAGACGACCATGTCGCGATCGGCCGCGACGACCGGGTGGAAGTAGCGACGAAGCTGCTCCGGATCCTCAGCCACGCGCGCGAGGATCGTCTGATCCTCGAGCTTCTCCGCGACCTTGGTCTTCTTCGGACGTCCCCGCTTCTTCTTGCCGTCCGTGGCCGTGTCTTCGGGCGCCTCCACCTGCTGCTGCGCCGCCTCTTCCTTGAAGAAGCTCGTACGCAGCGCCTTGAGGGTCCCCGTCGAGGTTCGGAAGATCTTCACGTTCGGGTGATTGATCATCATGCCAGCCACGAAAGCGTCGTTGATCGACCCTTCGGCGGCCACGATGAGATCGCTCTCGCGGAAGTCCTCGTACTCGATCGGCAGCATCACCTTGGGGTGTTCGCCCTTGGCGAGCTTCTCGAGCGGCTTCACGAGCTGGATGTGTTGGTAGACGATCTGCGGGTTCGCCTGGAGGTAGGCCGCGAGATCCTCCACCTCGATGGGCTCGCCCCAGGTCACCGGCACGCCCACGAGTGTCGCGAGCGCTTCGGCTTCCCAGGTCTCGATCTCGATCAGTCGCTCCTGCGTCACGCCGGCGTCGTTCTGCCAGCGGAAGCACACGCGCGTCGGCCGCGCTTCGCCCTGCTTGGTCTTCTTGGTTCGACCCGAGAAGCCAATCGTGGCGGGACCGCGCTTGACGAGACGCTCAGCGATGTAGGCTCGACGCAGGGTCAGGAGCTCGCTACGGCGCGCTTCTTCGGCGCGTGCCTCATCTTCCTTGGCCTTGAAGGCGGCCTCGTCGTTCTCGAAGAACTGGGCGAGGAACTTCCGGATGTTGCCGATGGCGCGCGCTCCGTTCTTGAGAGGATCGTCCTTCTTGATACGCGACGGCAGCCGCTCTTCGAGACCCCTGATGCCAGTTCGCGTGTCGTCGAAGAACTGACGTACTTCAGCGATGTTGGTGGGCCCGGCATTCGGTGCCACGTCCAGGATCTCGTCCGCGCCCAGATCACTCACATCGATCGATGCCATGGTGGCCTCCGTGGCTCTTTATTTAGACTCGCGAGCGGCGAGGTGAGTTGGCGAAATTTTCCGGCGGAGCACCGGTCATGCGCCAACAGGGGAGAGGTGAAAGTTTTTCTACAGGTTAACAGGCCTGTTTTTCACCCCATTCTTATTCACAATCGAGTTATGAAGAAAAATGAAGTGCCAAGCCGAGGCTTGGGAGGGGAGTTGGTCCACTGGGTCATTCGTAGAAGCGTGACTTATGGACCAACAGTGGAGTCGAGCAAGTCGCTCAGGTGATGCGCATCCGCCATTTGCCCAACAGGGGAGAGGTGATAGCCAACTTCTTGTTGTACGCTTCCAGATATCACCTCATTTCTCTTCAC
>CAZIVC010000006.1:58796-66323 GCA_964542945.1 uncultured Gammaproteobacteria bacterium
TATCCCCTCATAAAAACCCACGAAGATCGCGAGCTTTTATCAAGAGATATCGGCGAATTTCAGCAAGAAATAGCTTTTTTGTCAAGGGGATCGCTCTCTGGGTAGAGTGGCGTGCATGGAAGAGCGGTTTTCTCATCTCAAGGGTCACGATGCGATTCGGCGCGTTCTTGCGTCGGCCGCAGTACGTCCGGCGAATGCCTACGGATTTTTTGGTCCTCGCGACGTGGGAAAACGTGCGTTCGCCGAAGCGTTTATTCGGGCACTTTTGAACTGGCCAGACGAGCGCTCGCTTTTGGCGCACCCTGATCTTCAAATCCTCGAAAAGGCCGAAGATAAGCGAGAAATTGGCGTAAAAGACGTTCGTGAACTCTTGTCGCGAGCGCATCTTTCTTCGGCGCTCGGCGGGCGACGGGTGATCCTTATCGATCAAGCGCACGAGCTTACCGGGGAGGCGACGAACGCGCTCTTAAAAGATGTGGAAGAACCGGGTTCTGATCTCGTGTTTATCTTTATTTCGCCTTATCCCGGGTTGCTTCTACCAACGTTACGCTCACGCCTCGTGCCGCTTACATTTCAGACACGGCCTGGATTAAGCGCTTCTTACGATGAACGATGGCTCGATCTTGCAGAAGCAATGTGTCGGGCGTTTGAGCAAACGAGTCCGGGAGCGCTTATTGCGCGACTCGATGAGCTATTCAAAAAGAAAGAAGATACGCCCGATGAATGGCGACGTTTTCTCGAGGTGATGATACATGTGTGGCAAACGCGTGAGTGGAGTTCTCGCGAAAAACGGGTGAGTGCCGGAAAGGCGATCGCTTTCAGTCAACAGCTTATTGGTTCGGGCGTGTCTCCGCGCGTCGGTCTTGAATGGGGATTGTTGCATGAGACGCTTCCAACACAGGAGCAGTTACGCGAACTCGCTCTTGATTGGTGAGGTGTGGTATACTTCTTATCGATATGCGAATGCGCGCCCTTTCTTTTTCCCTGCTTGCCTTATCGTTTCTTGGCGCAGGATGTTTTAGCTCCAACTCAAGCACCGTTGTGGATGGAGGAATCTATCAAACAACGAATCTTCAAGGCGGTGCATGGGTGCAGCTTAGTACACTCTTTTCAAATCAAAAGATTGGAAGCATTGCAAACGTGGGCGTTGCATCGTTTGAGATTGATCCGCAAGACGCGCAAGCCCTTTACTTGGGGACAACGCAAAACGGCATGCTGTACTCGTTAGATGGTGGAGCGAGTTGGCAAGTCATGAAAGATGTGGCTTCAGGCCAGGTCAGCGCGATCGTCGTTGCGCCAGATGATAAATGCACCGTGTATGCTGCGCGCGCCAACCAGTTGCTCAAGACAGAGACATGTGGTCGTGATTGGGCGCAGGCGTATTTTGACAATCGCACGAATCAGGTCATTACAACGGTTGCGGTGAATCCGCAAAACGCGCGTGTCGTTTTCATGGGGAACTTGGATGGCGATATCATGCGTTCTGATGATGGCGGCGTGTCATGGCGTGTTGTTTATCGTGAAGATGGAGTGCGTATCAACGACATTCAGATCGACCCGCGTGATGCGAAGATCATGTATGTAGCGACCAATGGTGCTGGCATCTTGAAATCAACCGACGGAGGGTCGTCATGGAAAGCAATTCGCGATGTGATCGACAGTTACGATAACGCGCGTCGGCCGCTTAAAGTAATCCTTGATCCGCAGGACTCAAATGTGATTTTTCACGTTTCGCGTACAGGAATCTTGCGTTCGACGGATGGTGGCAATAGTTTTCAGCCGATCGCGACACTCTCGCCGTCAAATGCGACGAATATTCGAGCATTTGCGGTTCATCCGAAAAATAACAAGCAATTGGTATACACAACAGACACGGCGATCGTCTATTCGAGTGATCTGGGCGCTACGTGGACATCAAAAAAGCTACCTACCTCGCGTCTTGTATCGTTCCTAGAGTACGGCAGGGGAACGGGAAATCCGCTCTATTTAGGCACAATTCCACGTCGTTAGGCGGTTTGGTTGATAAAAAACAGCTCTAAAATAAGAGCTGTTTTTCGTTGACGATCCCCCCTTTTTCATGTCACACTCCGTTTTGTTTCTTGTATGTCCAACCATATTGATCAGAATCGTGCCGAGTTCGAGCACGCCATCGAATTTTTTAAGAAAGATTTAACGACCCTCCGCACCGGCCGCGCATCTGCCGCTCTCGTGGAAGATATTCGTGTTGAAGCGTATGGCCAATCGATGGACTTAAAGTCCGTTGCTTCGATTACGACGCCGGACGCAAAAACCATTCAAATTGAGCCATGGGACAAGGGTGTGGTGAAAGATATTGAAAAAGCGCTGATTGAAGCGTCGCTTGGAATGGCGCCAAACGTTGCAGGAACGGTCATTCGTCTCATCCTTCCGCCAATGACCGAGGAGACGCGGCGTAACTTGGTGAAAGTATTAGGTCAAAAGCTGGAGAATGCGCGCATCTCGATCCGCAATATTCGCGAAACCGTCAAGACGCGCATCGCTGACGATGAAAAGAATAAGCGTATCTCTGAAGATGAAAAGCGTCGCGAGCTCGAGCGTCTTGACAAGGTTGTTTCGGAATGGAACGGAAAGGTAGAAGCGATCGCTAAAGAAAAAGAACAAGAAATTTTGACGGTTTAACCGAATTTTATGGCTATTAGTCCTGAGCAGAAAATGGATTTGCTCGTGTCGCTCTGTAAACGACGCGGGTTTATCTATGCGGATTCTGATATTTACGGCGGATTTGCGAATGCCTGGGACTATGGCCCGTATGGTGTCGAGTTGAAGAATAACATTCGTGATGCTTGGTGGAGGCGCTTTGTGCATGGTCGCGAAGACATTGTCGGTGTTGATACGCCGGTCATCCAGCATCCAAAAGTGTGGGAGGCATCGGGTCATCTCGCGGGCTTTTCCGATCCACTCGTGGAAGACAAAAAAACGCATAAACGCTATCGATTGGATCATTTGCTTGAAGCGGCTGGTTCCGATATCGCGGGATACACCTTTGAGCAGATGGCAGCAAAGATGCGTGAGCTAAATCTCAAGAGTCCAGACGGAAACGAACTTGCCGAGCCAAAACAGTTCAATCTCATGTTGAAAACATTTATTGGCGTAACTGAAGAAACGGCATCGGCCGCCTATCTCCGCCCAGAAACAGCGGCTGGAATGTTCACGACGTGGCGCGATATTCGTGACACGATGCGAAAAAAACTTCCGTTTGGGATAGCGCAGGTAGGAAAGGCGTTTCGTAACGAAATCACGCCCGGAAACTTTATTTTTCGGACACGTGAGTTCGAACAGATGGAAATCGAGTACTTCGTGCGCCCAGAAGATGCGCCTCGTGCCTACGAAATGTGGCTAGAAGAGTATAAGGCGTGGTGTCGCGATGTGCTGAAGCTCAATGACGCGCACGTTTTTTATCGAGAAATTCCTGAAGCAGACCGCGCCTTCTATTCAGCGCGCTCCATTGATCCAGAGTATGCGTATCCATTTGGCGTGAAAGAGCTCGGCGGCCTCGCGAATCGTACAAATCACGATCTCTCTCGTCACCAAGAGTTTTCTGGAGAAAATCTCGCTTGGTTTGATCCAGAGACGGGTGAACGGGTTCTTCCATACGTCATTGAGCCAACGTGGGGCCTCACGCGTAGCGTTCTAGCCGTTCTTTTGGAGCACTTGGACATCGATGAAGCAGACTCGAGTGAAGGCGATAAGGAGCCGCGCATGGTGTTGCGTCTTCCGCCACAGCTCGCGCCCGTGAAGGTGGCTATTTTGCCATTGCAGAAAAAAGACGGTCTCGCCGATATCGGACGTGAGTTGGTTACGACGTTGCGAAAGGCCGGCTTGGTTGTGGAATACGACGAAAGCGGTTCTATTGGAAAGCGATATCGTCGCCAGGATGAAATAGGGACGCCCTGGTGTTTTACGGTTGACTACCAGACCAAAGACGATCAAACCGTCACGATCCGTCATCGTGATTCTATGTCGCAGGAGCGCATCGCAATGCAAGATGTGCGCGCCTGGATTCAAGATAAGCTCGTATGAAGCCTCGTATTTTTCGCCTTAAGAATCAGCTTCCCGTGATTCTTATTCCCATGAAAGGAGCGGCATCGATGACGATGCAAGTATTCGTGCACGTTGGTTCGCGATACGAGCCAAAGGAGCTAAACGGTTCATCACACTTTATTGAACACCTGATGTTCAAAGGCACTAAAAAACGCCCGAACACGCAGAAAATCAGTACCGAACTCGATCGTTACGGAGCGGAATATAACGCGTTTACGAGCAAGGATTGTACGTCGTACTACATTAAGATGGATGCTGCGCACACGCCACTTGCTGTGGATTTGTTGCACGACATGCTTACAAATTCGCTCTTTGACTCAGGAGAAATTGATCGTGAACGAGGGGTGATCATTGAAGAGATCAACATGTACGAAGATAATCCAGGAACACAGATGATGGATTTGCTCGAGGAAGCGCTTTTTCCAGAAAATGCCCTTGGATGGAATATTGCAGGACCTCGGGACGTCATTCGCTCTGTGACGCGTGAGCAGCTGCTGGGATTTCGTGACGCTTACTATATTCCGTCGCGTATGGTGATCGCGTTGGCGGGAAATGTGAGTGAAGACGTATTGCCGCTTCTCGAAAAGACATTCGGTCGTATTAAGGAACCGCGACAACTCGAAGATCGGTCCTTTGAACCGTTTCAAGCGGATCGTTTCCCAGATGGTCTCTCTCTCATGTTTCGCGAGAAAAAGATTGAACAAGTGCAATTGGGAATGGCGTTTCATGGGTTTCCGATTGGCGATCCACGTCTCCCGGCCGTTGCGCTCCTTTCAAATATCTTAGGAGGAACCATGTCTTCGCGGCTTTTCACCGAAGTACGTGAACGTCGAGGTTTGTGCTACTCGATTCACTCTGGTCACCAAGGATACCAGGATACGGGCATGTTTGACATTGTGGCCGGTCTCGAAAAGAAGCGCGTGAAAGAAGCTATTCAAGTGATTTGGGACGAATTAGACAAACTTCAGACGACGCTCGTCACAAAAGACGAGCTCGCGCGTGCGAAGGACCATCGTCACGGGAAGTTAGCCTTGGCATTTGAAGATTCGGCCACACGGGCAGACTGGTACGGAAAGCAATTCACCTTTCAGGGAAAAATCGAGACTCCTGAAGAGCGTCTCGAAAAAATTGATGCGGTGTCGGCTTCGGATATTCGCGAAGCAGCTCGCGCGCTCTTCCAACGCGATCGTTACGCAGCCTCATTAGTGGGTCCATTTTCCAACGAAAAAGAAGTTCGTCATTTGTTTGAAGCGAAATAAAGGCTAGAGAATGGCATTTTCCATTCCTCTCTTGCCAAGTTGGCCAAGATCCGGTAGGAAAGAGGGGATTCTATGCGTAAATTTCTCGTCGCCAACTGGAAAATGCACTACGGTCCCGTGAAGGCGGGGGCGTGGATTCGTGCTTTCCGACGTGAACGCCTTCCAAAGGACGTTGATATCGCGGTAGCTGTTCCCTTTGTGTCGCTCCCTGCAGCGCGTGCGTCTCTCGGGCGTGCAAGTGTTCCTCTTCTGGCGGCCCAGGACGTGTTTTGGCAAGACGACGGAGCGTTTACGGGAGAAATTTCGCCATCTATGCTGGTTGAATTGGGTGCAACGCATGTGATCTTGGGTCACAGCGAACGCCGCATTCATCTTGAGGAGACGGATGAGATGGTGGCGAAAAAAGCACAAGCCGCACAAAAAGCGGGAATGGTACCAATTATTTGTGTCGGTGAAACAGAAGCGCAACGCAAAAAAGGAAAAGCTGAGGTGACAAAAGTGATTAAGCAACAGGTGCAGGCTGTACTTCAGGTGTTGAAGTTTGATGACGCGGCACGTCTTCCTATCTTTGCGTACGAACCGGTTTGGGCGATTGGGACCGGTAAGGCTTGCGCCCCTCAAGAAGCACATGAACGTCATGTACACATTCGGGAGCTTCTTCGAAAAAAAGCAGGTGATCACGCAAATGACGTTTTGATCTTGTACGGAGGTTCCGTTGATGCGAGAAATGTGGCAGAATATCTATCAACGACTGATATTGACGGCGCCCTCGTTGGCGGCGCCTCTCTTGATCCGCGTTCGTTTGGCCTCGTCTGTCGAGCTTCTTCTACAGCCTAGCGCTCGTCTCTCGCTCTCATGATCTTTCCGTTCATTTTGATCGCCCTTGCTCTTCTCGCTTTTGGTTACGCCGGGGCCGTTATCCGTCGTCACTGGAACGATATTCGATTACTCGATCCGCTCACAATCAAAGAGGAGCAGCATCGTCAAAAACGAGAACTGCTTATTCGCAAGCGGTTCGATCGTCTTCGTGACGATCAGCTCAAGCCATTTCGTCGTTTTTGGCGCGGATTGTCTAAGGGGACGCAAGAAGGGTACGACCGTTTGTACAAAAAACTGCAATCGTTTGAGTTGGCATATCAGAACGCGCGAAATCCGTTTTCTTCAATGACGCCGACCGTGCGTGAACAGGTGAAGCTCTCGCTCGCCGAAGCGCGTTCTTTCATGCGTGATCTGAAATGGGCCGAGGCAGAACGTCGATTTTTGGATGTGCTTGCGCTCGATCCGCGTCAAGTTGATGCGTACAAGGGCTTGGGGCAGATTTATTTGAAACAGCGCCTATACCCACAAGCGCAGGAAACTTTTGCGTTCATCATTAAAATGAAAAAAGCGGACGATGCAACCTATGCCGCGTTAGCTGAAATCGAGGAAGAGACAACAAAAGATATTCAAAAGGCAGAGGCATATCGACTTAAAGCGGTCGATATGAGTCCGAAGCAGGCCTTTCGCCACGCGGAATTGGCGGATTTTTACCTTCGACGCGAACAACCGGTAAAAGCGTGGCCGGAGGCAAGAAAAGCGTCTGAGCTCGAGCCAAACTCCGCTAAGTACATGGAACTCGTTTTGGAGTTAGCGGTGAAGTTGGGCGATGCAAAAGAAGCGCGACAACGCTATAACAAGTTGCGTTTACTGTCTGATGATCGGTCTAAGTTTCAATACTGGCGTGACAAGGTTGAATCGCTAGAACGTGAAGTTCCTGGGCCGGTGAAGCCCGCCCCCAAGGCTGAGAAAAAGTCGCGTACGAGAAAAATTGACGACACGACTCAGAATTGATAGTTTTGCGCGTGCGAAAGCGATCGCTGTCGCCGTAGTCTGTCTGCTCCGCAGCCAGGCAACGGCTCACTACGACAAAGATCCATGTCGCCGTAGTCTGTCTGCTCCGCAGCCAGGCAACGGCTCACTACGACAAAGATCCATGTCGCCGTCGTCTGTCTGCTCCGCAGCCAGGCAACGGCTCACTACGACACAGGTCCGTGTCGCCGTAGTCTGTCTGCTCCGCAGCCAGGCAACGGCTCACTACGACAAAGATCCATGTCGCCGTCGTCTGTCTGCTCCGCAGCCAGGCAACGGCTCACTACGACACAGGTCCGTGTCGCCGTAGTCTGTCTGCTCCGCAGCCAGGCAACGGCTC
>CAZIVC010000007.1:0-56749 GCA_964542945.1 uncultured Gammaproteobacteria bacterium
ACAAAAGGGGATTTCGAGCGACTGTGGAGCGTTGGTACTAACGCTTTGACCACTGCGGCGAACGACGAGCGCGGCGCAAGCCTGGCTTTTTACGTTCTTTCGCACGTGGGTCACGCGTGAGGTAACCGAGCTTCTTCAAGGACTTACGCATCTCTGCGTCGATCTTGAGAAGAGCACGGGAGATCCCCAAGCGAACGGCCTCAGCTTGGCTGTGAACACCTCCGCCCTGAGCGACAACGCTCACGTCGTAGGTCTGTTCCATGCCAACCGTCTTGAGAGGACTCATGACGATATCCTGAAGTTCAGCCGTTGGGAAATAGGTGGCGAGCGCCTTGTTATTGACGCGAACCATGCCTTTTCCAGACTTCACCAAGCGCACACGGGCAATCGCCGTTTTACGACGACCCACCGCAGGCACGTAGTTGTCTTTGGTCATCACAATCTCGGGAGCTGCTTCGGCGACTTTCGCCTTCTCCGTTGCCGTTTTACGGGCGCGTGGAGCCGCAGCGCGAGTCGTGGTCTTTTTCTTTGTTTCAGTTGCCATATATTAGGCCTCGATAATCAATCGCTTCAAGCGCTCTGACTGCGTGCGGTTCTTGGGCAACATGTACTTCACCGCATGACGGAGCACTTCTCCCGGCTTTTCAACCTGGAGTTTAGCAACAGGAAGACGCTTGATACCGCTTGGGCGGTTGGAGGAGCGGAACAAAACCTTCTCCTGCATCTTGGAACCCGTGTACACGAGCTTAGACGCATTCGTAACCTTTACAATCGCCCCCATATCGAGGTGCGGCGTAAAGCCTGGCTTGTCCTTCCCCACGAGCAAGCGAGCGACTTCCGTAGCAAGGCGTCCAACCACCTGGCCAGAAGCGTCGATGGTCACCGTAGCGCGGACAAAGCCACGCGGAACGGCTGTTTTCTTCTTCCAAGCCATAGGTTATTTCACAAGCTGGATCTGGGCCATTTCGGCTCCGTCTCCCTTGCGTGAGTTAAGTTTGATAATACGCGTATATCCTCCGGGGCGGGTGGCGTAACGAGGACCAAGCTCTTCTAAAAGCTTCGTAATCGCTGTTTCTTCAAACACCACTTTTTGCAAAGCGCGGCGATTTGCCAACGACTTCACTTTTCCACGGGTAATCAAGCGCTCTACCATTGGACGAACGGCCTTTGCTTTGGCGAGCGTCGTATTCATGTGCTCGTTCAAAATCAAAGACGTCGCCAAATTACGCAAGAGAGCCTTGCGAGCGGAGGAACTGCGATCTAACGTTTTTCCTGCACGACGATGTCTCATAAATTAGCGCATCTTTTAGGCCCCTTCTTGGCTATAGGTCAAATCCTTGAGCGTATTCAAGTGATCCGCCAAAATGGCGACTGCTTGGTTCAAGGCATCAATAGGATCAAGAGAGCCGTCGGTTTCCACACGTAGCGTCAGCTTGTCGAAGTCGATTTTATCGCCGACACGTGTTTCTTCCACTTTGTAAGAGATATTGACGATGGGGTTAAACATGGCATCGACCGCCATCACGCCCAAGTCAAGTTTTTCCTTTCCTCGCTCATCCATAGAACGGTAACCACGACCAGCTTCTACCCATACATCCATTTCGAAGGACGCGTGAGGATCGGTAAGTGTGGCAATAACGAGCTCTGGGTTTACGATTTCTACCAAGGCATCCTTGGCAAAATCTCCGGCCGTCACAACCTTTTCTCCCTTTACGGAAAGGTGAAGTTTGACCGCTTCATCCGTAAACACCTTGAGGCGTAGTGCTTTTAAGTTGAGGATAATTTCAAGCACGTCTTCTTTCACGTTCGAAATGGTCGAAAACTCGTGATCTGCGCCTTTAATTTTCACAGCGGTAACCGCTGCTCCTGGCATCGACGAGAGCAAAACACGGCGAAGCGCGTTGCCAATCGTCGTTCCAAAACCCTGCAAGCAAGGCTCAACCGTTAACACACCTTCGTTGGAACGGTCGCCGCGTGTCACACGGATTTTCGATGGGAGCATGATAGACTCCTTCATAACGAGAAACCTCTTGGGTTGTTTAAAGAATTAGCGTGAGTAGAACTCAATGATCAGCTTTGGATCAAAGGGTTGCTGTAATTCAGCGCCAGTCGGAACAGAGGTGATTTTAGCAGAAAGTTCGTTCTTCTGCAGAGCAATCCAAGAAGGAGCTTCTTTTTTCGCGAGAACCTCTTCAATTCCCTTCCACAACCCTTTCGCTTGTTTGGACGTGCGGAGCGTAATCACATCTCCTGGCTTCACGCGGAAGGAAGGGATGTTGACCTTGCGGCCATTCACATCAAAGTGCGCATGGGACACGGCCTGACGAGCCTGAGCGCGGGTCTTCGCGAATCCTGCACGGAACACGACGTTGTCAAGACGCTGCTCCAAATACTGGATCAACGTGACTTCTGTGTTGCCTTTCTTTTTCGTCGCTTCCTCGAACAAATTGCGGAATTGACGTTCGGCGAGGCCATAGAGGCGCTTCGCTTTTTGTTTTTCACGGAGCTGCTTTCCGTAGTCCGTTTGACGGCCGTAGCCGTTTGATGGCCCGTGAACGCCCGGTGGAAATGGGCGGCGAGCCAAGACACGCGCGTGAGAAGCGCTTTCAGAGAGCGCTTGCCCCTCGCGGCGAGACATTTTTGCTGTCAGTTTGAGACGCATAGAGAGGAATTACACGCGACGCGGTCGAGGCGCACGGCAGCCGTTATGTGGGACAGGGGTTACGTCTTTAATGCTGAGCACATTGAGCCCGTTCGTGTTAAGGGCGCGAATAGCCCCTTCACGACCCTGGCCGATGCCCGAGACGTAGACGTTCACGTCCTTCAAGCCGAAGTCTTTGACGCGTTCTATCGCCTCTTTCACGATCACCGACGCGGCGTACGGCGTTGCTTTTTTGGAGCCCTTGAAGCCAACGACTCCCGCAGAACACCAGCCAAGAACGTTTCCGTTCAAGTCCGTGATCGATACAATTGTGTTATTAAAGGTTGCTTGAATGTGAACTTTACCCTGACTCACTTGTGGACGAGACACTTTTTTGGTGCCTTTGCGCGCACGAGGAGCTTTAACTGCAGTCTTTTTTTCTGCAGCGCCAGTTTTGGCTACATTCTTGGTTTCACTCATAATGGGAACCAATGGAGAGATTCGATCAATCAATTGGAGCGAGATTTAGGTCTTTTCGAGCTTGCGCTTTCCAGAACCCATCGTGCGACGGACGTTGCCGCGAACCGTGCGAGAGTTGGTTTTGGTGTTCTGTCCGCGAACCGGAAGGCCACGGATGTGACGAATGCCACGGTAGGCACCAATTTCTTTTAAGCGCTTAATATTTGCCAACACTTCACGTCGAAGTTCACCTTCGACTTTGTTGTTTTTCTCGACTTCTTCACGAAGCTTATTCGCTTGCGCTTCGGAGAGGTCTTTCACACGTGTCTCGGCCGGGATTCCGGTATGCTCGAGTACACGCTTTGCCACCGCTGGGCCGACTCCATAAATATAGGTCAATGCCACATCGATGCGCTTCTGTTGAGGGAGGGTTACACCCGCGATACGTGCCATAGATTAGCCTTGACGCTGTTTATGTTTGGGATTCTTCGGGCAAATAACGACAACTCGTCCTTTGCGGCGGAGAACCTGGCAATCGCGGCAGATTGCCTTCACAGATGATCGAACTTTCATACAAGAAAGAGGCGGACAACCCCACGCGTCTGGGATTGTCTACGAAAGAATTAAGTTTGTAGGGGATTTTTTACCCATCGCCGCGAGCAAAAAACCGCCATACAAGGCCTATAATCTATAGGTGATTCGGCCTTTTGTCAAATCGTAAGGACTAAGTTCGACCTGAACTTCGTCCCCCGGTGTGAGGCGAATGCGGTTCATGCGCATTTTGCCCGACAGGTAGCATAAAATCTCCTGGCCGTTTTCCAACTGCACCCGGAAACTGGCGGATGGCAAATTTTCCATGACTTTGCCACGCAGTTCGATGAATTCTTTATTAGGAGCAGAAGGTTTTGCCATAGGCGGCGTGATACATGAAGAGACTCGTGACGAGGCTTTCATTCCTCGTTCGATGACAAAAAAGTGTCTTAGTGAGGGCATTTTTTCAGAATAACCCCCGTTCGTCAATGAAAAAGGGGCTTTTTAGCAATAGCCCCTAGTTAACCCCTGCTCTCGACGGATCCAGGGTGAACTTGCGCCACCCCTTCCCCTGCTCCGTGATAACGACCTCCGGCTCATGCAAAAAGAGCCAGGTTAGCTCGTTTTGAGTGAGCTCTCTCGCCGCCACCGCGAGAGACCCCTCCACCCCTGAGACAAACGCGTGGATCCGCGGACGAATGCGGATATCACCCTGAAAAAAGCGATCCATGACCAGCTGGAGCGTCTCGGCGAGCGCCGCAGAATCCTGGCGAAGCTCCACGACATACACCTCGACCGGTCGCTGCACCGTGGGCGTAAGCTTTGGGGAAGCGCTCGCGATTGCAATCGGTTGTCCGCGATAATACCCCTTCTTACCTCTTTTACCCATCACGCCTCCCGTGTCCCGTTCGTCCTTCATTTTGTATCGATTATAAGCCGTTTTGTCAAGAAATAAGAATGAAAAAGATCCCAAATTTGGGATCAGTATAGACACCTACTTCTGTTCCGATGGCTTCACGGGCGACGCCGCTGTCGGGACCTGGAAGAAGATGACCCGCGTAACAGGGTCAATGAGATGCTTCATCTCGATCTCGATGACCGCTAGAATCCGAGCTCGAACCACCTCCCATCCGATGAGTCCGCTCTGAACTCCTTCAACATAGATTCGCCGCAAGACCGGAAATTGCCGAAACGCCTCCTCACAGGCCGCTTCTCGAGAGACGGGCTCGGAACGGCACAGAAAATGGATGAGTTCATCCACACTCCTCCGGAGCTCCGGTGAAGCGCTCGACTTAACCCCTTCCCCGTTTAGGAGCGCGATCACCACGGATGCCGGAAATTGCCGACCGGGCACCCCGAACGGAGCCGTATTGCCAGACTTCATCATGAGAAGACCTCCTCCCTCCCTCATTTGGACAAAAAAAGAGCGACTCGTCAATCCATAACGAGCCGCCCCCTCGCATCAACTACCCCAACGCAGCTTTAATGCGACGTACCCCTGCCGACACAGCCTCTTCTTTCGCGATCTTGAATGCACCGAGCTGTCCCGTGCGCTCTACATGCGGACCGCCACAGACTTCTTTGGAAAAGTCTCCGACAAAGTAAACCTTGATTTTGCCGCCAAGCTCCGCGTATTTATCGGTAAAGACTCCGATCGCTCCCCGTGCTTTTGCCTCTTCTTCTGACATCATTTCGAACGATACAGGAAGATCGCGAGAAATCACCTCATTCACGATCTGCTCAACCTCGCGAATTTGCTCATCGGTCATTTTTTGTCCGTGAGAAAAGTCGAAGCGTAGCCGTTCGGCCGTGATATTAGAACCGCGTTGTTCAACATGCGTGCCCAGAACGCGACGAAGCGCTTCTTGGAGTAAGTGCGTGGCCGTATGAAGTTTTTTACTTTCTTCAGAGTGATCCGCTAACCCACCCTTAAAAATACCTGCTGACGCCGTGCGTGAAAGCTCTTGGTGCTTTTTGAATTCGACTTGAAACGCCGCGTGATCCACGGCCTGACCCTGTTCACGAAGAAGTTCTTCTGTCAGTTCGAGAGGAAATCCGTAGGTTGAAAATAACTGGAACGCTCCCTCGGCAGACAACGGACCACGCGCAAGCTGCTTTTCGAGCTCTCGTAATCCTTTTTCAAGCGTCTTTCCGAACTTTTCTTCTTCACGAACAAGTTCTCCCTGAATTCGTTCACGGTTTGTTTTTAATTCTACAAAATGATCACCATATGTATCGATCACGATCTGAGTGAGTAGTGGAAGAAAAGCGCCCTGAATCCCAATCCGGCGTCCTTCACGGATGGCGCGACGCAATAATCGACGCACGATATAGCCTTGACCCACATTAGAAGGCGAAACTCCGCGCTCATCCCCAATCACAAACGTAGCAGCACGAACATGGTCGGCTATGATACGGAATGATCGTACATTGTCACCCGTGTACGTTTTGCCGCTTAAGCGCTCAATCGCTTGAATAAGAGGCAAGAAAGCGTCCGTTTCAAATACCGTCTCAACATTCTGCATGACGCAAGCAATACGCTCGAGCCCCATGCCCGTATCCACGTTTTTTTGCGTTCCTGGAATAAATGAACCGTCATCCAATTTCTCAAATTGCATGAAGACGTTATTCCAGATCTCGACAAATCGTCCGCAATCACAGTTTGGATGACAGAGCGCGCCAAAGGCTGGGTCGTGCGCCTTGCCGGTATCATAAAAAATTTCCGTATCAGGACCACATGGCCCACTTTGCCCCGCAGGACCCCACCAGTTCTTCTTTTTTGGGTAGGCGTAAATACGAGCACCAGTCGCCTCTCTCGTGGGCTCATCTTTGAGCGCCACACCCACTTCTGCGACAACCCCACGACTCGCAAACTGTTCACGCCAGAGCGCAATCGACTCTTCATCCTTCGCCGCATCCTGATCGCCCTCGAAGACCGTCACATAGATGCACGTTGGGTCAATATTAAGCCATGTGGCTGACGTCAAAAACTCAAATGACCAGGCGATGGATTCGTTCTTAAAATAATCCCCCAGAGACCAGTTTCCCAACATCTCAAAAAAGGTGAGGTGGCGATTGTCCCCCACTTCTTCGATATCATCGGTGCGCAAACACTTCTGACTATCCGCCAAACGAACACCTCCCGGATGTGACTCGCCCAAGAGATATGGCACAAGCGGATGCATGCCCGCCGTGGTAAACAAAACCGTCGGATCGTTCTCCGGAAGCAACGAGGCCGATGGAATAATGGTGTGACCTTTTTCTTTAAAAAAGGCCAAAAAACGTGAGCGGATATCGCTAGTACGCATAGATCGAAGGGATCTTACCGAAAAAACCGCTTACCTGACAAGAAAAAGATTACGCCTTTACTTGGGTCGTCTCGTTCACTCCTGGGCGGGACACCTGAAACGCCATGGCTGCTTGGTTCACTAGAACCGAGAGAAGCGAAAAATCAATCTCTGGAACCGCCGTCTCACTTAACAATAAAATCAAAAAGGCTTTCACCTGACGATCCGCTTGCGCTGATGGGATCACAAGCACCTCTTGCCCATCTTCCGTTAAAATAAACGCGTGCTTCCCTTTACGTTCATCAAGCGTTTTTAGCTCACGGTTTGCGACCCGAAACGGCACTTTTTCTTTCTGGAACGCGTAGAACTCGGCTTCTGTGCGTAACTTGTCCAGATCCATGATGCGCAACAGCGCCGCCTGCGCTGACACGGCTGCAAGCGCGTTCTTTGTGAGAGCTTGCAATAACTCCTTTGGGATTCGACTACGATCCGCCACCGAAAGCGACGTATTATTTGCCATGGATTTTACCAGTTCAAATTTGCGGTTGATCGAGCCAATATAAGCATACGACTCGATCAGTTCTGTCTTCACCCGATCTAAATCAGATTGAATCTTCGCCTGCTCCTGTTCGCGTCGTTCCACCAAACGCTCGTACCGCGTAAATGTCATGATGCCCGCCAACCCAAAAAGAAAAATCGTTGCTTCCTCGAGAATGGCCTCTGGAACGCCAAAGTAATCACGCGCGTAAATGGATGGTGAAAGCACGGCGAGCGCAAAAAAAATAAGATAGATCAGCGAGATCCACTCGAGCTTGCGTCGAGGTTCGTCCATGCTCATACGCGGTTATCCTATCCCTCTTCGTCAGGGGGCACAATACCCCATTTCTTCTAGGGAATTACTCCTATTTTCCGAAAAACCCCCCTCCGAGACAGATGGGTCCTTGATACAGAACCGCCGACTGGCCTGGCGCAATGGCCCAGGCCGGCTCCATGAAGCGAACCATTACCGCACCGCTTTCCATGACGAGCTCCGCCGGAACGGGTGGCTGCCGATAGCGCGTCATCACATCAACCGAAAGGCGCTCTCCGCTTTTGAGGCATGCTTCCACTGCCGACTCTAGCCAATGAGAATCGACGAGTCGTGCACAATCTGAGAATAATAGCGGGTGATCATGCGAGGGCACCACGATAAGCTGGTTTTTCTCTTCATTTTTCTTGGCCACGTACCATGTTTTTCCGTCTTTGTTCTGTGTCACACCCTGACGCTGCCCGATCGTTGCCATATCTAAACCATCATGATGACCCACGATTTCACCTGTTTCCGTTACAATATCTCCGGGTGTCGCCGGAATCTTTTTGCGCAGAAAATCGCGAAAGTTAATCTTTCCCACAAAACAAATCCCCTGACTATCGGGCTTCGTGGCTGTTGGTAGGCCAAACTTCTCCGCCAACGTACGAACATCTGGCTTAGTGAGATGCCCAATCGGAAACAGTGTCCGTGAGAGCGCCTCGCGAGACATTCGGTGCAAAAAGTACGTTTGATCCTTTTGTGTATCGACTGCGCGAACCAAGTGACAGCCATCTTCATCAACCCGAATTTGGGCATAGTGCCCCGTCGCCACCCCATCAAACCCAAGAGCACGAGCCTGTTCAAAAAACAAACCAAACTTAATCTCTTCGTTACACAAGACATCCGGATTCGGGGTCCGGCCCGTGGCGTACTCGGCGAACATGCGATCGAGCACGCGTTCACGATACCGTTCTTCAAAATCGAAGGTGAGAAGAGAAATCCCCAAACGAGCCGCCACACGCATCGCGTCACGCCGTTCTGCACGCCAAGAACACTCTCCCGTCCACAAATCCTTGGTGTCCGACCAGTTTTTAATGAAGCCTCCCACCACCTCGTATCCCTGTTCCTTTAAAAGAGCAGCCGAGACGCTCGAATCAACCCCGCCGGACATGCCAACGAGGATCTTTGATCCCGGGGGAAGAAAAGGGTGATTCATGAAGCGCTATGATAACAGAAAAAGGCATTTTGTCGAGATGCCGGGGCCAAGATAACATTGTTCAGTTAAGTCTTTGCCCTCATTTTCTTCTGTTTGGCCGTTTTAATTGCCGCTTGACCCTGCAATACCGCATCTTGCGTTTCTTGAACCGCAAGCTGACCACAGGCCGCGTCTATATCCTCACCAAACGTCACACGGTGTGTCGCCGGAATTCCAAGCTCGTGAAGCTCTCTCAAAAAAGCGGTTCGTCGGTCTTTTGGCGTTCCTTCGAAGGCTTGTGTGTTGTGGTACTTAATCAAGTTTAGATGAACCAATCGCACATTGTTTCCAAATAAGCGTTTTAGCGCTCTTGCATCTTCTGGACGATCATTGATTCCTGAAAGAAGCAGATATTCAAACATCACCTTACGATTCGTTTTTTCCATGTAAATACGCACCGCATCCATGAGCTTCTCAAGCGGATACGCGTTATTAACCGGCATAATCTTGGAACGCACCTCGTTCGTGGCTGAGTGCAACGAAATCGCGAGATTCACCTGAAATCCTTCATCCGCCAATTTCAAGATACCGGGAACCACGCCACAGGTAGAAATACTCATGTGACGCGCCCCAAGGTTAAAACCCGTTGGATCGTTGAGTGTTCGGAGCGCCCTCATGACAGCATCGTAGTTATGGAATGGCTCGCCCATGCCCATGAGCACAACGTTTGTGACGCGCTCTCCCCGTGACTTTAATAAACGCGCATAATGAAGTACCTGTTCCACGATTTCTTCGGAAGTAAGATTGCGCTTGAGCCCCATCGTGCCCGTTGCGCAAAAAGCGCAGGCCATTGGACAGCCCACCTGAGAGGATACACAAACGGTATTGCGCTCATCCTCGTGGCACATGAGAACCGTTTCAATTTTACTTCCGTCCTGACAAACGAGAAGACTTTTGATCGTTTCCCCATTATCCGCTTCTTGTACGCGAAGCGTCGTCATGGCCATCCAAGGAAAGCGCTCTTTCAGCTCTTCACGCATCGGCTTTGAAAGCACGGTCACGTCATCCCAAGACGATACCAGATCAATAAAATAAGCACGCTTAACCTGATCCAAGCGATAGCGTGGATACCCATGTTCAGCAAAGTAGCTGGCAATATCAACGAAATTCATGCGCATTCCAGGTCCATTCAGCGAGCTCACGCGCGGCCAAGAAGCTCGCTTCTTTGGTCGGAGCCCCCAAAATGACAACGACCACATCCTTGCGTTTATCGCTGGTTCCGTCAAGCAAGACAGGGCGAACACGCATGGTAAAATTATAGCCCGACTCCTCTAAATACCCCGTCTTGCCCGCCAAAATATAGAGATTGTTCGACCCATCTAATAGAAGCGTGTTGGTATTTTTTAAAGTTCGAATGTCTTTTTTTGGCCGTAAAACCGTGAGTTGATACTCCCCTGTGCTGGCCGCCCTCTGGATGTCACGCTGAGTAAATGCCGCTCGAGCGATCTTGGCCATATCTCGTGCCGTGGTCACATTTGCAATATCCATTCCCGACGGATCGGCAAACCTCGATGAAGTCGCTCCCAACTTCTTTGCTACACCGTTCATCTTTGCGACAAATGCCTCCAATGAAAGCCCGTAATTTCGCGCAACCGCCATCGCCGCGTTGTTAGCACTCGAAGCGATTGTCGCCAACCACAAGTCCTGAAAGCGAACCACCGAACCAACCGTCACGCGTAATCGCCCACCACCCACTTCATCACGTCCTTGAATAGAAATTGAGCGCGACCAGGGAAGTGCTTTGCCTGATGTCCACACAAGCGCTGTAACAAGCTTCGTTAGGCTCGCCGCCACACGCGGCGCGTCTGGTTCGTAAGCGTATAAGACCTGCCCGGTGGTTGTTTCTAAAACCACCGCTGCTTGGAAGGTGGACGATGCTGACATCGTAAAATCTGGCGATTCCACGCGACGAACTGCTTTTGCCTGCACAAACAGCGGTGTCACGAAGGCAATGCACACAAAAAGCGCCAAACGAAGCAAGCCGGAGCACATATCCTATCTTCGAATGTACGTGCCGACCGCTAAATAAGCAACCAGCATCACGATAAGCGCCAAAACAATTCCTTGAATCAGGAAAAGATCCGTACCGTATCGCTGCATCCAATCAACAAATACGCTCATCCACGCCTCCGACCCCGCCACTTCGGCAAATCGCCTTCCGCCAAATACGAGGCCAACATAGAGCAATCCGCCTGTTGTTGCCCAAGCAAACAATGTAAGCCAAAGTGACTCCAGAACAAACGGCCCACGAATAAAAAGACGCGATGCTCCCACCAACCGCATGATGTGAATCTCATCACGAAACGAAAAAATAGAAAGACGTACCATGTTCATGATGAGTAAGAATCCAATGAAGACGAAGAGCGCAACAAACGCACTAAGTACAAGCCGCACCACGCGCTCAATCTCACGGAGATCTTGAATAAACCTCCCCTGATCCGCCGCCGAATGATGGTCAATCGCTGGTTTATAGAGAGGATTCTCTAGCTCACGTACCAGTTGTTCATAGCCCGCTTGATCACGAGCCCGCAAAATCATGACCGGCCCAAACGGATTCCGTTGAATATGTTCTAGCGCACGAGAAACAGACTCGTTTAACCGATACTTCCCACGAAACGCTTCTAACGCTTCGTCAGACGTTCTCACTGCCACATCGGCCGTGACCGGAAGCGATAAAAAGTAGCTTCTTGCCTGCTCAACCAAGCGAATGGACGTATCCGGCTTAAATGTAACGGCAATGTCAATCCGTGACTCCATCGTTTTCAATGCTTGCTGCCCCAAAAGTTGCACGATAAAGAGCGCGTTCACCGAAATGAGCGCCAACACAAAAACCATCCAGGTGACAAGTGCAAGCCAGGCGTGCCGAAACAAATGCTTCCACGACGTTAACAACAGACGAAAGAACGTTCTCATACGGCCAAATGATAGCGCCCATGAGCATGATCGCTCACAAGCTTGCCGTCTTTAAGCGTCATAACACGTTTATGTAACCGATTCACCACGTCTCGATTATGTGTCACGAGTAAAACCGTTGTTCCGAAGGCATTAATCCGTTTTAACAGGTCGATAATTTCTTCCGTGTGATGTGCGTCGAGGTTGCCGGTGGGTTCGTCTGCTAACAAAATCTTTGGACGATGCACAAGCGCTCGAGCTACCGCAACGCGCTGCTGCTCGCCACCCGACAACGTTGATGGATAGACGTGCTGGCGGCGCTCGAGTCCTACAATCGCTAAAACCTGAGGCACGATTTCACGAATCAATGCTCCCGAAGCCCCCACAACCTCCAACGCAAACGCCACATTTTCAAATAATGTTTTTTTAGGAAGGAGCTTGTAATCTTGAAAAATCATCCCCATCTGGCGACGTAACGGCGCGATTTCAGATGAACGAATGCGCGTAATATCCCAATCGCCTACCACGATTCGTCCCTCCGTGGGCGATTCTTCCGCCGTTAAAAGCTTGATCAAGGTGGTTTTCCCCGCTCCACTCTGTCCAACAATCGACACAAACTCTCCCGGCTCGATCACGAAATTCACACGCGATAACGCCGCATGATCATTATATGCTTTAGACACACCTTCAAACCGAATCATGGACATAAAGAACAGCGTTCGCTTCTAGCGTACCAGATTTAGTCGAGAAAGACACGTGAGAAGAACAAGATGTGCGAGCCTAGAAATGTGACATAGGCAGAAAAAAAGAGACATGGCACAAATGGGAGTGTTAGACGATGCAGGCGACGATTCTGGAGCCAGAGCCCCAAAGACCACATTCCGCCCAAGAGAAAGGCTCCTTCCATAAAAAAGGCGGCGTACGGCCAACCGAGAACCGCTCCAAAGAAGGCCCCGACAAGTGGATCGGCCCATCCCATCAATTTTCCTCTCGAAAATATAGCGAGTAGAAACGGGATACCGCCTCCAACCAGAACCCCTCCCGCGAGCAAAAAAACATCCGTGCCGAGGCCGAGTTGAATCAATATCACCCCCCACACCACGACAAAGAGCGCCTCCATCGGAAGCAGTCGATAACGCCAATCCAGAAGACACGCGACCCAGCCGATCCATGTCCAGATCCAGAAAAATACTTGCGCTTGCCACGCGAGTTGGTTCACGACAAGCGATGCCGAGCCCCATATTAACAACAGGCCGATCGTTGCTATGCGCCACTCTTTTCCGAAGAGCTCAGAGCGACGCATCTGAAGTAACTTCGCTTCAACTTCCATGCGCTCAGCAAAAAAATGAGTGGCACGATCAGCGAGCCAGCCTGCACAAAACCCCAAGATCGACCACCAAAGAACAGCCATGGATCACTTGAGCTCATCAACCGTATCAATACCAGAACGATGCGCGTAATAGATATTCGCTTCCCCAAGCGAGCTGGCGCGTTCCGTTTCAAAACGTATCGAATAGCCATTCGCGCCGCCTCGGTAGACATAATATTCATTCGTTTTTGGTCCAGCGGGAGTCGTTTCAAGAAAAACAGGCGGCTTCTTATTTGCCGTTGATACAAAACCATCGTTCGTAAAGGCCTCAGCAACGCCCCCTGAACGGCCAACTTCAATCCCGTTGCTCACAGGATAGCTCGCGTGCTGTTGCCAATACACGGTAAGTGCCGCACGCATTGACTGAACATCGGCCAATCGAACCGCATCGCGCATCTTGGCACGAGACGTGCGAAGAGAAATCGATCCGAGAACCAAGAGCAAGGAAACGAGCGAGCCAACGATAAGGAGCTCCGGAACCGTCATGCCAGAACGAGCAGTGAAAGTGCGCATAAACAAAGGAGTGTTCAAGGAGTAAGAAGGGCTTTCAACCGACGAACGACAGAAGCGGGGTCGTGATGTCCTTTTACGAAGTACTCACTCGCTCCTTTTTCAAAGCAATAGGACACATCTTCCTTTGACCCAAGTGATGAACACATGCATACCGGAACAGACCATGTTTCCGGTGTGTCCTTGAGGAGATGCAGCGTTTCAAAACCATCTTGTCGCGGCATGCGAATATCCAACAAGATCATATCAATATCCCCTTCCCTTGCTCGGCGCATCCCTTCCTCCCCGTCTTCCGCCTCAATCACTTGAAATCCCTCCCCTTCGAGAGCACGACGCATAATACCTCGAAAAAACGGATCGTCGTCAACATGTAAAACGCGTGTCATACGGAAAGATAATGAATAAGGAGACCCTGTCCAGACGTATCAGAAACAGGTTCTCGAACATGCCAATGCCGAATAACAAGAACCGGAATCTGGCTCCAACGCAAGCGATCCCATCCCGCCAACGAAACTGACGGCACCGTAAGCACCGCCGGATCTCCGGCTAAAAGATGTGGCCAAACCCGCAACAACTCTTCTTCAGAGTGGACAAATCGAACCGATTTTTCCGGTGTTGGATCATGTGCATCGTGATGCAACACAGCTCGTTTTAATTGTAGTACCGTCGCCCTTGGCGCACCTATCACTAAACAAATCCCAACGGGAGATTTCAAAAAATCTCTCCACATAGAGTGATGGTGCCACGGGAGTCGGTCTAAGCCGGGCGTGAGTTCCATCGCTTCGCCATGAACCACCTCTTCCTTCTGAAGACGTTGGTCGGGTAATACGTGTGCTAAAGCCTCAGCTATCGCTGGCCAAGCCCATGCTGGTAGTTGTTTTACGATCTCGTGATCACGCCATACCTGAACGTGATCGCGCTCCGGCATCCATTGCCATGATAGATGCTCCTCCTTCAGCACAAGTCCAACACCTGAATCAATACCTGAAGACGAGAACGGCGTGATCGCTTCTATATCAGCCCGAAACACATGGACTAAACGAAGCCGTCGCGTATCTGCATACTCTCGAAGCTCCCGCTCGTCCTTTTCGGGCCGAGCCCATAGATCGCTAACCGCGAGACAGTCACCCCGTTCAGTCGCCACCTCGACCGCTCCGCTCCATGACGATACCTTAACCCCCTGGATGCTCTCTTGATCGAGTATCTCCAAACGAGTGAAAAAACAACGCTCAACAAGCTCTGCGTACTGGTGCGCCGTGACAAACCCCATCCCGATTAAGACCTGCTCTGGGTGGAGGCCGAGACGCTCAATCGAGTAGGCCAATCGTGGTAATGCTGAGCGCGTTAAATATCCCGTTCGATAGGCGGTCTGCAGCATTTCTCGCCACCAAAGAACGGGAGCCATAAATAATTAGGACGGGTCGTGCATGGCACATCCGATCGTGACCGCAAATCGAGGCCCGAGCTCTTGCAGAATTGGTTTTAGCTCAAGCGGATATACGACACGAGCCCAAGGATTTCCGAGATACGCATTAATGCCTGTTTGCTGAGTTAAAAATTCAGCCAAGTGCGGGAGTAACGACGAACCGCCGGTTAAAATGAGTTTTTCAACGCGTTGCCCCTCGTTGCCGCTCATTTGCGACATATACGAAGATAGCGAATAACGAATTTCGTCCAGCACCGACTTAACGAGAATCGAAAGCACCGGAGTAAGGTCTCCCGCGGGAAACGATTTCTGCATCGCCGTGATGTCTCGTTTCATGGTTTCCGCTTGTTCTGGCGGAATCCCCAACGTCCGCGCAATTGTTTGCGTCATGGCCATCCCCCCCGTCGCAATTGAGCGCATCACAAACGGAATACCCTTTTCAACAACAACGATATTTGTTCGTAAAGATCCGATATCTACAATCATGATCGTGGCTCGATCTTTTCCGATCAATGATCGGATCTCGGCAAACGCCTCCGTTTCGAGAAACTTGAGCTCGAGTCCCGCGAGCTTTGCGATCTCAACATATTTGGCCACAAGAGACTTCGGAGCCGCCGTCATAAGGACACGTGACGAGGCTTTAACCGCTTCTCCTTTTTCAATTTTATCGACAAGCTTTGTGTCTAATGCCACCTCTTCTAACGGAAGCGGAATCAGTTTTTTCGCTTGCGCCTCAACAGCCTGTTTAATCGCCTTTTCATCGGTGGTCGGCACGTGCAACATCGAAGAAAACACGGCTGAAATCGGAAGCGCTGCGACCGTTCGCTTGGTGGTAACACGCGCTTTCGCAATCATCTTTTTCACCAAGTCAGCCGTCGCTTGAGGATCATTGAGCAATGACTGATCGAGACGATCCGAAGACACATTCGCGTAGGCGTAGGTAACAAGGCGTGCACGTCCTTTTTCTTGGCGGATCTCTGCCAATTTAATACCCCCATAGCCAATATCAAGCCCCAAAAATCCTTGCGGTTCAGACGAGAAAAAAAGACCCATAGCTCCCCCTACGATACCACAGATGAAGCACGCTCATCCATGGCACGATTTGCAAGCGCGTCGGCTTTTGTATTTTCTTCGCGCCGCACATGGCGATAGATCACGCGCTCAAAACCACGTTCCAACCTCTTCATTTCTTCGAAACGTAAACGAATTTCAGTATTTTTGACACGATAAATACCGGTTGCTTGTTTAATGAGTAGCTCGCTATCGGCCACGACTTCCACCGTTTTCGCGTTGAGCGCTCGAGCTCGTTCAAGTCCAAGCAATACCGCTCGATATTCAGCCTGATTATTCGTCGTCGTTCCAAGATAGGCGTAATGCTCTTCTAGCACCTCACCCGAGTCACGGCTTTCAATCACCACTCCAATGCCAGATGGGCCAGGATTTCCTCGTGAGCCACCGTCCGTCCGAATGCGAATGTTCATATGCGGCCAAGTTTACTGATTTGCAAGACGAAGATCCAGCACGCGCAGTTCTAAAGTTGACCGACCTTGCCACTCGTTACGTGAGAGCTGAAAGACCACATCCACCCAGCTATTCATGGGGAAGCGCTCGCTCATTTCGCCCGATTGAAACGCAATCCCCTTCCACGAACGACCGTTTTCGTCGATAAAGACAAAGCGCGCATGACGATCTCCGGTACCAAACCGCTCGGCACGCGTCATGAGAACACGTTTCGCAATAAACGTTGGCCGCGGATTCCCTTGGCCAAACGGCTCCATCGCTTGCAACTCCTCCCAAACTTCCCAAGAGAGTTCTCGGAGAGCGATGGCCGCATCGATCGCGAGAGCTGGTCGCGCTTGTTCTGCATCAAACCGTTCCTTTGTGTATCCCTCCAAACGATCACGCAATTCCGGCAGAAGGCTCGCATCTCGCAACGCGAACCCACAGGCCTGCGCGTGCCCTCCAACGCGGGTAAGAATACCCTCTCCAGCCGCTCGCATCGCTTCGGCGACGTTAAACCCAACCGGTCCACGTCCACTTCCGATCCATTGCCCCTCGCAATACCCCATCAAAAACGTCGGGCGTGCGGTTTGGTCGTGAACTCTTCCGGCCACAAGTCCGACCAGCGCCGGCGACCACGCCTCGTCCCAAAAAAAGATGCTGCTTCCATACCCTTTTTCCAAGTACTTCTTTACTTCTTCTGACATTTTCCGCGAAACATCCTGGCGGCGCGTGTTACATCGCTCCAATTCTTTTGCATAGACACGAGCTTCTTCGATGGATTCTGCTAACATGAGTTTTAACGCCAAACTCGCGTGATCCATGCGACCGGCCGCGTTAATACGAGGACCAATCATGAACCCGATCGCCTCTGTATCAATTTTCCCTGGCTGTAAGTTCGCTTCCTCCATGAGGGCGAGTAACCCAGGCCGTCTTGTTTTGTTTAACACCTTGAGACCGTAATGCTCTAAAACCCGGTTTTCTCCCGTGAGGCTTACCATGTCTGTTACGGTGGCGATCGCCACCAAATCAAGCAGCCACTTTTCCCATCCCGCGGGAATAGCAGAGCCCCGTTCGCGGGCGCGCTGCAAGAGTGCTTCGGCAAATTTAAAGGACACACCCACAGCAGCCAAGTGACGAAATGGGTACGTTTCTTCAGGCAAACCTGGGTGAATAAGCAACCCATCTGGCAACACCTCTCCAAACTCGTGGTGATCAACCACGATGACCGGAATATCAAGAGCCCGCGCTTTCGCGATCTCGGCAACACTCGCAATTCCACAATCGACCGTAATAATGAGCTTTACTCCCTGTTCTGCAAGCGTTGACACGGTTCTTTCATGTAGACCGTAACCCTCCTTATCGCGATGTGGGATATAACTCGTGACACACGATTCTGTACGTGCTCCATCTAAACAACGTTCAATCTCTCGCAGCGTCGTAATTAGGACCGTAGAACCCGTGACGCCGTCCGCATCGTAATCGCCGTGCACAACAATACGCTCACCGCGACCCAGCATGTCGATCACAAGCTCGAGCGCTTCGTCTAAGTGACGAAACGCATGCGCGTCGTGCCGGCCTGATTCCCAAGAAGGCGCCAAAAAAAGCTCCGCTTCTTCTTGCGTCCGAATCCCCCGATTCCACAAAAGCTGCGCCAAAACAGGAGAACCCTTAAACGCCGATCGCCAGTCTTCCGGCGCCGGTTCTGCTTCGCGCCATACACGTTCCGGCAAGGCTGGCATATGAAAACAGCTTTATTCCTTTACACACGCCGCTACCCGCTCATGGAGCCCCTCATCAAACATGGTCGGGATAATCCTGTCCGCCGTAGGCTCAGGAATCATCGCAGCGATCGCCGCAGCTGCCTTAAGCTTCATTTCATCTGTTACCTTGGTGACTCCGTGATCCAACATGCCTCGAAAGAGCCCCGGGTAACAAAGCGCATTGTTGATCTGGTTAGGAAAATCGCTCCGCCCCGTTGCAAGTACTGCGACTCCTGCCTCTTTAGCCACATCGGGGGTCATTTCTGGAACAGGATTCGCGAGCGCAATCACGACCGGCTTCTCAGCCATCGTTTGTACCAGGTCCACCGTGAACGCACCGGCAACGCTCACGCCTATGAGCACGTCCGCCCCTTTTACGACGTCGTGAAGCGTCATGCCCTGCTTCACCCAAGATGGTGCAAGCTCGGCCAGCCAGCGCTTTTCTTGCGTGAGTTCAGATCGATCAAGAGAAATCGCCCCCGAACGATCACACGCAATGATTTCGCCAACCCCCGCACGATGCAAAAGCTTCGCGATTGCAACACCCGCCGCTCCCGCCCCGTTCATCACCAAACGGATCGAGGACAACTCTTTACCAACGACGCGTAGCGCGTTTGTGAGTCCCGCTAGCGCTACGATAGCCGTTCCGTGCTGATCATCATGCATAACCGGAATTGGAAGTGTGTGATGAAGTGCTTCTTCGATCGCAAAACAGCGTGGTGCCGAGATGTCTTCAAGTTGAATCGCGCCAAATGAGGGCGCAAGCGCCGTGACAACCTTCACAATTTCATCTGGATCTTGTGTGCCTAATACCAAAGGCACCGCATCAATGTTCGCAAAACGTTTAAAGATCGCACATTTCCCTTCCATCACCGGGAGAGCGGCTTCTGGGCCAATATTTCCCAACCCAAGAACCGCCGAACCATCTGAAATAACAGCGACCGTATTTTTTCGCCACGTATAGCGATCAGCTAACGCGTGGTCATCTGCGATCGCTCGCGAAACAGCTCCCACGCCGGGCGTGTAGACCAACGTTAAATCCTCTAACCGTTCGATCGGAATTTTGCTCTGCATGGCAATTTTCCCTCGATTGGATTCATGAAGCGCTAATGAGCGGGCCCCGATGTCAGAAGCAAGGTTCATAGAAAATTACACTAGCCAGCAAGACTAAAAAAGGCAAACGCTTGTTGATTTACGGGATTCTTATTAGAGTAGGCGCATGCCTGCTCGCTTTTTGGGAAGCTTTCCCGACCCCAGTCAACTCCCCCTTCGTCCTGGACGCGTTTTTTTATGTTTTGGACGCTCGAATGTTGGAAAATCCAGCTTTATCAACGCTTGGCTCAGGTCTCCGCTCGCACGCACGAGCCAAACACCGGGGCGAACGCTTCTCTTGAACCTATTCGAGGACGAAAAGGGAACGCTCCTGGTTGATACCCCGGGGTACGGCTTCGCCAAACACGCCAAAACCGAGCGCGATCGTTTAGAAGACCTCCTTTTTCAAACACTGAACGCACTTAAAGATCGTTTAGATGCCGTCTTATTGGTCACTGATAGCAACGTGGGACCAACCGCGCTCGACAAGGAAGCTTGGGACTTTTTAATCGCAGAAGAGGTGCCAACCCTGGTTGTCGCTAACAAAGCAGACCGCCTTAATCAAAAAGAAACACACGCCAGTAAAAAGAAGTACGAGGCCGCTTTCGGACATGACATTCCCCTCTATTTTGTGTCCGCCGAAAAAGGTACCGGACTTCCCGCTCTACGAAACGCGATCGAACATGGGATTCAGGCGCCTAAAGCGCCGCAAAAACCGGATGAGATCGAGTTTGAATCTGATTTATCCCTCGACGATCCTGTAAACTAGACAAGAACGGGTTCATTCGATATCAAGAGAGAGATATGTCATCCCCCCTTCTTCCCTTTATTAAGCAAGGTCTCGACGCCGGAAAAAACAAGACCGAACTCAAAAACGCTCTTCTTGAGGCCGGCTGGCAAGAAGAAGAGGTAAAAGAAGCGCTTACCGCCTACCACGAGAGCAATCTCGGTCTCGCCGTACCTAAACGTCGGCCTTACACCACCGCCAAAGAAGCGTTTTTGTATAGCACCCAGTTCGCTACCTTTCATCTCATGTTGATTGGATTTTTGATGGTCTGGTTTCAGATTATCAATCGCTACACCACTGCCCAGCCCAACTTTGAGATCATGATGTACTCGGGACCCGGTTATAGCGCTGAGCTCTTACGCAGCGGTCTCGCCTTCTTGATTGTCGCCTCTCCGTTATTCGGTTGGATCACTTACGTTTTGCGTAAGCTCGAACGCCTTGCCGGAGATCGTCGCATCGCTACCATCAAGAGCAATATCACCTACTTTAACCTGTTTCTCGCCACGATGGTGATCGTGATCACCTTGATCGTCCTCGTTACCACCTTCCTTGAAGGATCAGCGACTGCCCGTTTTCTTCTCAAGGTGTTCGCCGTTTTGGCCGTTGCGGGTGGCTCGTGGGGCTATTTCCAGTGGGATCTCAAACAACATCAAAGCAAGAAACAGGACTAACCCGTATGAAACCCTCCTCTCTTTGGATCGGTCTTGGACTCCTCGTTCTTATCGCGTCTTTGATCGGTGGCTTTGTGGTAAGCGGCTCTCCAGAGCAGGTTCAGGCGCAAAAACGAGACGCGGAACGATTAAACCGAGTGAGCCAGTTGTTTTCTGAGGCTCGTAACAGCCGCCCCATGAATGGCGCGATTCAACCAACCCTTCCAGAAACCATGGACGATCTACGCGTAACCATCTATCCGAACTCAGACATTAAGCGAGATCCCGCAACAGGCGCGCCGTTCCCTTTCAAAAAAATTGATTCTGATACACTTGTCATCTGTGCTGATTTTGAAGCAGACCAGGCGAATACAGCGCACGATAGCCGCTATAACTACGCGCCTTACCCATTTCCTCAAGACATTCGTTACACCATTGGCAGAAATTGTTTCCAGGGCGATTACTTTAACGACGCTATTACCATCACCGCCACCACGACTCGCTTATGATTGAGCCGCGTGTCCACCTATCACTCCCGCTTTCTGATGCGCTTGAGCTTTACAAGAGCGCCGTCACTCACTACCTCGTGGATGAAACCCTCCGCAAAGAACATGGGCTAGAAAGCACACCTCTTCCTGAGTCCATCACCCAGCTGGAACAGCTTCTCAATATTTCATCGGAAGATGCTCTGCGTGACGCAAAACGCGCCGAAGACATCTTATGGCGCTACAGCTGGCTCAGCTATACCGATGAGTGGGCATGGCAACGAGCGCAGAAAGAAACCCTTGAAGCTCTCGGCCCAAGAGCGAGCAGCGAACTCCCAGAAAAAGACATCGAAGCGCTCATCGAACGTCACTACGAAAAACATTTCGAGCGCTATCAGCAGGAAATCAGCCTACATGAAACCATTCACCAGCCAGGACGAAAAAACAAGGCTCAATCGCAAAAGAAAGTGTGAAGAGACGTCTTGATACGTCTCTTTTCAGACCTTTTTCCCAGAGATAAAATATGTGTAGGCACTATGAAAAACCGAGAAAAGAATCGCTCTTATCCAACTCCCGAGTCACGCATCTCGTTTTCCACCACCATAGATCGTGAGAGGGCCGACTCATTTCTCGAACAAGCACGCACCTTAAGAGAGCAGCATCCTGACCGAGCTGTGACCTTGTACGGAGAGAAGCTAGACGCAGACGCGGAGTACTTCATTCGACAAGAAGGCGACGCTCTTCACTTTAAACTCGCTCTAGATGGCAACATCCTTGCTGAGCTTATTTTTCGTATTGAAGGCGACGTTATACGCTTTACACATCGACGGGTTGAATCACAGGCGCGCGGCGTCAATGGCACACTCTTTTTAAAAAAAGCGGAGACGTATTTTCGCTACTTAAAAGAACGTCGGTTGATCTCAAACAACGCGGTCCTACACCTAAATGCAGGGCAAAAAAATGTCATCGAATGGGCGCTACAAAATGGTTTTGCCTTTACCGACGAACAGCAAGCGCTCTTCTTTTTCAAAGTGAAAAGCGACGATACTTACCTAACAAATGCATCAGACTTCACTGATGATGGCTACGAACGGAGAGGGTATATCTTTAACAAAACAAGCCACGTGGAGTGGTTGGAAGAAAACGAACGACGGAGGATGATGGGAGAAAAGCGCATCACCGCTGCCCAAGCTGCCTTACGATTTGAGCTCACGAAAGAAATTTAGTGTGCCGCTAAAATCCCATTGCCGAAAACAAACCATTTACCGTATCCATGAGCAACCCGCCGATGCCAGATGTAGACGCTTGAAACGGCTGGGTGAGTGCCTCTACCTGCACTACCTGCTCACTCGCCACAAGCGATTCTGGCAGAGTGAGTTTTAACACGAGTGCCGAGATGAGATATACCAGAAAAAATCCTCCGTGAAAGAGCTTAAACGATGTTGGTTCTTCAAAGACATGCCCCACCTTTACCACGAGTGTGGCATAGAGGATGACAAAGAACGTCGCGAGAAGAGCAAAAATCACACACCCAGGATAGAAGGTCTCATCCGTCATGTCAACCTGAGATTAACAATCAGCCGAGTTCCCCATCATCTCGCCCAGCTTGCCAAGGCAAACAGGCTTTGGTAGAGTTTTCGCGCATGGACGTTTAGCTCAGCTGGTTAGAGCGCACGATTCACATTCGTGAGGTCGCTGGTTCGATCCCAGCAACGTCCACCATGAAAAAGCCCCGGGATCACCGAGGCTTTTGCTTTCTTTACCGTTCAGGCATGCTTGATTTATGACCATTGGTGATCTTGAGCAACGCTTCCACAAAGAACTGACGGCTCTCTACGCACCCGTTTTGCGACGGCGCTTATTTAATACGCTCGGAGAACACACGCTGAACATGTCGACGGCTCAGCTTCGGATCTATCAGGGACGCACTCTCTCAAAGTCCGAGGAACTTTCCCTCACTCGCGCTCTCCACAAGCTCTGCCGCGGTGTCCCCCTCGCATACGTTCTAGGCAAAGAAACCTTCTACCAACGGTTGTTTTTGGTAAACGATTCCGTCCTTATTCCTCGCGAGGAAACGGAAGACCTTGTCTCTCTCGCTCTTACCGAAAGACGTGATTCAACCTATGTCGATATAGGGGCAGGAAGCGGTGCCATCGCTATCACCATTGCGAGAGAACGGCCCGACGCACGCGTTTTAGGAAGTGATGTTAGCCGTAAAGCTCTCGCTGTTGCGAAGAAGAACGCCAAAATCCATAACGCGGATATACATTGGTTTCAGGGATCACTTCTTCATTCCAAGCTAAAAGTCCGTATCGAGCAGCAATCGAGCCCGATTATTTTTGTGGCAAACCTGCCCTACCTTCCTCTCCGCGACAAAACTTCCGTCCATCCAACCGTCGCCCGTGAACCATCTCGAGCGCTCTACTCTGGCGAGGATGGTCTTCTTCACTACAGACGCTTATTTTCACAATTGACCCGTTGGAAATGGGCAAAAACCCATTTTTGGACTCTCCTGTGTGAATACGATCCACCGCAAACAAAAACGCTCCTCTTACTGGCAAAACAACTGTTTCCCCGAGCCAAGAGGAGCGCCTTTCGGGATCGCTTCGGTCGTACACGCTTTCTGCGTATTGACTATTTTCCAGATTCGGCATTGACCAAAAGCAAATCATCTGTCACCACCTGAACCCAAGTAACGCCTGGCGCGAGCGGGATATCTGCACCATCGGTCCCCACGAGCACTGGAAGCTCTCCACCCGCACGACGCCAACGTGCATTGATTCGTGCCCCACGTCGATACAAAATCGCATCACCACTTCCAACCGTCTTCACCTCGAGACGTCCTTTGTCATCCAAAACGCGAGCTTCTGCTTTTAAGATAATGACATTATCTGCCTTGATGCCCTTGGGGCTATTCGCTCCCGCCTGAATGCGTTCATAGCGCTGCTCCGCCGGGACAAATCTCCACCGCACGTTATAGTTTCCTCCGTAAGCTACTCGGATATCCGGCGCCGATGCAATCGTGCCGCTTGCAGATTCAAAGCGCCAACCCGTTCCGTTGCGCTCTGCACGCGTTGATGTCCCCATCAGAGAGGCGAGTTTTTCTTGACTTGTGAGAACCTGGTGCGGAGCGATGCGGTTCGCATCGCGCCAAAACGCCCAACCCGTAGCCATTTCGTCCACATTCTGGACCTGTGCTTGAGGCAGACGAGCGAGCTTCGCCAGCGCTTCTGGACTTCCTCCTACGTGAACATAGCTCGCGCGGAGCCCTTCGGCCCAATCGACAAAGTAAGGACGAGCGCTACGCACTGGACCAATCTTTTCGACGGCAACGGACGGATCGAACACGGCAAGATATCGAGTGATTCCACCCTCCACCGGAGCCTCAAACACAACATTCGCCTGATCAAGTCCAGCTTGCGGCCGTGCATCTACTTGGTTATCAATCATGACGGCTCGTGGACGCAAAAACGCCAGCTCCGTTGAGCTCACTGCCATCCCATCTAACCAACGCTTCACGCTCACCGTACTCACGGCCGGAGGCTCTACAAGCACCCCTTCTTCTCCGTCTACGACGGGTCTGTCTACTGCTTTTCCCGTCAGCACGTTGTACAGCACAAACACGGACACGGACGTGATAAAAAGCAAAACAGCCCCACCAAGATAAAACGTCTTGGAGGAAGGCTGCTTTGGGAAAGAACGATGCGTTGACATGGTTATGATTTGGATTCTGCTTCGGCGGCGGCCGCTTCTTTGGCGGCGCGCTTTTCTTCGACTTCACTCTTTACAGCAGAGACGTCACCAACCGAGGATTCTTCAAGCTTCTTCAACTGCTCTTCGGTGAGAGGGGCAGCGACGTTCGCAATGACGAGATCAGCCGCTCCTTCAATCGAGACGCCGTTTGACAGAGTGAGCGATCCAATCGTGATCACATCTTCAAACGTGTTCAACACGGACAAATCGACTTCAATCTCGTGTGGCAAGTTGGCTGGCAAGCAGCGAACCTGGACCGCATCCATCGCTTTCACAAGCGTTCCGCCGTGAACCTTGACTGCACCCGCTTCGCCAACAAACTTTAATGGAATCTCAGCGGTCATTTCCTTGTCCATACGCACCTGGTGCAAGTCCACGTGAATTGGCTCAAGATTTAATGGATGACGCTGAACGTCCTTGATAACCGCCTTCACAACCGATCCGTTTAAGTTAACATCGACCAACGAAGACGTTCCCGCTTTGGCGTACGTCTTTTTGAATTCCCCCTTCTCAAGACTAATTGATTGTGTCTCGATGCCCTGGCCATAAATGACCGCTGGAACACGAGAAAGAGCACGCTCTTGCTTAGCGCGACGACCTGTTTGTGACCGTTGAACGGCCGAAAGCGTATACGTCATAACCTGGAAAAAGTGCCTGTACTATAAGAGAAAAGGGGCGTTCCGTCAAGAGATGTGATGTCCTCGGCGAAGAAGCGCGCAGAACTCTCGGCTTTTCTCGCGAATTGCCAGGCGAATCGCTGCGCTTTCCTCGGCAGAAAGAGGCTCTTTTTCACTTAATTCACGGGCCTCTTCAAGAGACAAATCCGTCATCATGCCCACAGAGCTCACCCACCCCTTCGACTGGTACGCCATGCTTAAAATCCCGCGATGACAGGAGGCGCAGTAGGCGTACAGCATCTGCCCTTTTCCTAGCCCCGTTATGATCTCAACCGCTCCAGCGCCGTAATTCGCCTGGCACAAGGGGCAATGCTTGAAGACCTGCAGATAGGTAGGGTCCATACCTTCATCCTACGCAAAAACAGAAAAACCGCCAAGCGGCGATTTTTCTTTGAAACCAAGACGCTCACCCAGAGGACCTCTCTAAATATCGAGGTTCTTTACGTTCTTCGCGTTCGTTTGGATGAATTTCTTGCGAGGGGCGACGTCAGCCCCCATAAGCACCTCGAATGCCTCGTCGGCTCGAGCTGCGTCATCAACCGTAACCATTTTCATCAAGCGCGTTTCTGGATTCATGGTTGTTTCCCAGAGCTGCTCAGCGTCCATTTCTCCCAAACCTTTATAGCGCTGAATAATAATTCCGTGCTTGCGATCAGCGCCCTCGATCACCTCGCCTTCTTGTGGCACCTCTTCTGGCTCTTCTTCTTTTTCTTTCTTCCCTTTGCGATTTTTTGCTCGCTCTTCTTTGTCTTTAAGCATTAATTCAATCATTTGGTCACGCTCTTCATCAGAGTAGGCGTAGCGAATATCTTTTCCAGACGCCAAACGATAAAGTGGTGGTTGCGCGATCAAAATATGGCCACCCTGAATTAACTGAGGGAAATATCGATAGAAGAGCGTCAACAAAAGCGTTCGAATGTGCGCTCCGTCGACGTCGGCGTCTGTCATGATAACCACACGAGCATAGCGCAACTTTGAAATATCAAACATTTCACCGATGTTCGTGCCCAATGCGATAACCAGGTTCTTGATTTCGTTGTTCGCGAGCATTTTATCCAACCGCGCACGTTCGACGTTCAAGATTTTTCCACGGAGAGGCAAAATGGCCTGAGTTTCACGATTGCGACCCTGCTTAGCAGAGCCTCCGGCAGACTCTCCCTCAACAATGAAGAGTTCGCTGGATTGAGGATCGCGAGAAGAACAATCGGCGAGTTTTCCTGGCAAGGTAAGGCCATCAAGCGCCCCTTTGCGAAGCACCGTGTCGCGAGCGGCACGAGCCGCGGCGCGAGCGCGCTGAGCTAAAATACACTTACCGATAATCGCTTCCGCGTCTTTTGGGTGTTCTTCTAAAAATTCTGCCAACGCCTCACTCACGACCGAGTCAACCGCACCACGCACTTCTGGCGTACCGAGCTTCGCTTTCGTCTGACCCTCGAATTGCGGCTCAGGAATACGGATCGAAATGACCGCCGTTAATCCTTCGCGCGCATCTTCGCCGCCCAAGTTTTCATCTTTTTCCTTCAAGAACCCCTTAGAACGGGCGTAGTTATTAAGAACACGCGTGAGCGCCGTGCGAAAACCTTGCACATGCGTTCCTCCTTCTGGGTTTACGATGTTGTTGGTAAACGCGTACAACGTTTCCGTATAGTCATCAGTATACTGAATCGCAACAGAAACTTCCGCATTCTCCACCTGCTTTTCGACGAAGAAGATGGAATCGTGCTTCGCCTGCTTCTTGTGGTTCAAAAAGCCAACATATGAAGCAACACCGCCCTCGAAGTAGAAGCCATACACCTCTTTTCCGCCCTCGTGACGCGCGTCTTCAATGACGAGCTTAATGCCACGGGTGAGGTAACACTGCTGACGATAGTGATCGAGAACGCGCTGATAATCGAACGCGGTTCCCTGTGTAAAAATTGTTGCATCTGGCTTAAACGTGATCGTCGTTCCGTGACGGCGACTCGTGCCGATTTTCTTCACCGGACCCTTGGAGATGCCGCGCTCAAACTCCTGCTTCCACATTTCACCGTCACGTTCAACAACAGCGATTAAGTGATCCGAAAGCGCGTTCACAACCGAAGCGCCCACACCGTGCAAGCCTCCGGACACCTTATAGCTACTTCCTTCCCCACCGAATTTTCCACCCGCATGAAGCTTCGTTAAAACCAGCTCGAGCGCGGAGACGCCGTACTGCTTGTGAATATCTACCGGAATACCGGCACCGTTATCTGCAACCGAAACGTAATCATCTGGCAAAAGCGTAATCGTAATCGTATCAGCACGACCTGCCATCGCTTCGTCAAACGAGTTATCCGCAATTTCACGAAGTAAGTGAAACAAGCCATCCGGACCCGTGGATCCGATGTACATACCCGGTCGCTTACGAACCGGTTCGAGACCTTCAAGAACAGAGATTTGATCTGCTCCGTAAGCGCTTTTCTTTGCGCGTGCGTCAGTGTCAGCCATAGAAACAGGTGCATTCTAACAGAGCTCCTCCTTCCATAACAGTGCCGTCGTCAAGACCCCCAGGAGCGTGCTAGAATCAGGGCATGCCTGAGGCGCCTTCGACACAAAATGGACGAGCGTTACCCGGAACCAGCTATACAGCAGCGAGCTTTTGGGTGCAGCATCACATTTTGCTGCAACAGCTTGGCTTTGGAGCTGGTGCCCTATGTATTCTTGGAAGCCTCTTGTTTACCGGGTGGACACTTTTTGACATCTACGGCCTTTCACGTGCGCAGACCACGCGAAACCAGGCTCGCTTGGCACAATTCTCGTTTTCACAAGGGATCGAAGCGGTGAGCGCCCCTGCTTCTCTTGAACCGTCGAGCGTTCAAACCTTCGCTCGTCTCGATGGGCGCATGGATGTGGTTGCCACGATTCAAAACCCCAATATTGGATGGCGCGCCGAAATCGACTACGCCTTTTCCCAAGAAACCATGGGGAGCTCTTCTCGACGCACCACGATTCTTCCTGGTGAATCACGTCTTGTGTCCGCTCTTGGCCTTCGTGCTGCCAGCGCTCCTAGCCTCCAAATCAGTCGAATTACTTGGATTCGCGTCGATCCGCTCTTGACGCGCGGCAATTACGGCCAGTTTTCGGATGAGCGCTTAAATTTTTCCCTTGAAAACATCGTTTATACCCCAAATTTTGATGTGAACGGTGTCGCTCTTGGTCGTTCATCATTCGTTTTGCGAAATAACAGCGGCTTCGGTTATCGTGATCTAGAGCTCGGTGTTTTGCTCTATCAAAATCAGGTGCCCGTTGGTGTCACACAGCTCACCATTCCAGAGCTTCGCGCAGGAGAAGCACGCCTCATGGAAACTAACTGGATCGAAAATCCGCAAAACGTTAATCGCACCGTTATTACTCCTCATATCGATATTCTGGATCCGGCAAGCTATTTACCAGTCTCTCGTCTGGCAGAGTAACCGCACGAAGAAGGATTCGATCGCGTGTGATACAGTGCGGCTAAGCTCCGCACTATGTCTACCGCTTGGCGATCGTGGATGAAGCGCTTTGACTGGCCCCTGTTCTTAAGCGCGTGCGCCCTCGCAACCTTGGGGCTTATTTTGATCTACGGCATTACCCTTTCTCAGGAACAAACGACCTTTATTCGCTTTTATAAGCAGCTGACCGCGTTTGGCCTTGGCCTGGGCGCAATCATCACCTGTCTCTGGCTTGATTATCGCCACTTTCGTTCCCTTGGATTTATTGCCTACCTCGCAGGATTTGTTCTGCTCCTCATTGTTTTATTTCTCGGAAAAACCGTGAACGGGACGGTTGGTTGGTTTCAGCTCGGACCATTCTCGTTTCAGCCTGTTGAGTTTGCCAAGATATTTCTCGTTCTCTATTTAGCTGCCTTCTTTTCTCGCCGTGCTCGCGGCCAACTCTCATGGAAGATGTTTTTTCAAAGCGGTATCGCCACTGCAATGTACATCGGACTTATCATGCTCCAACCAGACTTCGGCTCCGCAATGGTTCTCTTGGGTACTTGGCTCTTTTTATGCCTCTTTGTGGGTCTCCCTCGTTACGCATGGGCCATTCTGCCAACAGCTACCCTTCTCACCGGCATCCTTGCTTGGAACGTGGCGCTCAAACCATATCAAAAAGCGCGCATAGAAAACTTCATCCATCAAACCGCTGATGTCCGGGATAGTGGCTATAATGCCGCTCAAGCGCGCATCGCGATTGGTTCTGGGGGATGGATCGGTCGTGGACTTGGGAGCGGATCTCAGGCTCGTTTACGTTTTCTCCCCGAAGCTTCAACAGACTTCATCTTTTCGGTCTTGGGGGAAGAGTTGGGCTTTGTTGGCGTCTGCTTAACCCTCGGCCTCTACAGCCTCCTCCTGCAACGCTTTATTACTCTTGCAAAAACGTCTGACGACGACTTTGCCGCTCTTTTTCTTCTCGGTGTTGCAAGCGTTTTGTTTATTCACGTCTTTGTAAATATTGGAATGAACTTAGGCGTTCTCCCCATCACCGGCATCCCGCTGCCACTGATCTCTGCCGCAGCATCATCGTTTTTATCCATCTTTCTCGCCATTGGCATCGCAGAAAGCATCGCTGCGAGAAGAAAATCCTTTTTGTAACTCTTTCTCCCTACAAGAAAAACCGTTTTAATCACCACGCATGTAAAACAGCGGCCGGATCGCTTTTTTCTCAAAAAACCCCAAAAAAACGGTTATACTAATACACCTGTTGTCGAAAATAAGTTGCTATGGTAGACTCCTTTTCGCAGATTTTTCGTGATCTGCACACCCTTTGATAATCTACAGATCATCCGAGGAATATCCACCCCACGTTCGGAACACGAACGAAGGTGGAATGAGGGTACGAACACGAGAGACGCCCCTGGTTCTGCCGGGGGCGTTTCTGCCAATTTAGCTCAGCTGGTAGAGCAATGCTTTCGTAAAGCAGAGGTCCCGGGTTCGATTCCCGGAATTGGCTCCATGAAAAAACATCCCGTAACAACGGGATGTTTTTGATATTTAAGCATCCGCGATTAATATAGCTACATGCCTTTTTCTCTCTTAACAGAAGTTCAGAGGATCCCCGATGTAAATCATTTTTTTATCGGTTGGCCAAATCGACCATCACAAGCACAGTTCGAGCAGCTTTTGCGCAACGCCGACCTTGTCACTCTTGCCGTTGATAACGCGACACAGACAGTCATCGGATTCGCCACCGCTATTACGGATCATGTGCTTTCGGCTTACATCCCGCTCATTGAAGTCCACCCCGATTATCAAGATATGAGCGTCGGCACGGCGATGATCAACAATCTGCTTCAACGACTCTCTTCTCTGTACATGATCGACCTTGTATGCGATGAGTCTCTTGTACCTTACTACACACGTTTTGGCATGAAGCGCGGCATCGCGATGTCGATACGTCGTTATAACGCGCTCAGCTAGCCCGCTTCCCCTCCAAACAAAACACCCCGGTTATCGGGATGTTTTATTTGGAGCGGGTAAGGGGAATCGAACCCCTCTCTAATGCTTGGGAAGCATTCATAATAGCCACTATACGATACCCGCCTGGACGAGAGAGATCTTAACGATTCACTCTCAAAAGTTCAATAGCTAGTCCAGCTTCAGGTTTCGCACCGATAGATCTCCGGAAATGCGACGATCAATTTCCGTTTGCAGCGCCTCCTCTCCTCCTCTCGAGACAAAGACATCGCTTGTTAAACGGTCCTCCATTAAAGCAGGTTCCAGAACCTGAGCGCGAAACTCCGCCTCTGACCAGCCTAAATCACGTTCTAAGGTCTGTTTAACGCTCGATGCGTCAACATGCGTAGAAGACGCGAAGTCGACCAAGAACGCCATATAGGCATCGTTCAGAACCTGGTGAGGAATCACGACCGCTTCTTGCCTCGCTAAGTCATGGACTGCGGCAACGCGCATCGCGCGATCGAAGGCGCGCTTTTTCTCTTGCTCTGGCGTCAATTTTGGCAGTTCCGCCGCAAGAGAGCTTCCTAAGAACGCTCGTTCTGCGCTCAAATGACGCAAATATTGCGCATAAGAAACGTGCACGTTTCCAGCTCTTCCGGCATTAAGCCCGAACCATCGGGCATAGGCCGCCATGACTCCCGTGTCTGGTGTTTTCGCGTGAATATACCGAACGCTAGCAATACCCAGAAGCAACACAATACTTACAAACGCAACCACGCCTGAGAGAATAACCCGCTTATTTGGTATCTTCATAATGCATCAGAACGTCGAAAGAAATAATGAAACCATCGAACCGGATTTGACGCTTGTTCCTCCGCGAAAGCGACGGCGCTCGTGGTTGTTGCGGCATCTGACGTCTCCGGAGAGGCGTCGCGCCAAAGATCGTTGTCGAGCACATACACGCGCTCTCCCGGCTTTTGCATCCCCAGTCGGAGACGCGCATCGCGATCAATCGCCTCGCCGCTCTCAAGGTATGCGAGCAGCTCTGATAAGTGTACGCGCTTCTCTTCCAGCGATTGTACCTCGCCTGTCAGCTTTTCTACTTCAGAGTCGACGCGATGACGACGATAGACCTCTCGAACGGTAAAGATTCCCACGAGAAGACAGAAGATTCCGGCGCCAACCATCCAAAGCAGGCGACTTCGTTCTGGAACCGTTCCACGTGAAGATGAAAAATGCATCATAGACCATGTTTCTCTAACAGATCATACACGGCGCGCCAAACGGACTCATCCCCTTTTTGTAAACGCGAGAGAACATCCACGCGGTCCACCTCATGAGGCGGCGTCATTCCAGACCGCCTATCACTGATCCATGGCCGCATCCCACGAAACACCCAGCGTCGCGTTGGCTCCCCCTGCGCCACGATAAAGCGCTGTCTTCCAAACGGTTCGCGTTCCGTAAGCAAGCGCGCGACCGACTTCTCCCACCGCCTTGGTTCGAACCCAAATAATCCTTTAGGAACCATCGTCACGTATTCATGCGACGTTTCAATAAATAACGAGTTTTGCCACCCCGTCCAGGTGTGCCAAGCAAAAAATCCCGCGAGAATAAAGCAAGCCACCGGAATCACCCACTGCCAACCTCGCCAATCGAACCAAAAGAGAAACGGGACAAGGATTAAGACAGCTGTCAGCAACCCACCCGAAACAAGGCTGAGCGGATGACGAATAGAAAAACGGATGATCGTTTCTTTTGCGAGCGTACGAACCAAAGGATGTTGCTCCATACTATGAAGGCCACGCCATGCGGATTGCTTGTTCGGCTACCTCGCGCTCATTCCATGGACGTTTCTTTCCGTTTGCCTCACAAATCCAGCGCTCTGCTCCTTTGCCCGTCATAAGAACACGATCCCCCGCCTGCGCTTGCTTCATCGCAAACCGAATCGCTTCCGCGCGATCTTCCACTAAAAAGAGATCGTTCTCTCGGCGTTTTCCTACCTCCTCCGCTCCTTGAGCGATCATTTCCATGATTTCACGCGGATCGTCATCGTACGGGTCCTCATTCGTTACAACCACAATATCTGCCGCTTCCCCTGCCATTCGACCCAAAACAGGTCGACGCGCAACATCGCGTCCACCCCCACACGAGCCAAGCACATGAATCAGCCGGCCAGATGGCGCCGTCTGTAGAAGTCCATATAATTGCTTCAGCGACTCAGGTTCGGGTGCATAGTCCACGATCACCTCCCACGGCTGACCAAGATCAACACGCTCAAATCGACCAGGTACAAACGCGACCTCACTCACCGCCTGCCACGCTTTTTCTTCGGAAACGCCCAACTCCTTTGCTGTGAGCACAGCTGCAAGCGCGTTTTCGATGTTGTAGAGACCCGGCAACCGCAAGTGAATTGATGTTCCGTTAATCATGAAATCCGAACCATCAAGCGCCGTTGTCGCGTGTTCCGCATGATATCCTTTAGCGACACTTCTTCCGTACCACAGGCTCTTCACACCGGGCCCTTGATTTGCGTAATAGTCCGCGTGTGGGCTATCCGCATTAAGAACAAAAAACGACGGCACGGATTCCCCCTGAACAACCTTAGCCCGCCGAGTGGCAACATGGGAAAACAGAAACCCTTTGGCTTTTTTATAATTTTCAAACCCTCCGTGCGCCTCAATATGCTCAGGAGCTAGATTGGTAAACACCGCAACGTCATACCAAATTCCCAAGTGACGATGCTGCACGAGCCCTTGAGATGACGTTTCGATGACGGCGTATTTACACCCTGCCTTCACCATATCACGGAGCATTTTTTGCAAGAAAAACCGCCCCGGCATGGTCATCTTCGTACGGTTGATCCACTCTTTCTCGCCAATTTTAAGAACAGCAGTAGAACTTAGACCAACTTTTGCTCCATCAGCTTCGAGCGCCTTTGCCAAAAGATAAGAGGTCGTCGTCTTCCCGTTTGTGCCCGTTACTCCAATCACCGTGAGATGTTCAGACGGGTATCGATAATAAAACGCTGAAACATGCGCCAAAACAAAGTGATAGAGGTCTATCAATGATCGCGGAGCAAGAGCTTTTAAACGAGACAGGATCATAAACCGCTAGAAACTATAGGTGATAAACGAAAGAAAGGCGAATAGGAAGGAGATTAGAAAGCAGGCGATCGCCGGCGTTGTCCATCCTGGCCCAGAGGAAATTTGGCCGATGAGTAAAAACGTGACGCCAACAACCTGCAGGAGCATTTTTGTTTTTCCATAAACGTTTGCCGACGAAATCTTCCCTTTCCAACGTCGGTAGAGCACGCCTGCGATAACTAATACCTCGCACGCGAGAAGAATCACTGCCAACCAAAGGCCGATAACCTTCGCAACAAAGACGACCGCCACTGAACCGATCAGTATCTTGTCCGCAATCGGATCGGCAACCGTGCCCCACATGGTGATTTGCTTCCGTAAACGCGCAACCGACCCATCGAGTGCATCGGTAAATGCTGCAAATAAAAACAGGAAAAACGTGAGTAGCCAACGCCCCTGCCACAGAAAGAAGAGGACCGCCGGCGTGAGTATAAAGCGTGTGACTGTGAGACGATTTGGCGTAATCCACTTAGGCAACCAGGGTAAAAAGATCGCGCGCATGACAGGATCATGAGGAAACAAACGAATATTCTGATTTGTCATGAGCATACCGTCCTAGCATACGGTATTTTAACCATGTTGGCGAACTATTCTGTCCGTCGTTGCTGTCGAAACAAATCTTCCCAACATGGCGAAATACGTTTGGTGGCAAAAGCCTTTGCCCGAGCCAAAGCTCGATCATGATACCCAACCAGATCGCGCTCAACATCCACAATCGCCCGCCTCCATAACGAACTATCTTGGGGTGCGCATAGGATACCCGCATCACCCACCGTTTCCGGAATTCCACCCAACGCTGAGGCGATCACCGGAACCCCAAAACTAAACGCCTCGAGAATGACATTCGGTTGATTTTCCAGGATTTGAGACGGAACGACGACGGCCCGCGCGTGAGCAAACCACCCGCCCAGTTCTTCGTGTGTTAACGCCCCTTTGCCCTGGATTTGCTTCTCCGAAATGCCGTCTGTTCCGGGCCCAATAGCAACAAACGGGTACGAAGATTCAGCCGCCATCACGCGCACCACATCAGCACCCTTGTCGTGACTCCAACGCCCAACAAAAAGATAATAATCACCGACCATGGAAGGACGGGCTGCTTCTTCCCATGGCGACGGGTTAGGGATAACCGCTATCGATGTCTTCAAAAACCATCCCCGTTGTGCATGCGCACGAGCGAGCCATTGTGTGGGCGATACAACGATATCCGGGTCACGCCAAAAGACACGTCGGTACAAGGTTGCGCACCGCTGCAGCCACGTTGACCGATCGTGCAGCGCTTGCCCGCTTGGCTCAAAAAGCTGGATATCATGCAAGATATGAATCCAAGGCGCCCTCCTCGTTCGTGCCGCCTTATAAGCCGTACGCAAACCGAGTCCGGTGAGATTGTGCGAAATGACCAGATCAGGTTTAAACCCCTGAATCGAAGCCACAATCTCTGGATCGGCGCAAACAGCATCAAACAAATGCCCCATTATGCGCCTAGCAAAAGACCGCTCTAACCACGCAGCCCGCTTTTGCCATACGCGCACTTCGTGGCCCGAAGCACGCCAAAGGCGAACTAGCCGAGCCGCCACCTCCCCCGCCCCACCGTACGCGCGCGGTGGATACGCGTTCGTGATCACTGCGATCCGCATACCTCATGGTAGACCCGGATCAGCGTGCTTGCATGAGACGCTTCGGAAAAACGCTCTTCCGCCCACTGTTTTGCTGCGCGAGATGTCTCGAGCCATTTGTCGTCAGACAATGTAAGAACGGCGCGCATTTGATCACTCAGTGCTTGAATCGACCCAGGCGCCACAAGCCAACCCGTTTTTTCATGCCGAACAACTGTTCGCACGCCCGGCAGATCACTCGCAATCACCGGCAAACCATGTATTTGCGCCTCCATAGCCACCAAACTAAACGCTTCGGCGACCGACGTTGACGGAACGACTAAACATCGATGTTCGGCATACGTCTGGGCAAGTGCCTCGTTAGAAATCCGACCCAAAAAGCGAACGCGCGTTTCCAGTCCAAGCTCACGCACCTCTTCTTCAAATACATGGCGCTCGTTTCCGTCCCCCACAACCGTTAACTCTTCACCAGGCAACATCTTCAGTGCCGACAGAAGAAGTGATAGTCCTTTAAAACGATGCGCAGCATCTAGTCCGCCCACAAACAACCACCCGCGTCGCGCGAGCGAAGTCGGCCTTTCTGACGGTGTTTTTGCAAAAAACGGCAACTCTATCACTCGATCACTCAATTCGTTCCAATTCTGCGATAAGGATACCTCCTTCGCGTAATCGAGCGAGGGCACTAAAATACGATCTGCGCGACGTAACAGCATAGACTGCAAAAGGTGATGGTGTGCATCAAAAACAAACCCGCGCCAACCGGACTCCATTGCGCGCATATGAACAGTCACAACGATCGGTGGTCGCTTCGTCTGGAGAAGCAACGGCTCGGCTACCCCAAAAAACGGGTAATGAAGATGAAGAAGATCTGTGTTTTGGCAGTACCGAGCAAGATCTCGCACGATCGCCGCGTTTCCCCACGCGCGTCGCGTAGACATAGAGCGTATCGGCGTCTCAAACGTAACGCCTGACCGCGCGGGGACCACGAGCTCCGCTACCACCCCATGCCGGTTGAGCAGCTGAACCTCGTCTAACGCCGCCTTACCGATACCTCCAATAACGGGGGGCGCCACACATGCGAAATGTCGTACGCGCATAGAAGCTTAGCGATCTTGCTTTTCCAGCTCTTTTAATGCCAAACGACTGACAAGCTTCGTCATTTCTCGTTTTTGCTGCTCGAGCTGTATCACAAGCCACAACCACCCAATTGCAAGCAAGATAACAGCAACATAAAGCAAGAAATCTGCTCCGCGTCCGAGACCGAATAATTGCGCGATCTGCGTAGAGCGGGTTGGACGCCAAACAAAATAAGCGGCGCCAACCCAACCAATACTCCACAGTAACACGTAAAAGAGCGGAAGAATTCCTTGCCGCCAACGACGAAATCCAAACCATTCGGCCAGAACAAAAACAATGGTGAACAGCCACTGAAATAGCATATTAGCGATGCCACAACCCTAAGAACAATTGCCACACGATCCCCACCGCATCACGAGACTTCACCCCTTTCTTCAAGACCTCATCGCTATATAGCACACGAATCGGAACCTCGCGAACACGCCATGACGAACGCGTAAACAAACGCAAGAGCTCCGATGCGTGAGCCATTTGGTCTTGAGTGAACTCAAGCGTCTCAGCAACCTCGCGACGAAACGCACGAAGCCCGCTCTGCGCGTCGGTGATCGAAAGAGGAATGCCGAGCACGAACCAATTGAACCATCGGGCCAGTTTTAAGAGAACGCGTCTTGTAGAGGGCATGCCAACCGGGTCTACTCCCAAAAACCGCGATCCAAGCACAACATCCGCTTCTCCTGAGAGGATGGGCTGGATTAGTACGGGAATCACGTTCGGATCGTGCTGACCATCTGCATCCAGGTGCAGAATAATATCGGCGCCACGCGAAACCGCTGCATGCGTACCCGTGCGAAGAGCCGCCCCCTGCCCGCGATTAATAACATGAGATACCGAAACCACGGGGTGTGCCCGCAATACCTCTTGGGTACCATCCTGCGATCCGTCATCCACCACGATCACTTCCTGGACATGCGGCAAGACAGCCTGAAGAACCGCTCCGATGCGAGGCGCTTCGTTCCACGCTGGAATAACCGCCGTGACTTTCATTTCTTGAGCCTACCGAGCTCGCTACTCTTAGGCAAATTGATGAAACTGTAGGAGCGATTTGTTCGCCATGGTGTATTCGATCGTTTGTTTTAAGCCATTTTCAAGAGTTACGAGCGGAATCCATCCCAAACGCTCTTTTACCTTGACCAAGCTCGGCAAGCCCAGCTCAGTGACAAATAAAAGCGGCGGCTTAAAGGCGATCTGCGACACAGATCCTGTCATCTGAATAATCATCCGCGCCACATCGACAAGCGCGCGATCGATATCGCTTCCAAAATTAACAGCCCCGATATCCGCCGGAGCGCGCATGAGCTTCATTAGGCCATCGACAACATCGGACACGTAAACAAGCGACGTCCGAAACGTCTCATCTCCGTAGATTTCTAGCGGTTTTCCATCGAGAGCGTTCGTAATAAAATCTGGAATAAGCTGCCCGTCAAATAACGGCATGCGAGGTCCGTACGTTCGAAAAATGCGCGCTTGCTTAACGGGAATGCCATGGACTTGCGCATAGGTCGCACCTATCGATTCGGCAAAACGTTTACCTTCGTCGTAACACGCCCGAGGAGAAAGCAGATCGCTCGTTCCCCACTCTTCCTCACGAAACGGATGCCCGTCCTCCGGACGATTCCCGTAAATAACCGAACTCGACGCATGAACAACAGATGCCTTATAGCGAACCGCCAGATCAAGCACATTTTTCGTCCCAACTGAGTTCGCGAGCATGGTTGCCATTTTGTATTGCTCAAACTTTTTTGGACTCGTTGGGCAGGCTAAGTGATAAATCTCCTGCACCCCCTGAACATTCGCATGAAAGCGCGTGAGCTCTGGGTATGCTTCTAAGTTAAATGGTTGGCTAATATCATGATGAATAAACTCGAAATCTGGGTGCTTCAACAGGTGGTCGATGTTTGATTCCTGACTTGTTGCAAAGTTATCCAAGCAAATCACGCGCTGACCATCACGTAAAAGCGCTTCGCATAAATGCGAGCCGATAAACCCGGCTCCACCCGTTACCAAGACATTTTTCTTTTCAAAAGCAGACATAGAAATCAATAGCCAAATGTCGACGTTTGCTGCCGCTTGGAGCGCGCGTAATCAAAGACGGAAACAAGCCCCTCTTCTAATCGTATGAGCGGAATCCAGTGAAGCAATTGACGCGCTTTCGTAAGATCAGGAAAGGCGATGGCGCGATTTGTTGCTCGCGGAGAATAACGCACGCGAAACGCCTGACCGGCCAACCTTGATAAACGATCCACCAATACTGACAAACGAATATCCTGATCGGAACCGATGTTCATAATCAACGTTTCTCCTTGATATGCAGCGAGTGCAAGGAGACCGTCGACCGCGTCTTTTACGTGACAAAAGCTCATCCGTTCATCCTCTACGTACTCAATCGTTACTTCTTGGCCATCGAGGGCCGCCTGGATCAGATCTGGAATCAAGTGCCCTGTGTGAATGCGAATGCGTGGCCCATAAAGATCGAATAAACGAGCGATTCTCAACGGAAAGTGACGCACCTGTGCCGAGGTGGTCGCCAAAACCTCCGCAAACCGCTTAGCCTCGGCGTATACCGACGCCTCACCATGATAGTGAGAGCGTAATGGAGCGTCCTCGGCCAAGAATGCCTCATCCGAAGGCTCGTAAACCTCCGATGAAGACGCCAGCACGAACGTCGCATTATAACGAGCGGCTATTTCTAAAAATGGCAATAGACCGACGGAATGTGTTTGCAACATCGCCAACCGCTCTCCCTCTTGGTCACGATGATGAAGGGGTGAGGCGAGAAAATAGATTTCCTGCACACCTTGCACCCGAACATGAAAGCGATCGAGTTCGGGATAATTCGCCAAATCAAATCCTGCATTCACATCTTGGCGGACCAGTTCAAAGCACGGATCTTGCAAAAGACGTTCGAGATTTTGCGGCGAACCCGTCGAAAAGTTATCCACGCAAATGACATTCGCCTCACGGACGAGCCGTTCGCAGAGGTGCGATCCTAAAAAACCTGCCCCTCCCACGACAAGAATATTTTTTCGATCAATCGGCAAAGAGCGCATGGAAGTCATTATATCACACAACGAACTAGACAAAAATGGGTATTTTTCGCTAAATTAGGGCGTATATGGCCTCACCACGCCAGACCGAATGGAAAGTCCTCCTCGCCTTAGGCGATCTTGCTGTATTTACCGGGGCAATTCTCCCAACTCTCTTCTTACGCTACGGCACCATTCACGCATCCGATGTCCGTCTTCACCTTGTGCCGTTTTTATGCGTGAGCGTACTTTGGATCACTATTTTTTATATCGCTGGCATGTACCGCCAAGAGATTCGACAAGATACGGTTCGACTCTTCCGCACCTATCTCGAGTCCATGTTGGTGAACTTTGCGCTGTCTGCGGCATTCTTTTATCTTCTCCCCTTCTTCACCATCGCTCCTCGCGCCAACCTCTTCCTTCACTTTCTCGTGTCCCTTGTTTTGGGCTATGCCTGGCGCATGGCATTTGAGCGCGTTGTCCGCACTTACTCACGCACCCCCACGATTCTCTTTATCGGGGCAAGCGAGCGTAAACGCGGACTCGAAGAGCTTATTCAACACCATCCTGTCTTGTTTGCGCTCACCCACTGGCTTCCGCTTGGCGAACGCGAGCCCTCCGCTCGAAACCATCTCACCCTCGTAAACACGCGTGACATACACTCTCTTCTTCGCGATGGCATGATTGATCTCTGTGTTGTTGATGATCACGCCAATCTTGAGCCAGATCTTCAGCGTACACTCTGCTTAAGTCTTGGAACGAATTTTTTGATTCTTGACCTCGCCGAATTTGAAGAACTCGTAAAAGAACGCGTGCCGTTGGCGCACCTCTCAGAAACATGGCTTCTGCGTCACCTCAATGAGTCAAAGAAGAGCTGGTACGAGCAACTGAAGCGCGCGATCGACGTATTACTCGCGATTCCATTCGGCTTGGTCACGCTACTCCTCCTTCCGTTTGTTGCACTTGGGATCAAAACCTCCTCAAAAGGACCCGTCTTCTATTCGCAAGAGCGCGTTGGTATGCGCGGTCAACTCTTTCGTCTCTGGAAGTTTCGCACCATGCATACCGATGCCGAGCGAAGTGGCCCGCAGTTTACCGCCGATAGCAAGAACGACCCGCGGCTTTTTAAGCTCGGTCGTTGGCTCCGTCGCCTTCGCATTGATGAACTTCCTCAAATCTGGAACGTCTTGCGAGGAGATTTGTCATTCATTGGTCCACGCCCAGAACGTCCTGAGTTCGTTGCTCCGCTTGCGTTAAAATATCCTCTCTACGATCTGCGTCATATTATCCGCCCCGGACTGACGGGCTGGGCACAAGTCACTTACCTCAAACCAAATAAAGTATTAGATGACAACCTCATTAAACTTCAGTACGATCTCTACTACCTCAAGCATCGCTCGTTCGTTCTCGACTTTCTTATCCTTCTTAAAACCATTGGGGTTGTCGTAAAGCGAGAGGGAACATAAACCCCATGTATCCAGCTTTTGTCCAAGCGCTTGCAAAACGCTTAAACACGTTGTTCGGGATCAATTTAGCCAGCATCGCGAAAACAGGCGTTATTCTTAATGTTGGACAAGCGGCGAGCATGGGATTCGCCTTTTTAATTAACCTCTTTTTTGCGCGTTACGTAACCGCGGACACGATCGGAGAATATCGGTATCTCCTCTCCTTACTCGCTCTCTTTGAAGCTCTCACGTTAAGTGGTCTTGCCCCCGTAGTAACACAAGCTATCGCAAATGAACGACATGGAACCTACCTCGGCGCAATTAAGCAGATTGTTCGTTGGAGCTGGATACATCTACTCATCGGCGGGTTTACATGCGCCTATTTTTTTATCGTCAAACAGCAGCCACTCATGGGTGCAACGGTGCTATTTTTGGCCTTAGTTACTCCACTTCAAGACGCGGCGCTCTTGTCCGTAAACGTGCTGATTGGCTTAAAAAAATACGGCCTTTCTGCCATCCGACAAGCAAGCATGAGCGCCACTCAGTGTGCAACACTGATAATAATCACCTTCATTCATCCATCCGCCTACGCGTTAGCCATTGGATCGAGTCTGAGCCTTCTTTTTGCGAACAGCCTGTGGAGCCTGTTTACCTATAAGCGTTTACTTCAAAACACGCGTCTTCAACAACAAGACCTCGAATTCGCCAAACATTTGAGTTTTTCAAACTTTATTAGCGCTCTTGCCGCTCAAGCCGATCGCTTGATCGTCTTTCACCTGCTCGGAGCCGGCGCGCTCGCTATTTATTCGTTTGCAACGGCCGTTCCGAAACAGGTCAAGGCGGTCACAGGATTCACTCGCTCAGTTTCCATTGAGGCCTACGCGAAGAAGAGCCCGACCGAGCTTCTTGCAGCCGTCAAAAAACATTTTTTCATATCTCTTTTTTTCCTCATTCCTGGCTGGGTAATATACGCATTGATTGCGCAACATGTATACCAACTCCTCTTTCCTGGCTACGTCGAAGCAGGAAGACTAAGCGTCGTCTTCGCTCTTTCTTTGCTTATACTCGGCAACCTTGCTCATATTGGATTACAGACCCTACGAGAGGCGCGTTATACACATATCGTTAATCTAGTGAATAGCATTAGTTTCATTGGATTCACATGGCTAGGTGCTTACAGACACGGATTAATTGGCGCCATGGCGGGCGTTGCCGCTTCACGCTATCTAACCGCCGTCACATCCTACCTACTCCTGAAACGAGCTGTTAAAACTGAGCGGGTCTAATTTAAAAGCAAAAGCTACGCCAGGTTGGTAAATAATTGAACGCTATTCATCTGATGCAAAATGCGAGCCGGAAAGTGATCTGGGTTGCATTGTGAGGATAACACTTGTTCAATCGGCTTCTCTTTAGTAGCAAACACGATCGCTCGTGAGACTTTTTTTAACAGGGTAAATGTAGCGGTTACTCGAAGCCGGTGAATACTCTTCGCGCCGGCGTCATATCCCTGGAAAAGTCTTTTTGGATCCTGAAAGAAATGAGCCATTCCCAAATCGTCACCATGAGGCATGATCCCGGCTGTATGTGTATCAAGACCAATACCCATCGTTGCCATAACCGGAGCGAGCGGATACTCGTCCATCCATTGATAGACTCTTTCGTCAAGCACTCGCGCGACCTCAGTCACTGAGTTCTCGGCAGCGAAAGACCTGGCATCGAAGACTTCGACATCCTTCCGAGCGATACAGGCTCTCACAAAGGTGGTTTGTTTTATTCTATCGAAATTGCTTTGACCTACGTCAAGCCTCTCATCGAGCGTCGTAAGCAGTGAATTGACCGGCAAGGCATGCGCCAATCTTGGATCACTCAGTAAATCAATAGATGATCCCCCGGAGAGAAGGAGCAGAATAGGCTGATTAGTAGCGCTCTTTAGCATCTCCAAAAACGCACGCTGCGCCATATCGCACGTGCTCCAAACAGAGTTACCACGATGAACAGTAAGCATGCTTAACTCTTAAAAAATTCGTGTTCCGATTCAGCACCTCAATCACGAGGAAGAGGCTGGTCAGATAATAACTGCGTCAGCGTGTCGGTAAGATCTGGGGCCGTCGGCCAGACAATCTGTTTTTTTGAAGACCAATGCCGCAGATAGTCCATAATGCCCGTATCGTCGCCAACGTCCGCTAGGCAAGCTAACCCGTCCTCAACCAGTCTATGTCCGTGACTAAGCGATGTTTTTAGCACGACAACCGGCTTATCGTACGCCATCATATCGTTAAGAAACGTGCTGTATGTACCCGCAACGATGTGAGTGGTGCGCAAAACCTCTTCCGTTACCTCGGTCACAAGCGTGATCTTTTCTGGATATTTCAGCTTATAATCCCGCAATATCCCTTTCAGAGAAGCGTCTGGACGAACGGACAAAAGCACACGTGCGTCCTTATCAATAAACGCATCGATGTGCCGACCAACCTCCTGTTTGTTCGACAGCGGTTCAGAGGCGATCAGTATCTGAAGACCAGAAAAGGCTTCCGGCAAAGTCACTTTTGGCAACGAAATTTGACGAGGTGGCCTGAGCGGTCCACCAACAGAGACATTTTCGTCATTGTAATGAGTACTATAATCCAATAACACCCTTTTCCAGTAGTCGTTCCAGACATAGAGACGATCAAATGTCACAGCTCGATTAGCCGGTATCCCGTAGTTCATGTACCCCACAAGGTATTTAGTGAAGTGCCCATGCTGTATCCCGTAGGTCGGGATTCCCAAGTATCGACACGCGATAACCAGTTCATTTGTGTAACGAACATCGTCCATTGCAATAAACTTTCGAATCTTCATCCGCCCAAGAAGATGAATAAGCGCGTGAATTAGATGCTTACTCCGCACCGCATTCACCGAGACTCGTGTTAGAATATATTTAAACAGTGTTTTCTCACTCGCATCAAGAGTTGAAAGATCAAATTCCGGTACATCACCCTTGTTATTCGAATCAAACTTAAACGGATCTAGATAAAAACAGCGTCGATGACGTGCGACAAAGTTTTTGTAAAACTCCCTTCCAAAGAGGGTGTGAAAACTCTCAAAGTAAGGCTGTTTTTTAGCTCTCAGAACTTTGTAGACGCTCACAAACCGAAAGTCCGCATCGGCAAGCGGATTATATTTATCTGGTGTATAAAGAAGAACCCTTGGACAATTTTTGAATGTTATCGCAATAGATAAACGCGACCACCATCGAGCTATTTGAGAAGAAATGAGAAGTGACAAACGACTCCGAATGCCATCTTTATTCGAGATGACTAAATTCCGAATGGCGGTATCTGCATCTTCAGGTGACATACAGTCCACCCGACCCTTAATTTGCGCAAAAGGGCGAAGGACCGTCCAAAATAGATCCTGCTGGAAGAACGACCAAATGGAGTAGTGCTCATAGCGCCAAACGTCATATATCGGCCGACCGTCTTTTGTAAGCAGTCCATTGAGCCGAAGAAGGAGATCCAGGGCGTACTCGAGATTGTCTTGAGGCATAGCTCAAGAAGCGTTCAATCGATTCTGAATATCGTCCATATTCAAGATCTCGTCCTTATGCCCGTTTTCCACCCAATACCTAAAAAAGTCCAGATCCAACTGCGTATGCGAGTCACGTCCAGTGACCCAGTTGCGAACGATCGGAAAGGAACGCTTTCCCATCCACCACCAAGGATTTGGACCATCTTTAGACAAAACGTTTTGCCAACGAAACGTCCAAACTCCTTGATCGTAGTAGTAAACAGACGGGTAGGATTGGCGAGCCGTTCCTGACTGGACCCCCAAAAAAGAAGCCAATGTCCCATCTTCAAGAATTTTCAGAGCTCTATACGGGTGATCATCCTGAGCCCTCCAAACGCTCATTGAAGAATCAAGGTCTGGGTTTTTTTCCACAAGCTCAACAGAAAGATCGATAAGTTCGGGACTTACTGCGACTACGTTTCCGAGTAGTAATGTCACTATTTCCAGATCAGGAAGATATTTCTCTCGCACGAGCTCAACCGCGTGACGAATAGCATCTCCGTGGTTTGCTGAGGGGTCAGCGAGTTCAGGCGGTTCAGTTAAGGCGATCGCTCCCTGATCTTCGGCCATCGAGCGGATCCGTGCGTCATTGGAGTAGACAAAAACCCGGCTTATACGCTTAGCCTGCTTACCCGCTTCTAGTCCGTAGAAGAAACAGGGTTTCCCGGCAACTTTAGTGATATTTTTGCCCGGTATCGAAACGTTATTTCCTTTCGCAGTAATAATTACAGCATGACTCATAGCAGGGGGAAGATAGAGGTTGGTGTGAGCGATCTAAAATCATCCGAATATAAGCGCTTCCTCAGAATAAGTTGAGGGATTTTGCCAGAAAAAGCAAGTGCAAAAAACCTTACACCTGCTTTCCTGGTCGCTCGATAATCGTTAATAGCGTCACCGAAATAAAGAATTTTAGCCGCATCAATGTTCAGGATTCGAGCGACACGCTTAAGGTTTTCCGCTTTTTCCGTCGGAGAACCATAGATCTTTTTAAAAAATACGCTCAAGCCTCTTTTTCGCAAAATCGTTTGCACCTCTCGTTCAGGAGCTGCAGACACAACAACTAAATCCACCACCTTTGACGCGGCTCGTAAAAACGATTTTAATCCGGGCATTATCGGGGATTTCATCAGCCGACCGACCACGAGATGAGAAAATTCTCTATCTAACCGCTTCCGGTCGGCATCCGTATAAGGAAGCTGGAGACGCTCGTAGTAGTATTCGAATTTCTGATAACGAGTCATCCCTCCATTACGCAAATGATGTCGACGGACAAACTCAGCGAACTTTTTTCCATGCGGGAGAAAAAGTTCATAAAAAGCATCCGCTTTCACTGTATGCGATCTGAGAATCACTCCATCAAAATCAAGCGCTATAACGCAAATATGTGTCATTCTAAAACAGGGCCCGTTGCTATATCCTCGCACTGATCTGAGTATTTTTCTGCATGTATTTCTTCGACGAGACGAAGGATTCCCTCTCCAATATCGGTTAGATCAGAAGATATTAGCTTTCGACCAAGTCGAGGCGTGAAGGTGTACGGACTAATCGAGTAGTTAATAAAACTCTTCGGGGGATGAATCTCGATCTGTACCCCGCCTCCCAATATTTCAGAAATCAACGCGAGTAACTGTTGAGCAGTTAGCGCTTGAACGCCCGACAACACAACATGTTGATTAACAAACTCCTGATCCAAGATGCGAACGCTCAGCTTCGCTGCCTCACTCACGTGGATATACTCTCGCCGATCGTTTTCAGTTCCGTAGTAATCAATTCTACGCTCATGAAAAGCCTGATGGACAAACCGATAGATACCATTACGAAGATCAGCTCGACTTCCATAAAGCGAACCGAAACGCAGAATAGTAAAGTTAAGCCCAAACTTTTTTTGAAATTCTTCAATAATTAACTCAGATGCTAGCTTGCTAATTCGATAAAAAGATCCCGCCTGACTATAAACGTAAAGCGAGGAAGCGAACACGAATCTTTGCACACCGGCTTCTACACACGCCTGTAACACGGCAATGACACCCAGTGTATTAAATTGAATCGTCTCATATGGATTCTCAGAGGCCTGTTTTAAGTCAGCGATACCGGCAAAGTCGTAAACAGCATAAGCGCCCTCTACAACAGAACGGACTGATTCTTTATCCATGATGTCACCAATAACCATCGTTTGACCTGGTCGAAGATATTGTGATGCCCGGATATCAAAAATTGTCACGAGGTATCCCGCATCTGTTAACGCGTCTGCGACGTGACTTCCGAGGAAACCGGAGCCGCCGATAACCACAATTCTTTTTGGATCCATAGACTAATAACGGTCAACCGGGTGAAGAAGGCCCTCTCCTTTGTGAAACCGCACAACTTCTTCCACCGCTTCTCGTTCCATTCTGGCTCTAGACTCGTGGGTCGCCGCCCCAATGTGAGCGGTCAAAATAACACGATCAGATGCCAGGAGAGGCCCAGTATAAGGCTCTTCTTCAAAAACATCAAGTGCGGCGCCGGCAATGCGCTGCTCCTGCAACGCACGCGATAAAGCCATTTCATCAACAAATGATCCGCGAGACGTATTAATCAATATGGCTCCAGGCTTCATCTGCCGCAATTCAGACTCCCCAATAAATTTTATTGACTGGTCTGAGTAAGAAATATTCAAACTAATAACATCACTCTTCGAGAGCAGCTCTTGCTTCGAACAATAACGAAAGTATGGTCGAGAGATTGCAAACCGTTCATCCGTCTGTAAATCATACCCCAAAACAGACACGTTAAAACCAGAAAGCAGCGTCACAACCGATTTTCCGATACGTCCCACACCACAAATGCCTATCGTCCGACCCTCTAACAATCCCCCCATATGCTTATTCCAACGACCGTTACGCATTTCACGATCTACCTTGGAAAAGCAACGGAGCCCGTCTAACATCAGACCGATGACCAGCTCAGCTACAGCTCGGGTGGGCGCATCCGGCGTATAAGCAACTGAAATCCCACGTTTTTTCGTCTCTTCAAACGGTACATTATCCAACCCGACCCCAACTCGAGCAATGAGTTTTAGCTCAGAGGAGGCGTCTAGTACAGCTGGTGTAATCTGCTCTGTTCCCGCGATGTGGTACATGCATCCAGCCAAGTGAGTCGCCAACTCACTCGAAGTAATTTTGCGGCCGTACGGATTAACCTCGTACTCAATACCGGCGTCGTTTAGCAACTTAAAAATCCCAGGATCTGATTCTCCAAAAGGAACTGTGGAAATAAACGCCTTTACAGGAGATATCGTGGACATATTGATGCGTTGATGGTGAGCACGTTCATCGGCTTGGTATGTTATGGCTTCACTGGTCACAGCTCGCGTTGCGTAATGCGACACGTCATCCGGAGTAAATCAGAGCAAATTATTCACTTGGAGTCAATAGAGTAAATCATCCCCTTCCCGAATAAACTCGGCCATAATCGCTCAAGACAAGGAACACCCCCATAACAGCGCTCTTCCTTTATCACGAGCCCAAGCGATGCGAGCCAATGACGCATATCTTTACGCGTCCAAAAACGCAGATGCTCACCTGGATGCGTTACCCATTGAAGTGGTGTCCTTCCAAAGAACAGCCGCAATCGATAGGTGAAATATCCCGTGTTTGGAACGGAGAAAATCACTCCCTGTTCTGCCCGTTCGAGCAACGTCATGAGCACCTGCTCCGCGTTGGGAAGATGCTCCAAAATCTCTAGTGCAAGAACAGCATCTACTTTAGGTAGCGTTTGTATAGCAGAAATATCCTGAAGATCCGCTCGAATCGCCTCAATCCCCTGCTCTTGCATAGTTTTGACCGAAACAGGATCGATATCCACACCTACAACCTGGCAAGAAATTCGATGCTTCAGTTCAGCTAAAAACGCTCCATCACCCGCCCCGATATCAAGAACCGTCCAAGACGAGCGGATCCACGATTGAAGCAGCTCTAAACGCATACGCTGCCAGCGGCTCAGCGTTGGCGCGACGGGAGATGTGCGACGTTCCTCCCAGTAAGCCGTGTAGTTCACGGTGTAGTCTGGCGCCCAACGAGAAACGGGCCGATCCGTAAAGACTGTTTTAAGGTCTTCTTTTACCCAATATAAGCGCAACTTAAGCTCTGATAGCATCATCATACACAGACTCTACGCGGTCCGCGCAGGCTTTCCAAGTCCTCCCCTCTACCGATTGTATAACCCCTTCTTTGGAAAGAGGCTGCTCCAATTCGTGTTCAATCGCATCGGCAAATGCTTCGGTATCGCCCGTCACAACGAACTGGCCGCTAATACCGGGAATAATGGCATCCTCTACTCCCGTTCCACGAAAACCGATCGCTGGAACACCAAACTGATTCGCTTCAAGCGCCACCAAACCAAACCCCTCAAACAACGGACCCACTCGGAGTGACGGCAAGAGCAGGATGCGCGCGGATTGATAGGCGGCCGCAAGCTGCTCGTCCGAGCCCAGATCATCAAAACAGTAAACGCGCTTTTCTAGTCGATGCTCACGGATCAACATTTGAACACTCTGTACGTAGTGACGATCTTGCCGGCCACCCACAAGAGCAAGTTTTAGTTCTTTATGTCCGCGGTTACGCAGCAGATGCAACGCACGCACCGCCTCGATCTGCCCGCGCCGTGGCTTCCACGCTCCCACGACGAGCAAAAGCTTCTCTTCCGGGGCGAGTTCACAGCGTTCCTGAAACGCTTGTATCTGTTCGCGTGTCGGCGTTGGCAATGACGTTGTTCCGCTTTCGATCACAAAAACGGGAGCTCGCACAACCCAGCTTTCCTGAAAATAGGCCGCCGTATACCGACTCACCGCGATCACCGCCGAGCAGCGTGAAAGTGACCACCGCATCAACTGACGCACAACGACCTGTTTCCATCCCGTGAAAAACGCCGCCGGATTTGCGTACGATCCATGTACGGTCAATACAAACCGAGCCCCCGTTAACATCGATACCATCGCACCGATGGGAGCGAGCGGCTCCATTGTGACGTGAATAATCTCAATAGATTCACGACGAATGAGCTTTGCCCAACGAAAAACAGGACTAATCCACTGCCACGGACGAAAAAAAGCCGTCCAGAGCCGATCCGAGCTCACTCGATCCATCGTCTCGGTAAATAGACGGTGCCCTTTCTTTTCTAACGCCTGAACGAGACTCGTCTGGTAACGCCCCCATCCCGTGCGAGTATTCTTCTCCCCTAAAACAAGGATGCGGTGAGTCATATTACTTACCTAAAACAAGCGCTTTAATCTGCTCTGCACGCGCATCCCACGTAAAAGAACTCGCGAGCGCAAACGCTGCTCGTTGTTTTTGGTCGATCTCTTCAACGGTAAGCTCCTTCAATAACCGCGGAACATCTTTCTCGATTCCCTCAAAGGAGAAAAAACACACTTCGTCCTCCGAAACGACTTCCCCGATCGACGGCAAACGACTCGCGAGGATCAGTTTTTTTGCCGCTAAATATTCAAATAACTTCATGGGTGAAGTATAGAGGTCGGAAGCGGCGTAACCCGGTTTGTTCGGCAAAATAAGCGCATCTGCCATCTTATACCAAGACGCGACCTCTTGAGCCGGAACGGCGGAATGCCAAATAATCTGCTCGGCGCCCGGTTTTTCTGCCCAAGCAGCGATATCCTGGGGACTTCCTCCCAAGATCACGAGCCTCCAAGGTGCTGGCAACGCCGGCGCAAGCCGCAATAACCCATCCACTCCCTTCCAAGGGTAAAGCGAGAGACTTCCGGCATAGAGCAAAACGCGATCATTTTTTTCCAAACCCAGCAACTTTCTCAGCTCAGCACGGCGATCAGGAGCGCGCTCCATCCAATCAAGATCAACCGCGTCCGGAGCGACGATCGCTCGAGAAAACGAGATCTCTCTCGATGCAAACGACTTCACGATGCCATGAGAAATAGCAACAAGGCCAACTCCTTTCTTGGCGAGCCATTTTTCTACGCGAGATCCCTGTACTTCATGCGCCTCCCAAATGACCCGCTTTGTGACCAGCCGAGACAAGGCTGCTACCCACTCAGATCTCGTGTAAATAGTAGCTTTTTTAGAAAATAGACGAACAAGAAACGCAAGAAAAAAGCAGAGCACGGAAAAACCATAGCCTAATTTCGATCGGCCAAAAAAATCTGCGGTCGTGAGCTGTCTCAATAAAAATGGATGCGTAACACCGTAGTGAGAAAAAATCTCTTGGTTTGACGCATTCGTTCGACGAGGAATCACGAGCTCAATTTCAATACCTTGTCGAGCCAGCGCTTCAACCGTTTTTACAATCTGCCGTCCATGCGCCTTCTCAGTTGGAAGACGAATTGGCGCGAGGTAATACACGCGACTCATAGAGCTCACGATTTTTTCTTCAAACGAAAGAAGTAGTGGTAAGGCATCCAAGGCGACAGACCTCGTTCTTCGATGTCAAAATATCGTTCAATATCAGCGACAATTCGTTTTAGCGGATAGCCTGTTCTACCGATCTCCCAACAGTGTACGCCGTTTGGCGGAATCTCTTTCGTGAACGGTAACTTCCACGCGCGTCGAATTTTTAGCAACGGCAAATCGATCACCGCACGAATGGTATATCCCCAGTACGGCAACGAAATCACCGCCCCCTGATGCGCAACTCGCTCAATCTCTGATAAACACTGTGTAAACCGCTCATACGGGAGGTGTTCAAGTACTTCTGCGCAGAGAACAACGTCCATGGACGCGTCAGGAAGAGGGATTTGCTCAACCGAACCAACATAGGTCGGATGTAATTCCGGGAGAATGTCTAGTGTATGCAGCTCAATTCCACGGAGCTTAATCGCTTCGCCAACAAACCCCGTTCCAACGCCAACTTCAAGACATGTTTTTGGAGAAAAACGTACGACATGATCGACCTGACGAAAGTAACTCGTCCAGCGACCTTCGGATTCGTATCGACGCCAATCGGAGTATGCCATAGGGAGTTATCTACCTCTTAAATAAGTCATGTAAACGAAGAATCTGATCCCGTTGCGCATGGTGTGCTTGCACACAACGAGACAGCGCTTTGCCCAACCGCTTTCTTTCTTCGACGGAAAGAGCTAGTACGCGGTGAACACCTTCACCGAGACCCTCAATCGTCGCCGGAGCTAGCCAGGATGCCTCAGGGAGTTCTTGGATCGTTTCCCGCCAGCCACGAGAGGTCGCGAGTACCACCATTCCGGTTGCCGCCGCTTCCAAAATCACTTTGTCCATCGAGTCAGGCGTGGCGCTCAGAAGGATATCATAGTCGGTTAAAAACTGGGGAAGGTGGTCGTAGCGAACTCGTTCATTTCTTCGAAATACACGTGGTATACCGTGATTCGCTACCCTTTTCTCTTCTCGTTCATCGATGCCTGGCCCGACGACATCAAGCCAAAGACTGCCGTCCTGCAAGTACACTGAAACAGCCTGAATCGTCTCCGGAATGCGCTTCACTCGACTCACCCGACCCAGCACTAACCCACGTAACGGCGTTGAGCATCCCCCTTCGCGGGTGACCTGAAAAAAACGACTCGCGACATGATGACCAATGACCCTTGCTCTTCGAAGCGGATTTGATCCAGCTGTGGCCGTCACGACTTCATGAGCAAATAATTGCCCTGCCCAAAACATCCAACCAGAGGCCTGATAGTGAGTGTACCAAAAAATCACTCGCTTCCCCAACAATCGCCACAACCAGCCAGCGAGCACCAAATAAATCGCATCACCTCGCACAAAGACACCGTCACATTCGTGACGGCGACGCCACGATTCTCGCCAGAGCCTCATCGCAACCAAGGCAGCACTTTCTCGTGATGAACGAAGCGCGACGACCGTGACTCCCTCCGGAGTCGAGTCTTTATCCACTCGTAAGGCAAATACAAGAATACTCGAAAACACTTCACTCGCCTCTCGCAACCAGTCGACGAAAAAGCCGAAAAGAGCATCGTTACGATCAACCGCCTGCGCGAGCACAAGCAATCTCATACACCTGCCGCACGGCGCAAGCCCGTCTGAATCGCCTCGACCGAAGCATCATACGAATGCGCTGCAAGATACTCTTCTGCAGCTTTGCGTGCGCCACTTGCTAAACGGGCACGCTTTTCTGGATCGGCTATGAGCTCCCGTAAACACATGGATGCACTCGTGACATTGAGCTCATTGTCCCATTCGCAGACTAACAGGTCGCGTCCAGGAAGGAGCACCTCCCCCACCAACCCCACATCAATGGAAATAATCGGCAAGCCAGCCCAAGCCGCTTCAAACAACGTTCTCCCCCACCCTTCAAATAGAGAATGCTGAATGTACAGATCCGCGTTTGCGTACTCCTGCCACAGACCCTCAGCAGCAAGAGCGCCTCGAAACATGACGGAATCCGTAATACCCAGCGTTTTCGCTAGTCTTTCGAGTTCACCTCTCTGACGACCATCCCCCACAATCACAAGCTCGGCGCGTGGGAGCGCCGCTTTTTTCCACTCATGCAATAACGTGACGAACCCCTTTTCCGGCTCTAAGCGTCCCACTGACAAAACTCGCAAGACCTCACTTGATCGCGTGCGTTGTGGGAGACGGCGAGGAACGCGTACCGGAACCGGCAAGACATCAATCTGCCGTGTCGAGATACCAATGCGTTCCAATCCATCTCGTCCTCGCTCGGATACCGTTCGGATACGGGTCGCCTGGCGCGCAAGAAAGCGGGCGAGCGGCCAAAGAAGCATTTCTGTCATCGACCCCGCCGAACGCGCGAAGCGTCCGGAATGATCTTGAAGCTGAAACGGAACGCGCTTTCCCAAACGAGAAAGCCACGCCACAAGCCCCGTCCAAGATGGATCTTCGGCGGAAATGAGGTCAAACCTCGTTTTTCGTAACATCGTCCGAGCGGTTCGTATCCCGTTCCAAAGTGCGCCGGCTTTTGAAGCGCCTCCCGGCGCCAGATATCGGACCCCGTTCTCACACAATTCTCGCCTTTCTCCGGGTCCAAGGAGCACAAAAACCGCATCCATGCCCCGCGTATAAGCCGCTTGGCGAGCACGAACATCTGGCTGACTGAGCATCTGTTGCCCGAGCGAGATAAACAAGACGGCGAGTCTAGACATAACGAGATAACCAGTGTTCGTAAGCACTCTCCATACCGCGAGAGAATGGTTTTGGTAACGACGGGCGTGATTCTCGGTTTAACTGCGCACGAATCGATTCCGCCCACTGTAGAGCGTTCACCGGCGGAAGGACGGTGACCCAGTCTGCTCCATACAATGTCTGAACTTCAGGGTTACCGCCTCGATCGCTTACAATCACCGGAACACCCGCTTCGAGGGCCTCGAGAGCCACGTGAGGCAAGCCTTCATACAGGGATGGAAGTAAAAACAGGTCCGCCAACCGATACCAGGCTTGAACCGTTCGAGGCGGTTGCCGGCCGATGAGCAGCACACGAGATGAAAGCTCCTTTTCTTGAGTAAGCGCTTTCACGCGAGAAAACTCTGGACCATCCCCAATCAAAACAAGTTTTTTGTTTAGTGGGAGCTTTTCCATCACGCGAACTAAAAAGTCCATTTGCTTCCAAGGAACAAATCGCGCCACGGACACAAGCACTCGGTCAGCTTCAGAGAGTCCGTGCATTTCTCGCAATTCTCGTTTTTCTGCCATCGATAACACGGGCGCTACCTCGACTTGGTTGTAAATCACCTCAATCTTTTCTTTTACCACTCCCCAACGCATGACAATAGACTGTAAGTATTGACTTGGAACCACAATCGACACAGCGCGACTTGCCGTCCAACGTTCGATGCGCTCGAGCATACCGATTTTTCCTGCATGACGACGTTCAACGAATACATCCAACGTCTCTTCAACTCCATGCGCAGATGCGGCCTCCCAGGCAACGTCTCCAACAACCTTCATTACAAAAGGAATACGTGCACAAAGTGCCACGATCGCCGCAGGAAAGCCCTCGGAAACCGGTCCCTGAGCAAACACAAGCGAAAGACGATGCTGTCGTACAAGTCGCCACGCCCGCCAGGCATAACGAACATAACGAGCAAGAACCCCTCCCGAACGAGAAACCACGGTCACAGATCCCGTTGATCCGCGATCGGTTTTTTCATCTCCATACGTGATCACAAAGACATCATGTCCTTGCGATCGTAAATACTCCGCCATGCGTGGCGCAAACGAGGCTGGACCACCTATTTCAGGGGGATATATTCCCGCTGCAAGCAAGATCTTCATAGCGCTAAATCCCCTAGCAAGGCATCAATCCGCGGAGCAATTTCTTCCCAACGATAATCCTGATCCACGAGGTGCTCCGCCCGTTTTACGACCTGACGTTGCTCGTCTTCGGATAACTCAAAAACGCGTTTGATTACCTGCGCAACCGATGTCGGTTGACCCGGTTCACATAAAAACCCGGTCTCACCTTCTCGTAAAAAGTCGGGAATTCCACCTACCTTTGAACCAACCGTTAGCAATCCAGACGCCATCGCCTCAATAAACGAAATGCCCTGCCCCTCTGAAAGCGATGGGCGACAAAAGACATCGCACGATTGAAGCAGTTCGGGAAGCTTTTCCTGCGAGCATAGTCCGTAAAAAACGACACGCTCGTACACGCCCCGTTCTTTTGCGAGCGCTTCTAGCATAGATCGCTCTTCCCCTTCCCCCGCAATTAGCAGCTTGTACTCTGTACCAAGCAGAGAGAGAGCTTCAATCAAGTCACGCGTGCCATTCTTTTTTACTAATCGTGAAACGGTAACGATGAGACGGTCGGAGTTTCCAACTCCCCACGATGCACGCAGAGATTCACGCACTTCAGTCGTGATACGACACTTGAAGCGCTCTAAATGGACGCCGTTAGGAATTACGTGCGGAACCACGATTGCACCCTGTCTTTTTGCCCATCGCGCAAGAAACGTGCTGATCGCCTGGATCGCATTCGCACGACCAAAGATCCGCCGATGCAGGTAGTTTAAGAGACCTAATCGAGCCTCGTAATACTCAAGCGGATCGCCCTCTTGAAGCGTAAGAAACATACGGGCCGTTGGCCTAAGCCAGGTAAAAAACAGCGCAGCGAATCCCCCATAACTTGCCATCAGCGACCAGATGAGGGGCTTTTTCTCGTTACGCATCAGCCAATAACCTTTAAGAGCTCCTAAAACAGGCATGAGATAACGGTCGCTCGACCAACCAAAACCGACGCGATGCACCAAAACGCGTCCAAGACGTTCTTGCTTCGGCAAGCGACGCTCGTAGCGTGGACAAACCAAAAGAAACTCATGGTCGACCAATCGATCCGTAAGCTCTTTCATCGCGACTTCCGCTCCTCCGACACGCGGAAGATAGTCGGCGGCAAAAATGAGAATATTAGACATACCGTTCTAGCCATCGACCAAGACTGTACAACATCCAGAGCGCATTACCTCGATTTTCTCCTCGCTCATTGGCTTGCAGCAACGCCCGCATCGCTTGCGGCTGGACGACTTGATGCAGTGCCGACTCTCGCGTTAGGTGGGCTCGCTCAAAGACGCGACCGAGATCCCCTCGAAACCACTCGGCAAGCGGGAGCTGAAAGCCTCGTTTTTT
>CAZIVC010000008.1:0-41809 GCA_964542945.1 uncultured Gammaproteobacteria bacterium
GCATGCCTTAGACACGCCGCCAGCGTTCATCCTGAGCCAGGATCAAACTCTCAGAAGTACGTCCACCGAAGTGGGCCGTACCAGAACCCAGAAAGTTCCTGGTGAAACTTTCGGATCAGAATAGACAATCTTTTCGATTGCGGTCACTCTTCTGTTGTCAATGTGTTGTTGTGCTTTTCACAACGTGGCCCTAGTTTAGGCAAAAGCCGCGGGACTGTCAAGAGCCAGAAATAGCGGGTTGTCAAATCATCTTTTTCCTCGGGTTTTTAAGCTCTTTTGCCAAGGCCACCCATTCATCCAACGAGAGCGCTTCCGCGCGAATGGTTGGGTTATCCACAAGAATACTCGCTTGAGCTACTTCTCCCCCACCCAAGTTTGAAACCAGCTTCTTTCGAGGGTGTGAAAAGCCTCGCTTTGCCACCTCCATCACGACCACCGGGTCGATCTCAAACCGAGCCATTCGTTCTTCCTGCGATAAGACCTCGACCGCCAGAATAGCCGAGTCTACCTTTGGTGGGGGGTAAAAGGCCCCGGGCGGAACACGACGAGCGACTTTTGCCGAGCGCGCCGCTAGGCCCACCATCAGCGATAAAAGCGAGCTATTTTTCTTGTCTAACGCCCGTTCGGCCACCTCCCGCTGAATCAAAACAGACAGATGCGTGGGCGGATGCGGTGCCCATAACGCCAACCGGAGCGCAAATGAGGTGATGGCGTAGGGCAAGTTTGAAACGAACTTCCAGGGACCCGCCGAAATCTGATGAAGCCACTCCCCCGTGGCTGCATCCCCTTCGATCAGGACAAGTCGACCATCGTCGATAAACGAGGCGAATCGATTCCGAAGCCACGCGGCAATTCCTCGATCTCGTTCGATGGCGAGCACGCGCGCGCCTCGGCTGAGCAGCTCTTGCGTAAGCACGCCAAAACCCGGACCAATTTCCACGACCTGATCGCCCGGCCCCACATGCGCCGCGTCCGCCACGGTTTTGAGCGCAGCCTGATCAATCAAAAAATGCTGCCCGAGCGCCTTATTGGCTCCCCGACCCATGTTTTCTAACGCGAGTTTAATTTCTGAAATCGTCATAACCACACCCTGCCAGAAAGCAGGCTCTCCGCCAATTACGCGCCATGAGGCTCTAGGTCGGGCAAAGGTTCGCCATCGCGAACGTATCGGTTAAACCACGACACAACCGCCGTTAGTGTCGAACGGTAATGTTGATCCGTAAGAGTGTGATCACCGCCCTCGTACCAAATAAGCGAACACGGAATCTTGTGACGATAGCAGGCTTCGGTGAGTTTTAGCGTATCAAGGGGATTTACGCGCCAATCCGCTGTTCCGTGCATCAGGAGTAACGGAACATTTTTTGGGAGTTGATCCACCCATTCCAACACCGATCGTTTTACGCGCTCCTCACGAGATGGGCCAAATAACTCAGTATACACTTCCTGCATCTTTGGACGAAACGACTCGTCCAAAAGATTAGACGCTCCCGACATCACCACCGCCGCTTTTATCCAGGATACTTGCTTCATAAGCAAATACGTCATCGCGCCGCCGCGACTTCCGCCTAACACCCCAATACGCGAGACATCGGCATACGGATCTTCTTTCAGCAAATCATATAAACGCACCACATCTTGCAGGGTTTGTTCACCGCCCCAATCATCCTCACCTGTGCTCTGCCCGCCCCCTGAATACTGCGAAGCAATGGCAAGGTACCCTCTTTCAGCGAGGGCTCCAACACGCGAAAGATAACAAAAGCGCTCGGTATTAATGCCAAAATTCTGCGTTCCTCCTCGATTGAATACGATACAGGGCAGTTTTTCTTTTTTCTGAATTGGCTCGATTAAAAACCCCTCCACCCGATTTGGACCAGACTCGTAAAAGAACCGATACGCCTGCACGGAATCGCGTCGTTGTTCGATAATCTCTCGAAATTGCGCATTCGCCTCTTCCGTGACCCACGCCGGATCAAACGGAATCGGTTCTAAGGCTATTCCACCCAAGCGAGATAAAGACATGTTTCCATCATAGCAAATTTAACCAGAACCCATCCGCAAAAACCCTCCGCTAAACGAGTTAGTTCTAATAAAATAAAAAACTCTGGATATCTCCAGAGAAGCTACGCCTCGTCATCCCAACTGAGAAGATTGAGAATGATCGGCTGATTACGCCGACGCGCCTCCTCTTCCGCTAAGAGGACGACCGCCTTGAGCCCAACGACCACGCCGCTTGCTAATCCCGCTCCCCCAGGACGCAGAGCGAGCTCTTCAAGCAAAGGGCCACGAGAGAAGCCGGAAGACACGTCGCGTCGCTCGGCCTTGATACGCGATGCTCGATCCACGATCTCTCCTGCGAAACGACGCGTAATCACATCATCGGCATCACGTTTGTAGAGCCAACGCCCCAGGGCTGCGGCCGTCCCGTAACGATGTTCCCGAAGCGCAAGCGCCATTGCGTCCAGACACAACCGGTCAAGAACCCAGGCGACCGGTTCAGAGAGCAGCCCTCGTTCTGCAAAGACACTCAAAAGCGTAAGCGCCCACCCTACCTCTCCCTGTGCGAGAAGCGCGACAACCCTCTTGATCCATACGCCTCCCGTTGGGTAGCGAACATTGGCTGCGAAACCTGCTCGTGCTTGCGAGGAACGATAATCGGTCGTGGGGCGACGCTCTCGTCCAGAGACCCGTTCGTACACGAGACCAAGGTCACAAGCGTGCAAGAGAGCCTGGTAGTGTAAACGCCAATGTCCATCTTTCTTCGCTGGCCAAAAACGCTGCATCACCTCCCCCTGCACAAACAGCTTGCTCTCTGGATCAGGGTAACGCTGAACCGTGATCCGTAAAAGCGCCATTACCCCTTCGGGTGAATCAGAGCACCCCTCGAGCAATCGGGGCAAAATGGATCGCCACTGCCGCGCCGAGAATATCATCCCTTGCTGAAGGCGATCGAGCCACAAACCGAGCCTCCGTAACACCCGCTCCTCCTCGGCGATGTCGTACGTGCGCGGGAAATCGAGCAGCGAGAACATGCGCGCAGACGAGCTAAGAGCGTCGGCCAGCAGCAAACGAAACATGATCAGCCTCCCTCCTGAGATGTGGATATTCGGTGTAACAAAAATCGTCGCCTCTTGCAAGTGTTAAGCATAAGAAAAAAGACCTCTCAGAGGTCAGGAATCTCCACTTTCATTATCCCCCCACTCTTTTCGAGCGGACTCTCACCAGGATGATGCATGCGGGCCACGAAGTCTTCGATGAGGCCGCGACTTGTGGCAAGCACGATCTCCATCTGGACCGCCGTCGCGACAAAGCCCGTCTTGGTCGCCGGATCCTGCCAAGCTTCCTCCTGAAAACGATACACGCAGAGATCGAGCGGCCGACCTTGGAAGTCGGTGACCAATGGCTCCGTCAATCCACCCTCTGCGCGCATGGCCTCGGCGGCCATGTAGGCGATGGAAGCTTCGTGCTGCTTCTGCCGCAAGGAGAAAAATGCGTGCGCTTGCCCACTTGCCACCGATGCCATTTCGTAGCCGGCGGATCCGGGATTCCGGATCCAACCCTTCTCACTACCCACAACTCGCATCACAACTTCACGGTTGTCGGGGTAATAGAGCTCCCCAACGATGTTCATCTTGCCGAGTTCAATCTTCTTGTGATCGCTCGGCTTCATCACACCAAAGGGACTGAGTGAGCGGATAGACGGACTAAAGATGCCGTACACCCGATCACCAGACCGCACCATGATCCAGGCATCGTTCGTTGCTGCGCGCAGATCGAGAACAAGCACCGCCTCGAGATCCCGGAAGCAGCACTCCCGCATCGGTGCCACCGTGAGAATGAGCACATGTGGAAATCCGTTCATGATGCCCGCGTCTTGCGCGTTGAGCGAACCATCGCAAGGATCCACGAAGAGGACGAGGTCCCCCTTTTTCCCGTGTACGTCTTGCGTCTCTTGCCCCTCGAAGACGACTTTAGCAAACGGGTGGTTAACTCGATTCCTTTCGAGAAACCCGCGAATTGCATCCGTCATCACTCGATCTGCATGAACCTCAGCATCCTTAAGCGACGACACGTCGCCGAATGCGACATCTTGACAGAGAAGCGCGTCATGCGGCTCCCGCGAAGCGTTCCGACGCTCTTCAAGCGCGTTCTTGGCGGCACAGGCTATGGCTCGCACCATTTGTGCGAGCTCAAGCGCCTTGGGTGACAGGCGCTCGCAGAGATACATCAGCCCATTCACATTGTTCTTGTTCATGAAACGCGCCTCCAATGCGCGCCCGCCATAAAAACAAAATCTTTGTTTTTCGTCAATGCAGGAGTCTTTGGTCTCGAAATAAAGAAAAGGCTCCATCATTAGGAGCCGTAAGCCGTAGATTTCCTACTTCCAGTTGAACGTAAGCCGCCCCGTCTCGATGAGATGACCCAGCAGACGAGCGATGAACTGATTCCAGCCGGCGCCCAACTTCACCAGTTCCTCGAAAGGATAGAAGCGCGTGGCACCGATCTTTTCGAGCCCGGCGTTTGGCGTATGATCTTCTTGGCGCGCCCCAAGAGCTTCCGCTTTGAAGCGAAGATGTCCTGGTTCGTCGGGATCTACCTCGAGAAGCCGCGCGTCGATTTCGCGAGCTGCGACACTTATTCCATGGAATTGCTCCGTCCCGCTCTCAGGGTCGAGGGGATTTACAATCCAAGCAACGCACTGATTGATCGGCTCCCCGGCGAGAAGGATCGTCTCGCCCTGACAGACGCCGATCTCTTGTGCCACTTCAAGGTCAGAGGTGGTACGAACATCCTTTCCTGGATCGACCAGGCCGGCGCAAGGAGTCACGGTCCAGCCTTCTGGGTTCTCAGGCGACACGCGAGTCGCGCGGCGTTCCTCAATGAGACCAGCGAAGAGCTCGCCTTCAACGATTGACCAGAGAAACGTAACAACGGACGGACCTCGATCGAGTGTCACCGTATCTCGCCCATAGACAGGGTCGGTGCCGTACCGAATTCCCACCATATGACCAGACGGATCACTCCACGAGAACGGGCCCTTGTGCGCCGGGTGCGGAAGGACGACCTGTAATCCACACAGGCGAACCTTATCTTCAGGGGTTGCGTCCCTTGCAGGAATGGCTTCGATGACTTGCTGAACGCCGTCCACATCGAGAACGATTCTCGCATGAGCACGCGAACACTCCGGAGCGACCGGCGGCATGTGCTCCCCCGGCGTTTCCGGGTGGTGGTACAAGCGAGAATTCCAGTCCTTGGCGTTTATGGTCGACATATCGATTCCTCCGTAGAGAAAAACCTACGCATGCGAGCTTTGTGTGTCAAGTTTCGAGTAAAGAAAAAGACTAGGTTGTTACCTAGTCAGCTACGCTCAGCTCCCGCTGCCGACGCCGGCGAGCGTGGGGCGCGTCGGAGCTTCGACCGTGACGGGCTGACCCGCCACGAGCGCGAGCCGACCCGTCTGCATGAGCCACGCCATCGTGCGCGAGACGCCGATAATGGACATCCCGCAGCGGAGCCCGAGGCACTGCTCGACGAGGTAGAACCCGCCGTCCTCGATGACCTCCTTGAGCGCCGTCGAAGCGACCTTGCCGTCCACCTCGCGAGGCTTGACCACGCCCGGCTTGAACCGGTACGCGTCCGGCCTGTCGGGGTGCGGCTCGAGCAGACCCGCCGGCACCTCGCGCGCGGCGTAGTCAACGCCCTTGAAGTCGACGGGGCCGTTCGGCTGCTTCTGGCGCGGGTAGTAGGAGAACCAGGCCGTGTCGACGTTGACCGTGTCGCCCGGCAGGATCACCTGCTTGCCGCCCGTGAAGGCACCGACCTCCTGGGCGACCTCGTCCGAGACAGCGGCCTCGAGGCCGACACCCGGATCGAGGTTGCCGCGCGGCGTCTGCTCCGTCCACCCCTCAGGGTTGTCGGGGCCAACCTCGGCCTTCCGCTTCTGCCGGATGACGCAGATACGCAGTCGACCCTCGATGATGGCGAAGAGCGTCACCACCACACCACCGTGCTGACGGTTGGCGATGGTGTCCGCGTTGCCGACGTTGTCGAAGCCGTAGACCACCTGGTGGAGCGTGAGATCGGGGCGACCCCACTCCCACTTCTCGCCACCAGGCTTCACCTTGCCCGGGTGCGGCAGGACGAAGTCGAACCCCGCGATCTCGTGGGTCCCGACGTCCGGCCCGTACTCCTGGAGGGTAAGGTTGCCGGTCGCACGGTCACGAAGGACGATGCGGAGACGGAAGCGGCCGCGACCCGCGGGCACGAGGCCATAGTGCGACTCGTGGAGACGACCATCCCTGATCGTCATGAACGCGTCGCGGCTCTCGAAGGCGCGGAACTCGTCCGCGGTCATACCCTTCACCGTCCCACCTCCGCTCGGGCTCGCGTCCTGCGACTGACCGTTCGTACCCACGTGACCCTGACCCTGAGAACCCTGCTGCTGCGTGTCCATGTGTGCTCCTTCCAGAGCGTTCCCCACCTAGGGGAGTGGGCGCATCTTACAAAAAACTCCTGAGCCGTCAAGGCTGATTCGAAAAAAAGCCCGTACCGAGGAAAAAGAAAAGACCTTCTTAATTCAGAAGATCAGGAAAGAAACACCTCTTTGAGCGCCGTCACAATACGCTCGAGAGCCTCGCCCTGCTTCCTGGGAAGCGGGTAGGCTCGTTCTTGTGCACGTCGAAGGGTTTCTTTGACAACGCTCATTTGCGGCTCCGTCAGATGCTCGATCTCAGATGCGATCAGCCGACAATCCAGTTCAACCAGCGACGAAGCTCCTGCTCGCAGGTGCTCGGGCCAAATGTCACCGGTTGTGAGATAAAACTCATCCGTCATGATACCGACTCTCGGCACGAGAACTGGGATCCGCCGCGTGATCGCCGCGATACTTGATGACACGCCAAATTCGATCACGATGTCAGCCGCACCGAGCACCTCATTCGTAGATAGTCCCGTTTCCTGCGTAACGTAACGCGTGTGCACGGGATCGAGTACGGCCTGATACGGATCTGCCCGCTGACCTGTTACCGAGTCAATCATGTAAGGAGATCGGTCTCCGGGATGAAGCGTGATGACCATCACGATGTCTCTTGGATGACGCGGCCGTTCAGACAGCAGTCGCAGAGCCGAAAGCGTTTCACCCCAGATTGTGCAGTTCGCCGCGACGTTCTTTCCGCCAGGAGCGAGAACAAGGATCTGGTCCTCTCGAACGCCGAGCTTCTGCCGAACGCCCGCACGGTCGACCTGCATGAAGGCCGCGTCCTCGCGCAACGGATTGCCCGCCACGATGCACCGCGCCTTCGGGAACACGCGCTGCGCATCGGCGAGCTCGTCTTGATGGATCGCGAGGTAGAGCGAAGCGTCTGCGGCGAACTCCGCAAACCATGCTGGCGGCACAGCACGTGCCCAAGCGCCACGACAATCGCCATAGAACCCGTACGGAATGCCGTCTTCACGTGCATAGGCGAGCGCTTCGAGCTCGGCGGCGGCGAAGTCCTTGGATGACGACATACCGACGAGTACCGCCCGAGGCCTCGCTCGCTCGAGAAGCGCGACCGCGCTACCAGGGGTAATGGGCTTTCCGTCGCCAGCAAGCGTCACCGTTCTGACGCCTTGGTCATTCAGCTTCTCCTGAAGGCGAACGAAGCACCGCGACGGAGCGGCATCGTGAGCGACGAGAACGAGATCGGTGCGAGGAGCGGGATTTTGCGTGTTCAAGGGACACCTCCGACGCTCAGCCAAACAAAAAACGTGAGTTCTGTCTAGCCCCGCCAGACGCTACCTCAGATCTACCTCTGAGGTAGTTGCGAGGTAGATCAGAGGTCCGGAATCACTCGACGAAGTCGAAATTTCTTTCAACCGAGGCAAAGGGGCGAAGCCTATTAACAAAAAAGCCTGAACGCTTGTTCAGACTCTCTTATGGTGCCTCGGGGGGGACTCGAACCCCCATGTCCGGGTTAGTGGACTACGGATTTTAAGTCCGCTGCGTCTGCCATTCCGCCACCAAGGCTCGCGCGATTTGTATCATACCTTCAAAAAAATGTCAGCGTGAAGACGGTACCGCTGTCAACCGTTGACGTTCGATACCATTCCGGGTGTACTGAGGGCATGAGTTCCGATCTTTTCTCAACCACGCCTCCCGATATCGAGTTCGAACACGAATCAGAGCCCCTTGTCGCGCCTACTGTTCTTGAACAAGAACAAACGATCGACGTCGCACTGCGCCCAAAGCGACTCGCTGATTTTGTGGGACAAACTCGCTTAAAGGAGAACTTGCACATTTTTTTGGAAGCAGCCAAGCGTCGCCAAGAACCATGCGAGCACATTTTGTTTTACGGACCGCCCGGCCTTGGTAAAACCTCTCTTGCGCATGCGATCGCAGCCGAGATGGGCGCAACCATCAAAGTCACGAGCGGCCCTGCTCTCGAACGCGTGGGTGATTTAGCGGCGATTATTTCGGGCCTTGAAACAGGAGATATTTTGTTCATTGACGAAATTCATCGCCTGAATCGTGCGATTGAAGAAGTTCTCTATCCCGCGATGGAAGATTTTGCTCTTGATATCGTCATCGGCAAGGGCCCAACCGCAAAAACCCTTCGCCTTGATTTAAAACGTTTTACGATCATTGGAGCCACCACTCGCCTCTCGCTTTTGTCTGCCCCTCTTCGCGATCGTTTTGGCGCCACGTTTCATCTCGATTTTTATTCTCCTGATGAAATGACGGACATTCTCCAGCGCAGCGCAGAACTCTTGAGCATGCCGGCAGAACGCATTTCTCTCGAAACAATCGCCAAACGTTCACGTCGCACGCCGCGTATTGGTAATCGTTTACTTCGCCGCGTTCGTGACTACGCCCTCGTTCGCGGAAATGGAGAAATCACCGCCTCGCTTGCCACCGAAGCGCTCGACGCGCTCGATATCGATCATCGCGGCTTAAACCAAGCCGACCGACGTATTCTGCAAATTTTGGTGGAAAAGTTTTCAGGCGGACCAACAGGACTCACGACGCTCGCCGCGTCTGCCGCTGAAGAGATGGCGACACTCGAAGAGGTGATCGAACCATTCTTACTACAAGAAGGCTTGCTCGCTCGTACGCCACGTGGACGCATCGCCACAGCGCTCGCCTATCAACACCTTGGATGTACACCGGATCAAAATCAGGGTATGCTTTTTTCAGCATGATTCCTCTTTATTGGATCCTTATTGGCTGGCTCGTCGCCGTGCTTATTTTCTGCCTTCTCGCGATCATGACCTTCGTGGTGCAGATGCGTTTTGGTATTCGAAGCAGCATGATGTACGCGTCTGGAGCCATCTTTTTAGGCATCTCGGCCGTCGTGCTCATGACCACGCTGCTCTATGTCGGCAGCGTGTCATGGGATCAGCCGCTCGATTTCGCCACTTATTTCTTGCCACATGATTTCACTACGTGAGCTTCCTAATCAGCTTCCCAATGAACACGTCGTTGCTTCATTGCGTAAGCACCCGATTAGCTTGATGGGGATTATCTTTGCGACCGCATTGCTCTTCTTGGTTTATCCAGCGGCCTATTTTCTCGCTCAAGCGAGTGGCGTTGTTCTCGAGCCAGGGACACCCTTGTTCAGCGTCCTCGCGCTTGTTGGCTCTGCGTTCTTTTTGTACGCCTGGTTATTTCTCTATCAAGCCTTCCTCGACTACTACTTGGACATCTGGGTTATCACAAACTTCCGCATTCTAAATATTGAACAAACGGGTTTATTTTCGCGGCGCATTTCAGAAATCCGCCTCTACCGTATTCAGGATGCGACCGCAACCGTGAGCGGCGCACTTCATACGCTGCTTAACTACGGCAAGGTAGAAATTCAAAGCGCTGGAGAAAATCCACACTTCGTCTTCGAAGATATTCCCGATCCGAACGGCGTCACGAAAACAGTTCTTCATCTCGCCGAAGAAGATCGAAAATCCGCCGTTGGTTCTGCCCTCGAAGACTTGAGCATGACACATGAAAAATGGCAGAAGCCAGAGAAAAAAACCTCCCGCTAACACCGGGATGTTTTATTGACATATTCGAGAAAACATCGCACCCTCGGGGCGGAGGTCACGATGATTTTTGATGTTCCGCCCGCTCATTTCCGACACGGACTCTGTGTCTCAACCCTGATCCTTCAGATCCCAGATCACCGCGTCCTCCTGGTGCGAAATATCGAGAAGAAAGGGGGTTACTGGTCAACGGTTGGCGGTAAATGCAAACAAAACGAGCCCCCGAAACGCGGCGGAATGCGAGAAACTCGCGAAGAAATCGGCGTAGAAATCACCGATGAAGAAACCCTCGTTCCGCTCACGCCTACATCAGAGGGGCTTTACGTCGTTTATCGCAACGGTCTCCACTTCAACTTTCACTCATTTCTCGTTCGAGTCCCTGATCCGCCCAAGATCGTACTGAACCCCAAGGAGCTGGTCGAAGCCGGCTGGTTCTCCCTCGAAGAGCTCAACACACTCCCCTTTATCGAAGACGGGGCAGCGTTCATCCAACGGCCCGAGGTCATGACGAAGCTCACTTCGCCGTGGCCACATCTCAAAACGCTCTAACGCGTTTTTTCTTTATAAAAAAGCGCTCTTACGAGCGAGAAAGTCGGAGGTGAGCGTACTCCGGTAAGACAGTCATGAGAAGAGTGTCACTATCTCTGAACGGTCCGTCGAATGACACCAGCTCGACCCGTGCCACGGAACGTATTCCCGTCTCCTCACGACCGCAGCAGAAAACCAACCATCGTCTATCAAGATGAAGACAGGCTCGGTGCGCAAGGTATCGGATCGGCAGTCCAAAGAGGTCTGGACACACTCGACTAAACACCACGAACTCAGCGTAGTCTGCGGGTTGGCGATGAATCGACTTTAGTCGCTCGATCCTCTTTTCAACGGAATCTGGACCGGGGACCCAGAGCTCAAAGTACAGTGTCCGCACACCCCTCCCCCGTGTTGGCGAAAGGTCGTCCAACCGCAGACCAGCTAACTCGGACGGAACGCGACTCGAATCTCCGCCCACAAGACGAATAAGCGACTTAAATGGAGGTCGTCGATGCGGGACGGTCAGCGGTCCAGAGCGCATCCACGGTTGAAGAAGCCGGTCTCGATTTTGACGTCCCACGTTCCACCTCGTAGCGAAACGCTAGCCAAAATCAGGCCTTCCGTCAATCACCCCTGGACATTTTTGATGAAATCCCCTACACTCGGAGCACTTAGTCGGAAGAAAGAGGCTCGCGATCGCCCGAGCACGCTTCTCACTTTCTTCAGACCTGATTCGCGTAAGGCGGTCGGCGCGTATCATCTTATGGCAAAGAAAATCAAAGCCCTTATCAAGGTGCAAGTCGTTGGTGGAAAGGCGAACCCAGCTCCTCCGCTTGGTCCAGCCCTCGGTCAGCACGGCATGAACATCGCCGAATTCTGTCAGAAAGTGAACGCTGCGACGCAGGATCGCTTGGGCGACGTCGTTCCAGTCATCATTACGCTCTACGAAGATCGTTCCTACACCTTCATCTTGAAGACCGCTCCGGTCTCCGAAATGCTGAAGAAGGCCGCGAAAATCCAGAAGGGCTCTGCCAAGCCTCTTACAGAAAAAGTCGGAAAGGTCACAAAAGCACAGGTTCGCGAAATCGCAGAGAAGAAACTCTCAGACTTGAACTGCACCTCCATCGAAGCCGCTATGCGCCAGGTGGAAGGCACGGCCAAGAACATGGGTCTCGAAGTGATTGGCTAAAAAAATATCCCCCGCCGTTGGCGGGGGGTGTTTTTATTTCTAAGAGACTTCGACCCAAAACAAAAAAAGATCCCTCTTAGGAATCCAGACTACTTCGCGAGCAGACTCATCAGGATGTCGAACGTATCCTTGTCGGTAGCGACGACGTGATGAGCGAACGTCATCGTTGCCGGGTCGTACTTCCCACGAGAGACACAGCCTCCGGCGCACTCGAGGACGAACCCAAAGGCGATGTGGTCGATGAGTGGAGCGTCGTGACGGAACGTGCCTACACACTCACCTGTCAGCAGATTTGCCGTGTGAAATGACCAATCCTTTCGCCCGTCGTAGTCCCGCTGCGGAAAGAGCACTCGATAGCCGAGACGCGTGAGCTCCTCTTCGTGGCGTTCGTACTGAGACGCGAGATAAATGTCTCCCTTTACATGATCGGAAGACTGGCAGATGAGCAGCTGCTCCTCATACCGCAGCCGTGCCTCATCACTAAACTTGAGACGCCAAGCGACCGGAATATCTCTGTGTTGGTAGTAGGCGAGAAACGCCTCTTCCCTGGCTGGCGCGTAAATCATGACGCCGCGAATATTCCCCGTATTCCCTTCACAGATCGTGACGATCACCTCGTAGATCGGCAAACCGTCTCGATAATATAGAGTGCCGTTCACCGGATCGAGTGTGATCAAATACTTTCGCCCCGCAGGCACGTATCGCGAGATATGATCGCTCTTTGCTTCTTCGCCGGCGAACGACGCGTCACTAAAGAGCATGAGAACATCCGCTCCGAGACGGTCTTCGATGATCAGATCAACGTCCGTGAGAGCACTTGAGAAGCGACTTCCGCCTTTCTCCTTACGATCTTCTTGGGCCGCGACAGCCGGCTGAAGGGCTCGCACGATCCGACCCGCCGTGATCACAGAGGGCAGTAGCCGCTCGATCGCTTCCCGAATACCGACATCGCCAATGGCGTCGGGACCAGCATTCAACGGAGCACCCAGAGAAGCTAGACTATGAACCACGATCGACGTCCTCTTGAACGGCATGCGGGACTCCTTCTGCGCACAATTGCGCGATTCTTCTCTATCAGCAACTAGCACCCCCGTCAACTTGCCCGCTTTTTCAATAAATAAAACAACCGCTCTTGCGAACGGCTAGATCAGCGACGCGAGCAGGTTCTCCGCCTCCTTGTCTGCAGCGCACGCGTGATGTGTGTAGGTCCATCGTTCATGGTTACGAGCTCCCAGGCTCTGATACCCGCCCAAGCATCGTGCCAAGAACCCAATCGCCACCGAGTCGATATGAAGCATGCCTGCCGACCCTCTCTGCAAGAAGCCGACGATTTCGCCTCGCACGATACCAAAGGATTCGTGGGGAGACACTCCCTGCTTCGACGCGATTTCCCGGTGATAGCGATCGCTCCAGGGGAATACCGGTTCATATCCCGCAGCACGGACCTTTTCGGCCTTATCCGTATCCTCTTCACCAAGAAGAATGATGCGTGCATGCGAATCAACGCAACGAATCTCCTTGCAGGTATACGTTGGTGCCGGAGCGCCGTGGTGCGCTCGTTTCCAGTGAAACGCCTGGTAGCGACCATTTGCGTGGCGGACGCCGATATACGCTTCTTCTGTTACTGGCCGACAGATGAGACACCCCAGCATCTCTCCATCTGCGGTATTGAGCGTCAAGATGATTTGATACCGATCTGAGCCATTGCGGTACAACAGCGTTCCATCCACCGGATCGATGGTAGCGATGTACGGTTGTCCGTCCGGAATAAGCGCTGACACATGATCGCTTGCACGCTCTTCTCCCCAAAACGAGACGTCGTCGAAGCGCGTTGCAATGTCACACCCAAGACGATCTTCGATCATGAGATCGACGAGCGTGAGCGCGCTCGTAACCGATGCTCCCCCTTTTTCGATGGTCGGACTCTTCATCACGCGCGGCTGCATAGCCTTAACGACTTCCGCGGCCACGAACATGGGCTGAATCATCCGCTCGAGAAATCCGAGCGCACCCACCCGAGAGACCCGTTCGCGACTCGTTCCATTCGACATGACGAAACCCTTCCTCCTGCTCGTTTGAGCGCTTTTTCTCTATCAAACAACTTCTGTTACGTCAACCTAATGAGCCCGCACCTCAGATCTACCTCAGATCTACCTCAGAGGTAGATCTGAGGTAAGAAAACAAGAAGGCTCTTTCTTTTTCAGAGTACGCCTCAATACCGCGATTCAACAGTCCAAACGCTCGATCCATGAACTTTCGCATCTCCCACCTCTCTTTGGCGCCTTTTCCTTATAAAAAATTCCCTTAATTGTCAATAATCGGGTGCTGTTCGTAATAGCGCCTCACCTCTTCACAACGAACTTGTAGCTCATCCAGTGGCAAGATTCCGTGCATCACCACCGCAAATAACTCGGCTTGTTTGTCGCCGGAAAGATAGCGATCTGCTCCACCAGGAACAGGCTTTCTTACCCATGCATCACGAATGTGTTCAAGCTCCGGCAAAGAAATTCCGACTTCAATGATATCGACAATCCCCGCCTCAGACACCATTTTTTGTCGATGATGATTCCGAACCTGTTTTAAAATAGACTTTCGCGAAAAAGACCTGTCTTGATCGCTCCACTTTAATTGAATCGCAAAACGTTTTCGTGGCACGGAAGCGCTCGGCACAACGGCGACCGCTCGCTCATGCTGATTCACTTCAATAATCAAATCCGCCATAATGAGGGCATCTTCATCTAAATCAGCGTGGCGAATACGGAGGCTAGGAAACCGATCTATGGCGAACTTCTGTAAAGAGCTACGCAGAACGTCCTCCGCAAACCAACCTAAGACGGTTAATCGCTTTTCTAACTGAAACGAGCGCGCCGATAATCCTTTGGCGTTGAGCTGCCCAGTCGCTAACACGCGCAGTTCGCGCCGAACGTATTCAAGGGCGTATTTTCGAGCCAAAAAACGAGACGCGGGATCCGTAGGGCAACGATAAACCCTCTCCCACTCAAGATCAGCAAATAGCATTCCTCTTGTTATTGAAATCACCTCTTCCCCTTGTTCATAAAAAAATGAACCGCGCTCTTGCTGTAACTGTATCGCATCCTTTGGGAGGTATCGCGCCACCTCTTCGTCGTCGCCACGACGAATCGCCTCGAGCATCGCGCGCAAATCCTTCATGCGTTGTTGCTTTTCTCGTTGCAGTTCAAATACCTTTCGTTCGCTTCGAGCAAAAGCTTTTGGATTACGAACCATGCTCGGATTTCCATGATACTTTTTTGCCGCTGCAATAGATGCGTTCGCTTCTTCAGAAATATGCCGATGCAGAACCGGATCGGGCGAAGCACTCTCTGACTCAGCACGACCCACACGATCTATTGCGAGAACGTTATGTCGAGTAAGTGATTTCTCAAAGAACGGCAACATGATTCTAGTATACACCACCGTTATTGACGATGCGGATGGCGTCCTCTACAGTCTGTACGTTTTCCTCCTTCTCGTTGATTTGTTTTTCTATGTCTACTTCTGCTTCGTTAAGCGCGCCCCCATTCCTCAAAAACGACGTTTTGTGCACCAACGGTTTTTGGCACCTTCCGGAGTACAAAGGCAATATCGAGAACTGGAATGAACTCGCTAAAGAAGATGCTGTGCATGCGGCTATTTCAGCGACAAGCGAAGAACAAGAGCGCAAGAAGGGCGCAGAAGCCATCGAGCTTATTCGCCAGAATCTTACCCACGAGAGCGTACTGCTCGATGTTGGTTGTGGTTATGGGCGTGTTGCGAAATACCTTCTGCCCACCTTTCCGCTGGCTGGTTACGTGGGCGTCGACAGTTCTCGCGTCATGCTCACAAAGTTTTTTGAACGTTACGAGCGGTCGTCTGAAGAACAAAAAACACCGCTTACGCTCGTTCACGGCGACATTCAGAATCTTCCTCTAAAAGACAATTCTGTGGATTGCGCCATCGTTTCAGCGGTGTTTCTTCACAACCCAAAAGAGATCACGCAAACAACCATCACGGAAATTCGTCGCGTTCTAAAGCCAGGCGGGAAACTTGTCATCGTAAGCTCGTTTCCAAATGTGTTAAGCCTCACCGGATTACAAGGGTCGCTCTATCTCGCCTATCTTCACCTCACCGGACAAGGCGATAAAAATGGCCCGGTGCGCTACTTTTATCCGGGAGAAGTACGTCGCCTCTTGAAGGATTTTCAATCGACGACCATTATTCCTGCCGGATTTTCGTTTATTCCAAAAACGCTCTTGGGCGCACCTGCGTTTTTACAGGCAAAACACGAAGCCTGGATCTACCGCCCCGTCCAAAACTGGCTAAAAGCTCATGCTCCCGCGGGTTTTCTCCGCTTCTTTTGTGCGCACCACGATACGGTGTCGGTGAAATAGCATCGCCTCATGGAAATAGCCATGGACGAGCATTTATACCTGCAGCAGGTCTTTGGCCGCTTACGAACGACACAGAATATTGACTGTGTGTCTGCGACCAACTTACAGGGAGGAACTAATAATAGGCTGTATAAAATCGAGCAGCGGAACGGACCATCAATCGTTGTTAAACGATACTTCAGTGATGATCGCGATCGTTTAAATCGCGAGTACAACACACTTACGACCTTAACAAAGAAGGTTACACTGTGATCCATGCCCTCGATGATATTCCTTCCCAAAAATCTGTTTTGGTGACGAGCGGCCCCACGTTAAACGACGCACTTATTCGAGGTAAACTCGTTCAAGACGTTATTCGCTCCGTGGTCCCCGTAACGCTAAGCGATGGTCTGCCTCGGTTTACTCAAGAGCCAGCCATGACTCTCATAACGACACGGTCCGGAGAAAATGGTCGCGCTTGGGAACACTATAACGTCGAGTACTCGTAGCTCACACATCGACTCGTTCGCACTGATCGTCGCGATGATGGTAGACGTACGAGGTGACCCGTTTTTTGTCGGTCACATATTCTTTTAGCATCTCTTCTTCCATCGTCATGACTGGTACAGGCAGAGATTCTGGGCGAAGAAGCTGCTCGCTCGCTACCCAGTGAAGCACTGAGTCTTTTTCAGCGCGCTCTTCTCCCCCAAGCAGTTCTGCTTCATAAACGAAACGCGCGTAATTTCCGCCATCTGACCACGTCCCCTCGATTACGGCCACAAGGTCACGCACACGAATATCAAGACCTGTTTCTTCACGAACTTTGCGAGCAGCTGTGGCACGAGGCGCTTCGTAAGGACGCACGCGTCCACCCGGCGTGTTCAGACGTCTCCCTCCAAGACGATTTTCTTCAATCAATAATATCCGATCTCCATCACGCACGATGGCGGATGCGATAATAAATGCGTTATAAGCAGGCATGCACTTATCATAGGCGAACAGCGGATAAACGCCTAGCCGATGAAAAAGCGCGAATATGGTACGCTTAACCCATCGTATGAAAGACCGTTCTTTAGATCCATTTCGAGCCGATACGAGCTCTCACGAGCGCAAAATCGAACCAACGTTGGCAGGGGTTTTAGCAGAAGGAGCGCGTCTCACTCGCGAACACACCACCGACGTCGCGCGTTCTCTTGAACGCCTCCTACGTGATCCGCGCTTGGTTCAAAATGGACGCTTGCCCTGGCTTGAAAACGCCGTCCTACCTGGCGTTGATTTGAGCGGAAAAGAACTTCCGATGCTCAACGCCGCCGGAGCATACCTCGCCGAAGCAAAGCTCTACGGCGCGAACCTTGAACGAGCGACGTTCGAGAACGCTATTCTTTCACGAGCGAGACTCGATGGAGCCGTTCTCATTGGAGCATGCTTTCGTGGCGCCTCGCTTCAAGAGGCCTATCTCGAACGAGCGGACGCGCGGGGAGCAAACTTTACCGGCGCAAACCTATTCCGCGCGAATTTTCGACAGACTCGCCTAGAAGGCGCCTGTCTCGCGGGCGCAGCAGCAGGAACAGCCGATTTCCAAGGCGCGCATTTTGACGAAAAAACGATTCTTCCCAACGGTCATACGCTGGGCGCATTTATTAACGACGTTCTCCCCCATATTCTCACCTCGCGCGGAGCGCGACTATCCCAGATCATCACACGAGAACGCTGGACACGAACGTACCCAGACCGTCTGCTTCTAGAAGTATTTGGGCCGAACCAAAAGCGAAACCCGGAGGCCATTATTCGATTTAATGATTCCTCGTGTCACGAATTTGCAATTCCGCCTGAGCACGCGAGTGATACCGATTTGTTTGTAAAACTTTTTAAAGCAGGGGTGATTCCGTTTTCACGTGTACAACACTTAGCTTAATGAACATGTGTCCATGCTATGATCATCTCCCCTGTCTCTGCGTCAACCGTTTTAAGCCTACAACACAGCACCCCTCAAGGACTTTCCGAACGGGAAGCCGCAACACGCCTCAAGGAACATGGTCCTAACCAGATCGAACACCGACGGATGTCCGGCTGGAGACTACTCTTAAAACAATTCACCTCTCCTTTCGTGTACCTTCTGATTGCATCGGCTGTTCTATCTATCATTTTTCACGACCTGATCGGAGGTTGGATGATCGTTGCCTTTATATTGATTAACGGCATATTGGGCTTTTATCAAGAGTATCACGCAGAGAAAGCCGTTACTCTTTTACAGGCGATTCTTCGTCCCTCATGTACGGTTCTTCGCGGTGGAAAAGAGCATCGAGTTCCAGCCACCGACATTGTTCCAGGCGATATTTGCTGGGTAGAACTCGGTGATATTGTGCCAGCGGACGGCTCCTGCATCGAAGCAGAAAACTGCCAATGTGATGAATCTATCCTAACGGGCGAAAGTTTTCCAGTAGAGAAAAACATCGACGCTCCTCTTTACGCGGGCACAAAAGTCACCCAGGGATGGGCAAAAATCGTTATCTCAGAAACGGGGCACTCGACTTCTCTTGGTCGTATTGCCAAGCTCATGAACGAAACAGAGGAAGAGGGTGCCTACCAACGTTCCATTCGTCGGTTAAGCGTCGCTATTCTGTGGTTTGTCGTGATTGCCGTCACAAGTACCGTCGTACTTCGTCTCGCGTTTCCGGGCGAGTCAACACTCACGTGGATTCAGTTTGCAATTTTTGCCGTCGCCTTGGCGGTGAGCGTCGTTCCAGAAACACTTCCTCTCGTTGTAACTATCTGCCTTTCACGAGGAGCTTTGCTGATGGCGAAAAAGCAGGTCGTCGTGAAGCGACTCAACTCAATCGAAGATCTGGGATCGATTGAGGTATTGTGCGTAGACAAAACGGGTACATTAACCCAAAACATGATGCGCGTAGCGGATGTCTATCGAACAGAACAAGATCCTCGTCTATTTGCCCTTCGTTGCGTTGAAGCGGTCCGCCTGGCAACTCCAAAAGAGCTAGATCCATTTAATCGTGCCCTTGTTGAAAGCCTAAGCAAAGAAGAGAGTCGATCCGTTACTGAGCACACTCTTCAAGCTCACCTTCCTTTCGACCCTAAGCGAAAACGCGTTACCGCGATATCGACGCAAAACCACGTAACCACACTCATATCATGCGGCGCGCCAGAAGAGGTCCTAAAACGATCACCAAAAACCGATAAAGCGTTCCTTGTCTGGTTAGAGCAACAAGGAAAAGAGGGGCGTCGCATTCTAACGGTTGCCGCACGTGCACTCCCATCACGCACCACGAACAAGAGTATCGATCAAAACGAACACAACCTCACGCTAGTTGGCGGTATTGCGTTTGAAGACCCCCTAAAACCAAGCGCCCGTGTCGCTCTTAAGCAAATTCAATCCTTGGGCGTTCGGGTAAAGATGCTCTCCGGAGATAGTCCTGATGTAGCACTCGCTATCGCAAAACGCGTCGGCCTTCTTAAGGACGAAAAAAGGCTCATGACGGGCACGCAGTTTCTTGCCCTCAATGCCTCTGAACGCCAAAAACAGGCCCAGCGTTGTACTGTATTTGCCCGCGTCGATCCCGAACAAAAATTTGCCATTATCCAAGAGTTACAAAAGCGTAGTGCCGTGGGGTTTTTAGGCGAGGGCATCAACGACGCGCCCGCGCTTAAGCTTGCGAGTGTCGGCATTGCCGTACAAGAAGCTTCAGACATTGCTCGTGAGGCCGCCGATATTATCCTACTCGACAAGGGACTCGACGTGATCGCGGAGGGAATATGCGAAGGCAGACGCGTATTTGTAAACATCGGAAAGTATATTCGCGCCACGCTTGTTTCTAACTTCGGAAATTTTTTTGCTGTCATTATTTCGCTCTTCTTTATTCCTACGTTGCCCATGTTACCAATCCAAATTCTTTTACTAAACCTTCTCTCGGACTTCCCCATGACGGCGATTTGTATGGATGCGGTAGATAATCAAGAAATGCGTTCCCCTGTTCGCTTTCCGGTTCGCTCAATTCTTCTATTCTGTGTCGTGTTAGGAAGCGTCAGTACGGCGTTTGACTTTCTTTTCTTTACTGTTTATCGATATCTCTCTTTGCCTCACCTTCAAGTCATGTGGTTCTTGGCGTCGGTCTTTACAGAATTGCTTCTTGTCTTCTCACTGCGCTCATCGCGCTGGTTCTTTCAGGCGCCCAAGCTACCCACCTCCCTCTTGGCCGTCACTACCTTCGCGGCGGCAGCCTCCATCTTCGTCGCATTTGTGCAACCGTTTGCTCGCTGGTTCTCGTTTCCCCAACCAACATTTATCCTCTTAGGAATTACCATCGGGCTAGCCGCGGTCTACTTTCTCATCACGGATCTCGTAAAACATTGGTATCTACACTTTATACAAATTCGAGCGCCTGAATTATCAATACTGAACGCGACCTCGCGCAAATAGATAGACATATCAAGACTAATTCCACCACAAAAAACGGATGTCCGAAATGACTCTGGCGTCATCTATTGCCGAAACGCGGGCATATACAGACACGCTATTTGACACGGTCTAGCGACCAAAGAATAGGCGCCTTTCCGGTAAATGGCGCGCGCCCAAACAACACATCCGCGACTCCTGCACCCTCACTTCCAGGCAACCAAGAGGCAACGAGGGCATCCCACTCGTGAACGTAAGGCGCCACATCGAGTGGACGGCCCGAAATCACAATAACAACGAGCTTTTTTACACGTGCACGAAGTTCTTTAACCGCCTCTACATCATCCTGTTCTATCCTGGGATAAGCGTCGTCTCCCACACCTTCTGCATAGGGTTTTTCTCCTATTACAGCGATGCGAACATCGGCAAACTCTTCACCTGGAAAATGCCCATCTTGCTTGAATTCGACACGCGTCGATGAGGACGCGACCTGTTTAATGCCTTCCAAAATAGTGGTCCCAGGAATCCAATTCCCATCAATTCCCTGCCACTCGATCGTCCATCCACCCGACTGTTTTCCTAGGTTATCCGCCGCCGATCCCGCCACAAAAATGCGTGACGTCGAAGCAGGAATCGGGAGAGTATGATGGGTATTCTTTAAAAGCGTCTGCGACTTTTGCACGGCTTCACGTGCCAACCTTTGGTGATCATTGTTTCTGAACACGGCCAAATCACTCCGTACCGGTGCCTCGCGATCAAATAGTCCGAGGCGAAACTTTACCCGCAAAATTCTCCGCACGGCATCGTTTAGTCGTTCTTCTGAAATATCTCCTCGATCCAACAACCGCTCCATCATCGCCGAATACGTTTTGTAGTCAAAGGGGAGCATCACCATGTCCACCCCCGCGTTCACTGCTCGTGCGAGTGACTCTTCTTGCTCATATGGCAACGCGTAAACGCCATACCAATCAGAAACAAGAAACCCAGAAAAACCGAGCTCTTCTTTTAAAACTTTCGTAAGCAGATATTCGTGTTCGGTTAAACGCTTGTTCTGCCAGGCATTAAGCCCCACCATTATTGATTGCGCTCCCTCTTCAATCGCTTTTTTGAATGGTTGTACGTGAACATTTCGTAAAACATTTTCGGAGACAACCACATTCGCTTGATCGACTCGATAATCCATATTTACGGATGTTCCCCATAACGCCTCTCCATTGGCAACAAAGTGCTTGGGAGTCGCGAGAACATCGATGGATGTTGAAGAACCTTGCAAACCGCGCAAATACTCTACGCCCAACGACGACACCGTTTCTGTGTTGCTCCCATACGTTTCATAAACACGTCCCCAACGCATCTCTTTCGCCACATCCAAATTTGGCGCGAAATTCCAGTAGATACCGGTCGCTTTTAATTCGGCCGCCGTCGCTTGAGCGATCCGTTTCACTAAATCTTTGTCGTAAGCGGCCGCCAGTCCGATCGCGTGAGGAAAGATCGTTGCACCCATAACTCCCGCATGTCCGTGAATTGCGTCCACGCCATAAAGTAGCGGGATCTGCAAACACGTTTCCTTGGTTTGTGTGTTAAGCCGCGAAATCATATCCTGCCAGGCTTCAGGTGTATTTGGTTCTGGCTTCGCTCCAAATCCACTCAATACAGCGCCAAGATGATACCGCGAAAGATCACTTAGATCCTGTAAACTATTCTTTTCAATAAGCGCCATTTGTCCAATCTTCTCAGCTCGCGTCATGCGTGAGAGCACAGCTTCTGCACGCTCCTCTGGGGTACGTGAGGCATCTAGGTACGAGGCGTCAAATGACACACAGCGCAACCATTGCGCCGCACTTACCCACTCTTCTTGCGCATGCAAAAAACCCGCGTAACCGCTCAAGAGCGCAATAAAAACCGCCGCTACAAGCCATCCGTGCTTCATATCTTCATTTTTTGGTGTTACGGGCGTTTTGGTTTTAAACGATGTCTATCTGGATTTTGTTCCTGTCTATTCCCTGTTTTACCTTCACGACGACCGAGAATGCCTCTTTCCTGTCCGATACGTAATCGATATGGTTTCACATCTCCGTGCGGATGCCCTTGAACCGAATCCCTATCCCTGCCCGCAGAGTACGGCAACATACGATTATTTCAAAAGAATGAGTCTGCGATATTCGTCCTTTCCTCAAACATAGATCCCGATCTCGATTATCGTCAAGCGAAAAAGAAACGCTTTACCCGCACATTAGGCGTTCTACATTGATTGACGAAAACCTCTTTTTTTGCTACAAACAAAGCGCACCTTACACGAGAGGCGGATCCATGCTGCGAAGCCTGAAAGAGCGTGTTCTACCAATGTTCATGAGCGCGTTGCTACACCCTATTGAGCGGCTAAGCCCTCAAGAAAGACACGCGTTCGACGAGTGCCTGAAAGATGTTCCGGTAGCTCCTGGCGATCACGGAACACCCACCGTCATTGCCATGATCGGGCTTGTTGGCTCTGGTAAAAGCACCGTCGCCAAAGCACTCGCCAAAGAGCTTGGCGCAATCGTCATTGAGGCTGACGCCATTCGCGTAAAACTTCGCAAGCACGGAGCGCGCTTCGATCATGCGCGACTGATCGCTGAGCTCTTGGCCATGGAGCTTGTCGAGCAGCAGCAAAACGTCATCCTCGACTCCGATTTCATCGACGACGACAAGCGCGCGAGCCTTCGTGCTCGGTTCGCCAATAACGCCGCGCGTCTTCAATTTGTGCGTGTCGTCTGCGAATTCGATATCGCCATGGGTCGCATCGTCGCGATCGATCCCGAAAGCCGAGCAAACGAATTCTTCCGCGGAGCTCGTTCGCTCTGGAACGCGCCCAATCGTGGCTCCGTCGTAAGGCTTCGTGAGATGATGCGGCGCCTACCAAACCATTACGCCTGGTACAGCGCCGGCGGCGGACGCTGGTCGCCACGAGAGCTGCCGTTCCGCGTTGATGAAACCATCAACACGAGCGACGAAGACGTGGCCGCCGAAGCGATTCGTGCCTACGCGAAACGCCTGCACCGATCCTAGACCGGTTCTCCCTACCGGATCTTTTTATATATGCTAGGGTATCAACAATCCCTATGATTCTTTCTGCTCAACAAATATACGAAGCGGTTTTAGAGAAAGACATTCAAATTGACCCATTTGATGAAGATCAGCTCAAACCCGTGAGCTATACCCTTCGTCTTGGATATCGTTTTTGGCGTCATCCTGAAAACACGGTGATTGATTTAGGAAACCAACTCGAAACCAAGCAAGAAACGCTTTTAGAAGGCGGAAGCATGGTTCTTAGTCCCGGTGAATTTATCGTTGGAGAAACATTTGAGAGTGTCACTCTCAGCGACGCCATCGCTGGCACGTTGAGCGTTCGTGGTTCGTGTGCCCAAGCCGGACTAAACGCACTGAACTCCGATCTTGTTGTCGAACCTGGTTCGAGCGGCTCGCTAAAACTCGCCATCAAAAATACCAACCATGCACCGATTAAAATCGTGCCCGGCATGAATATCGTGAAAATTCTGTTTTATCGATTGGAGGATAAACCTCGTCCATAAACGAAAGACGCCCTACATGGCGTCTTTTTCATCTTCTGCCGCTTCTTCGAGCTGGTCACGAATCTCTTCCCACTGATCCATTAAATAGGCCTTCACACGCTTTGCCTCCCCTTTCGCCATGTCTTTGGCGTCGCCATAGCTTCCTAACAACTCATCTATCATATCCTCGTAGTTTTCCTTGGTGACTTTTTTGAGGAGTCGGGCTTTTTTCATGGCTTGCTTTTGCAGTTTTTTTGCCACCGTCATCGCATCATTGGTAAGTTCCTGCCCTTTTTTAGAGCGAAGAAATAACCCCGCCGTCAAACCAGCAACCAAACCCGCAACAAGACCAGCGCCCGCATAGCGACGCTTTTGTTTTCGAAAAGAGATAAATGTCATATCACAAAGTGTACAAAAAAATGACCTCTCTGAGAAGAAAAAAGAGGGTACGTACAACCCTCTTTTCCTTTCATTGGACTTACTCGCTTAGGTGAAGAGCGGGGCGATGCCCAAGCACGAGGTCACAAGCGTAGCTGTTCACCAAAAGCGTGAGCTCTCTTATGGCGACCGCTTGATGAGCGAAAGAATGAGGAGGAACACGACGGCGCCAACAACCGCCATGACCAACTGCCCCAACAAACCGTAGCCTCCAATATTGAGAAGGTCGAAGAGGAATCCACCGAGCAAGGCGCCAAGGATACCTACGACCAAGTTCCCGACGAGCCCAAAACCAGACCCCTTGGTGAGCTCACCAGCAATCCAGCCGGCGATCGCACCAATAATAAGAAACCACAGTAAAGTCATAATAAGGCATGTCGCTCAAGTGAGCATTTTATAAAATGACTTAGATGTTCAACGTACGACATTTTTTTAAGGCTGGCAAGAGAAAATGGCTCGCTTTAGCCATTTTTTCCCTGTTTAGAGCCGCATAAGTCGTTCGACTTCGCGAAGCTGCGCGGCGCGTCGGCGATCGGGTTCGCGTGCCGCCAGCTCCAACGCTGCGCTTTGAAAAAGCGCCCTTGCGCCCGGAAACTTATACAGCGTACGCGCTTGGCGTAGCACCCACGGCACGTCTGTCTCTAGCGCCACACGCGCAATTTGCGCGTCGTGATCGTTACTTTGCCGCAGAACCTCAAACAGCGCCGTTCTGCTCCCCTCGGGAACCGATTGATACTCCGCCAGGGCAATATCGCGCTCAATTTCTTGATTGAGGTCAAAATGACGCGATGCGTCTCCGCGATCAACAACATCCGTCTCAAAGTCTACAAGATCTGCGGCCCGCTCATGAAGTGCCGCGAAGTAACGGTGTTGCTCCCCCGCACCCATCGTAGGCTCCGCGCGAAAGCGATCTCGAAAACGCTGCGCAAACAAATGAATCGCGTACATCTCGGCATTGTGCTGATCCGCATCTTTTTGCGGCTCGACCTCACTTAATGCCGCTCGAACAGCCGTTTGCACCGCTCGATCAACACGGATCATGACATCTTCTTGTGGATCGCTAGAAGGGCTTCGTTCGCTCGTATCAGCTCGAGGTGAAAACAAGAGTTCCACTTGCTTATTCACTGACCGAGCCAGGTAACTCATCACCTCTTCTGATAGTCTCGCTTCAACAACCTTGCCATCTTCAGTTGCTTGCTCGGGCATACCCGGCAGTGATGAAAGTGTTTGTCGACGTTTTTCGGGCAAATCTCTCATCCAACCTTGAGAGCGCGCGTCTGCACGGCGAGCACTCGCGCCTTGAGGAGAAGCGAGCCACTCTTTTGCGTATTCCCCCAAAAGCTCGCGATTCGACGGAAGACGCTCTTCTTTATCGTCTAGTACGCTTGGCACCACACGTTCCTGGACGAGTGGCAAAGCGTTTGTCGAACCTGCTTCGAACCCAGCAAACGCTAGAAGCGCGGCGGCCATTCGTCCACGTAACGATCGACCGCTACTCTCCAAAGTTCGGTGAAGATCCGACACCGATTTTGATCCAGAAGCGTTCTGAATCGTTCGCGCCTCCGTGACCGGCAACTCTTCCGTATCTGCGAGCCCCAATCGCTTGACTTCATTTTCAACGCTCATCGGTCGCAGATGTTTTTCAGACATACATTAGTTAGTGTATCCAAAAACCAAACAGACCACAAAATATTTCTTTGTTCTTTACAACATTACCTAAACACTTCAATACTAATAGCATGACGCATCAAGAAATCATTCTAGGCGGTGGCTGCTTTTGGTGCATTGAAGCCGCGTTTGAACGCGTTCCCGGCGTGCTCCACACCGAGTGTGGCTACGCGGGCGGTGCAACAACAAACCCGTCGTATGAGGCTATTTGTTCAGGCAAAACTGGTCACGCAGAGGTCGTACGTATTACGTTTGATACAGAGACGCTCTCTCTCGAACGCGCGCTTGATCTCTTTTTCTTGATCCACGATCCAACATCCCTCAATCGTCAGGGCGCAGATGTGGGCACACAATATCGATCCGCGATTTATACGACGAGTAATGAACAACTCACGCGAGTCAGTGAATACATTCAGCAAATAAAAGAAATAGGCGCGTACAAGCTTCCAATTGTCACAGAAATAAAACCACTCGACACCTTCTACCCAGCCGAGGCGTATCACCAACATTATTTTCAACATCACCCAGAAAACGCCTACTGTCAGGTGGTTATTCGCCCAAAGGTGGAAAAAATTGAAAAAGAAATGAGCGCTTAATTAGCCATTGTGAAAAAGACAAATAGACCGAGAATCCTAACAAGGATTGTATTTTTGGTCAAACGTTGACCCCCGGATCGAGATCTTGTCGCGACGTTTCGCGTGCGTTAGCGTGGGTGAGCCCTCGCACTCTAGCCGTAGGGCAAAGGAACTCCCCCTATGACGACCAACAAACTCTCCCTCATGGCTCAACTCGTGGAAGCGATGACGCCTGCCGAGCGCGATCAACTCGCCGCTCTCCGCACGCCAACCGGCTTCACCTTCGAAGATGTGGTTCGATCTGGTGTCGAAAACCCAGACTCGGGTGTCGGCGCTTATGCCGGCGATCATCACAGCTACGAAGTCTTCAGCCGCTTCTTCCACCCACTTATCGCGCGATATCACAAGTTCGATGTCGAGCGTGACCGCCACGTGACGGATTTCGACGTCTCGAAGATTCCGACCGCGCTTCTCGATGAAGCGGGAGAGTACGTCATTTCGACCCGCATCCGCGTGGGCCGAAACCTGCAGGGGTATCCTCTCGCTCCCATGATCTCGCGTGAACAGCGCAATGAGATCATGCAGAAAGTGAGCGCCGTTCTTGCTGAGCTCGACGGCGATCTCTCCGGAGCGTTCTACCAACTCGATGGAATGGACGGAGCGACGCGTGAGAAGCTCGTCGCCGACCACTTCCTCTTCAAGATGGGCGATCGCTTCCTCGAGTCGGCCGGCGCAAACCGTGACTGGCCCGAAGGTCGTGGCATCTTCCACAACGACGCGAAGACGGCTCTCGTGTGGGTAAACGAAGAAGACCAACTCCGCATCATCTCGATGCAGCCAGGCGGCGATGTTCGAACGGTCTTTGATCGCCTCGCACGCATGGTCGCCTTCCTCGAAGCGAAGCTCCCCTTCGCGATGCACGAACGCTTCGGTGCCATCTCGTCGTGTCCGACGAACCTCGGCACCGCGATGCGCGCATCCGTTCACGTGAAGCTTCCGAACCTTACCGAGGCGCAGATCGACGCGATCTGTGGCGAACTTGAGCTCTCTCGCCGTGGCATTCACGGTGAGCACTCGGAGTCCGCTGGCGGCGTCCATGACATCTCGAACAAGCGCCGCCTCGGCCTCTCCGAGGTCGCGGCCGTGCTCACAATGTACGAGGGTGTCAAGCGCCTCATCGACGCCGACCGCGCTGCCGCAGAGGCCACGTAGTCGCGAGGAACGTCCTCAGACCCCCGAAGGTGTAACCACGGGGGTTTTTCTTATCTCCGCCAAAGCCGTAAACGCACGTCCTTCATTTTTTTGACCCTCTTGACTTTTTTTCTTTATTGGCATGAAATGTTTGATCCGGAGGACGAGGATGACCATCGAGATCGTGACCGAAGAGAGGATTCCTTCCCCTGTGGACAGCCGCCTATGCGGACTTCGAGCGCGAGGGTTCGTCGAGCGAACCGCCGACGCCATCTGCAACAGGCTGAACTGCCTGATTGTGTCATTCGAGGATCAACCCGTTATCTGGAGCGCAGGAGAAACCACCCTTGAAGAAGAGCTCCCGTTCGGAAAACGGACCTATAATGAGCGTGTTCCGGTATCGATGCAGCTACGACAGCTGTACGTCGCCCCACAAAAGCACGATGTGAAGCTCAATGGGAGTCCACACGCGCTGGTCTGGGGATGCGCAACTCGTCGCGTCGTGAACAACGAGCGCCTTCGGCCACACCTTAAAGCAGAGCTCGTCACCATGCGTCTCGAGCGTGATCGCGATCTGACCAACGCTGACCTCATCGCATCTCAGTGCAGTCGGCTGAAGCGAACGATGTTGATTGCGTTGCGTAACTCCGTCCACGGACAGTTCAAGGAGTTCAACTTCGTTCACGTTAATCCGCCGGAGGTCAAGGTCCCCACGGAACGAAATAGCCGTTTCCAGCAGGCATGCCCTGAACTCGCACGAGAGATCGATGCGATTCTCGAGCAGGCCTTCATCTCGCGCGCTGCCGGCTACCAACCAAAGGCGAGCGACGAAATCGCACAAGCGATCGAACGAAGCGTCTCGACTCGTGAGTTCCGCGCGTTTCTCCTCTAGATTCTGCCCCACATCCTAAAACCGTGGGGTTTTCTTTTTTAGGACTTGCGCCTTTGGCGAATAGCTTGGTTAGCGACTTCGGTACTCAACAGCGTACGTTTCAGTACGCCTTACTCCGCTCCTCGTCGTTGCCTCATTCTTCGTCCAAATGCGTAAGTCCTTCTTTTTACTAGTTACACTCACTTAAAAAGAGGCATTTGCCTCTTTTTCTTTTATCTCTGACCAAGTTTATCGAAGGCGCGTAACACTTCGAGTGGCACCGCAAAGACAACTGTGTTTGATTGATCACTGGAAATATCATTAATCGAATTCAATGTGCGCAAGTGGAGCGCGCCCGGATTCGAAGAAAGAATCTCCGCTGCTTTACGCAAGTTTTCAGCCGCAGCGATTTCACCCTCTGAATTGATAATGACCGCACGGCGTTCACGCTCTGCCTCGGCTTGCTTCGCGATCGTACGCTGCATGTCATCCGGGAGAGAAATGTCTTTGAGTTCCACCGATTGAACCTGAACTCCCCAGGCAGTTGCATGAGAAGCGATGAGTTCCGCGATGCGCGCAGAGGCTTGATCGCGCTCAGAAAGCAACTCGTCCAGCGTGAGTTCACCTACCACATTACGCATAGTCGTTTGCGCCAGCTGAGATGCTGCCACCCAGACATTTTCTACTTCGATCACCGATTTTTCCGCATCGACAATTCGATAGTAAATAACGGCGTTAATCTTACAAGAAACGTTGTCCTTCGTGATTGCATCTTGATACGGAACCTCCACAGCTTTCGTGCGCACGTCCACCTTCGTCATGCTTTGAAAAATAGGAATGACGATGCGCCACCCAGGAGCCGAAACAGCCGTGAACTTTCCAAATGCAAACCGCACACCACGCTCATATTGATTTACCTGACGTATGCAGGCGAGCAGGCCGATAAAGACGACCCACGCAAAAAAAGTATACATAGCTCCTTCACCGTATAGAATGCGGACAAAAAAGAAAAGCCTGCTAGAAAGCGAGGCTGAGACCCTGCGAAGTGATCGCGACCGGCACGCGACGCGTCGTCACCGGACGGTGGGTGAGGAGGTAGGCCCCCAACACACCTAGCCCGATCCCGATAGCGCCCGAGACAGCCGCACCGATGTAGGCCGCCTCCACCGAACGCTCGTGGCGATCAGCGTACTCCGCGTCCTGCCTGGGCGATCCGTTCGCTCGCCAAGCATCGGCGATGCTCTGGCTGTTTACCGCCCATCCGAGCGAGAGGCCGGAGAAGACCAGGGCTGCGACCCCTCCCCCCAAGGCGAGCGCACCGGGGGCGGCCGGTCCTCGTTCCACAACCTCTCGGAAACGAGGCGGTGACGGAACGGCAACGATCGGTGCAGGCGGGAGCCTGACCGGAGGCGGCACCGCCGGCACGGGCGGCGTCGGGGGCACCACCACAGGGGCCGGAGGTTCGGGCGCTGGATCGGCCGGACGCAAGCGATCGAGCTCCCTCCCAAGCGCTCGTACTCGCTCGAGCATGTCGGCTCCCTCGCCCGTCGTGAAGCTCACGAGATATCGGCTTACGCGACTCATGGCCGTCGACCACTGCTCGCGTCCGGCCGGCGTGGCACGTTCGCTACTGGGCATGTTTCGCACAGCACTCACATGCATCAGAACCGCGTTGTACGCGAATTGATGCGCATTTGGGCACAGATCCACAAGCTCGTCGAACGCGCGAGCTGCGGACACCTGATTAGTGTCGGCGAGACGCACCGCTTCTTGAAAGCGGCCCCAGATGGGGCCACGCATGCGCCGCGGGTGGCGCGGGCTCGGACAGGTGACCGCGTCCTGCGTGCGCGGCTGAGCGAGTGCAGGAGACGAAAGCGAGCAGGCGACGATGGCGATGATCGCGAAACGAACATTCCGGCGCATGATACACCTCCTGGCGCGGACAGCGACGACTCTACCAGATTTCGCCAAAAAGTCAAGATCTAAGCCAAAATTATTCATATGATATACGCCCGCGCGCGTGACAAGGTCACTCGGTTTCGCTATACTCCCTGCGCCAATGTTTTGTTTTTCAAAAAAACGTAAGAAGCGTTCGTTCCCATAGCACAACGGATAGTGCGGCAGCCTTCTAAGCTGTTGATGGAGGTTCGATTCCTCCTGGGAGCACCATGTAAAAGCCACGCATAACCGCGCGGCTTTTTGTTAGAGCCCATCTCAAAAATGCCTGGAAAGGTATTTTTGAGATGGGCTCTACTTGCTATTTTTCTCTCTCCACATTACTCTCTTCGGCGCGAGAGATGCCCTGTGTGGGTGCGTAACAACGTATGATCCCGTCACCAACAAGGAGCCGTTGGCATGAAGGATCATCGCAGGAATCAAGGTCGGGTACCCGCCCCGCTCACTCGGCCCGGCGGATTGCTTGCGTGCTGGTTCTCGAACCGGCTCTGGAGACGCTGGGAGCTTCCTGTCACGCGTCATTGCATCTGCGGAGCTTAAAACACGCAGGTCGTGATGCCCAAGGAACGCGCCTGCTCAAACGTCTCCGCCGCCTCCCCGACAGGGCCGGCGCTAGACCAGCAATCACCTCCCATCACTCGCCTGCACGCTGAAAGCGTGAGTTTTTTTATTCTGTTGACAAAAGCCCCCAACCGGCGGGTGGAACCCACTCTTTCGCTTTTGACCACAATCCTTCAAATAATCCCGTAAAAAATTGGCTTACCGTTTTCCCTTCCATCACGATCGCGAGTCCGCGCTCTTCCGCGAAGAGCAAGTAAACACGATCACGAACAACAACAAACGAACCAGAAAAAGGCGCTTCCGATCCGTCCATGACGCGCACCTCCTTCTCACGACGATCAAAAAATGGAGGGGTTATCCCAGGAAATTGAACCAGCAACACGCGACCACCCCTCACCGCGCCAGAATGCGCAATGCGCGCTTGTTCGTCTTTTTGTGCGAGTGATGTTACAGCGCGGTCCACTGAGTACAGCTCTAAAATTGGCGCACGCAAGCTCACAATTTCTTCTCGAATCGCCTTTAAACCATCGATACTTTCAAAAAAACGAACGCGTGGCTTTCCTGGACGGCCGTTATCTAATGCCATGAGTTCCGGCAACAAATCAACATACGTTTTTTCAAGGCGCTCGAGCTCTTCACGCGATTGCTTGAACCATCCAGTCATTCGTTCGGGAGACTCGGCGACAAATAACCGCCTCGATCCTTCGCTTGTTTCTGAAACCAGCCCCTTCTTCTTCAGCTCCTCATAAATCGCATAAAACGTCGTTCTTGGGACGGCGGCGAGTTCTGCGAGATCCTGCGCCGGCTTTGGCCCCACTTCCAACATCACGGCGTAAAGAGCCGCCTCCTTTTCACCGAGTCCAAGCCGCACAAACGCTTCGGTACAACGTGACATACGCTACCAATCCAATAATGCGTGCGCCGTTTGGTCAACGGTTGTTTCCCATTGATACCGCTTTACCCACGCCCTCCCTTTTTCCGCCGCTTCTCGCTTTACAACCGATGATTCATGAACGCATTCATGGATTGATGCCAAAAGCGCGTCAACAGAGTGCGGATCAAACCAAAGCGCCTGCTCTTCGCCTACCACCTCCGGCAACGAAGCCGCGCGAGCACACAAGACACGCGTTCCACAGGAGAGCGCTTCGAGAGGGGGCATCCCAAAGCCTTCGTATTTCGCCGGATGAATATATCCGATACTCGCTGAGAGAAGCGCTGCTTTTTGTGATTCTGGAAGGTAACCGATAAAGTGAATACGTTCTTTTAGTTTTTGGTTATTTTCCACCTCTTTTCGGTACTGCGCAAAATCTTTTCCCGGTAACCCTGCCAATACCAAATCAGCGGTAAACGAGGTATCACCAACCAACCGCTTCCAGGCCTCGATCAGCTGCCCCGTGTTCTTTTTCGCCTCGATACGTCCAATAAAACAAAAGAACGGCTGATGCAACCGATAGGCCGCTCGGATTTTTTCCTGCGCTTCCTGTGACGCAGGCTGTAAGCGCGCATAATCAATCGCAAGCGGAGTCACAACCACCTGGCTCGCTTTTGCGCCGTACGCATCGATGAGTTCTCGCTTACTGAACTCAGATACCGTCAAAATACGTGGACAACGCTTCACGATTTCACGCGTGGTCGCTTCGTGATACGCCACCTGAATAGGCTTATAGAGCTCCGGGTAACGATGAAAACCGATGTCGTGCACCGTTACAACGTTTCTCGCGGGAAACAGGCGCGGCAAAACATGCGCTGGAACAAATAACACATTCGGTTCCGCATTCCACATTTCCCAACTCAAACGCGTTTGCGTCCAAAGGTACTTTGGCGGCCAAGGCAGCCGCCGCTCAGACCAATTTGGCGGCATCTCTTCTAACCCACCTGCAAGAGCTTGTTCCGTGTATAATTTAACAAAATGCGACTTGAGAGACGGATGTTTTTTTAGACCCTGAATCACATGGTAGGCGTACCACTCCACACCTGTCCGCTCTAAACGATTCGCGCGTGACGCCTCGATGCCGATAACCATATAAACGCCTATCCAGATGAAAACACGCTCCGCTTATACGCTTCGAGGTTTTCAAGCGCGATCCCGGTTCCGCGCGCCACACACATCTGCGGGTTTTCCGCGACGTGAGCCGGTACGCCCGTCGCTTCGGTAAACAAACGATCGAGGTGTCGTAACTGCGAGGATCCTCCCGAAAGAACCATACCTTTTTGCATCACGTCGGCAGAGAGCTCTGGCGGCGTTCCGCGTAACACGTCTTTGATTGCATCAACAATACCTTGCAGCTCGTGTTGAATCGCATCCGTAACATCATCGCTCGTAACAGTAATCACTCGTGGCAATCCGGAGATCATATCACGACCCTTCACCTCCATCTCGATCTTATCTTCCAAGTACAAGGCCGATCCAATCTGGATTTTGATATCTTCTGCTGTGCGTTCCCCCACGGCTAATCCATACTTGCGACGAACATGCTCTTGAATCGCCGCATCGAGCTTGTTTCCACCGATGCGCACCGATGCCGAAGATACGATACCTCCTAAAGAAATCACCGCGATCTCGGACGTTCCGCCACCGATATCGATAATCATGTGACCGGATGGTGATCCAATCGGAATATCAGCACCAATGGCCGCCACAACGGGTTCCTTGATAATGTAAGCTGCTCGAGCTCCCGCCGCCATCGTAGCATCAATGACCGCACGACGCTCGGTTGATGTAATTCCTCCCGGCACCGCGACCATTACCTCTGGACGAAAGAGCCTGACCCCGCCCATGGCTTTATGAATAAAATATCGCAACATTGCTTCAGTAGAACGGTAGTCAGCGATCACGCCGTCTTTTAAGGGTCTTTTTGCAACAATCGTGTCTGGCGTTCGACCTAGCATGTCCTTAGCCTGGTTGCCTACCGCCAGGATCTTTTTATCCGCAAGCGAGATCGCCACGACGGAAGGTTCGTGGATAATGATTCCCCGTTTTGGAACGTAAACAAGAACGGTAGTCGTGCCCAGATCGATGCCGATTTTACGTCCAAACATACAAGAAAAATCAATAACGAAGATGAATGAGAAGGTCTTGATCGAGTACGCGGTTTACTCGATAGTGCGCGTCGCCAAACTGGTCTGGTGTTTCCGATGGCTTGGCCGAGGTTAGCCGCCTTGGCAGAAGAAGGTTCGTTTCGAGTCGCAGGCGTGTTCCGGGTTGTTTTTGTACAAGAAGCTCGTATCGATTCTCTCGTATCGCATGCGCAACTGACTCAGGCAAACGATAGACGAATTGAAGATCGGCTGTTTGGCCGGGCTCAATCGCGAAAAACGCTCCAAAAACCGTTTTTCCGAGATCACGATACACGTCTACCTTCCCCGGAACAAGTATTCCTTTCGTGCGCGCAAGATCATCTTCCATTGCTCCAGTTGCTTGCATAAGCTCGCTCCCCTCCGGCACATACACCCGCACATAGTCACGATACCGCGTATACCGCCAATCCGGAATACGGTTCGTGTTCTTGTAGCGAAGCGTCACTGTCGCTACAACGCTCGTGGGGGTTTTTGCATCGATCTGGTACACCACTCGCTTATCCATGACACCGTCTGTTTTCCACGCCCCCATGTTACTATCGATGACCGCCAAGTAGTCGGCCTGGGAGGTGCCAATCTCTCCCGCCCATGCTCGTAGCTGCAAAAAACGCTGCAACGTCGGATCTTGTTCGTAGAGAAGAATGTCTTTTTGCGTTAACGAACGAGTCGCCAAATCGAGCAACTTTGGCCATTCTGCCGCAGGTAACGCGCTTACTTTTTGAAACACCGCGTCCCCAAGTTTTGCAACAACTTCTTTTCGTTGCGCGCGCGGGATGCCCTTTTCTTCAAATCCACGATGAACATCGTATTGGAGAGCATCGAAGAAATTGTCCGCGGTAAACGTTTGATCTTCTACGGTAACCGGACCAGTAATACGAAGGAGCCGCTCAAAAAAATCCGGCTGAATCGCGATAATTCCGTTTAGATCTGTGGGAATAATTCCCGCCAAACGACGCTCTTCGGTGTAATAGCGCAAAAGAACCTGTGCCGTGGTTGGAAAATCGGGTGACCAATTCGCGTCACGCAAAAACAACGTCTTTTGCTCAAGCCAACGCGCGATTGGGGCTGGCGACGGCTCTTTCCACACACCGCTAATCGGAAGATCAACAGAGTAGACATCTTGAAACGTCATCTTTTCAATCGATCCGGCGCTTAACCATAACTCCCCTACCGTTCCGATAAATCCACCCGTGCCGCGCATCTCTTGGTTGTTTTGCAGAATAACGACATATTTTTTCGGCGCTGGATAACCCGTCATCGGTAGCAATACCTCACCAATTTGAACCGCTTGATCAAATTGCGTCTGGAGATCGCTAAATCGATCAACCTGGGTGCGGATTTGGTTACGAAGTGGCGCAAACACCCCATCTGCTGGCAGCTCTTGCCAACGAATCGCCGCGAGGCGCATTTTTTCTTGCGCAGAACGAATCTGAGGCAGGGCGTTGGCGATACGTCCCAAAATAATCCGACGCTCGTCAGGTGTCAGGTCTTTGTAACTTCGTTGTCCACCAATCCCAAAATCTTGCGAACGAATCACATCAAAGGATTCTTGCGCCATTGCGGCTACCTCAACAACGTCCTTCGCTCCGGAGAGCGTAAGCTTAGCGGCAAGAACTCCTTCTTCCGCTAACCGGATATGCGCTCTCGCAAAAGGAACAAATCTCCATGGACCTAGCCAAGTGAGTCCTCTTGAGGCCTTTTCGAGTGACGCTTCGGCCTGAGAGATCGAAAAAACCGCCCGAGCAAACTCTTGATTCATGGCTTGATCTGGAACGCGCTCGAGAGCGGAATACCCTTCTTTAGCGGCAACGGCGAAAATCGTGCCTCCGAGCGCAAGCGGGATCGCAAAAGCCACCGCAAGTACAAGAAGCGACCACCGAGCGATACGTGCCCAGGGAAAGCGTTTTTTATGGTGTAAAGAACGATGCGATTCCATAAATAAATAGCGAGATACACCTAGTGTACCCACTAAAGCGAAGAAGAGCGAATGCTCTTGACGTAAACGCCTAAAAAAGGTACGACAACCCTGCTCTGGTCTCCAGAGAGCTCTTCAACAAAAAGAGGCCTCCTATGCCGAAGAGAACGGTTTCCCAGATCATCGCGATCGCGATTTTGAACACGGGTGCCGTCTACGCACAGCCCCAGCCCGCGTCGCCCATCACCGCCGCACTCGAGACCACGCCTCCAAGCCTGGCGCGAGTGTCTACGTCGGATGACCGCAGGAACTTCGGCGACTACTTCCTCGAGGCGAACCGCGGATACATCATCGGCAGGCCAAGGCACATCTCGTTCCGTCGCACCATTGCACCGGTACGGTACGGCCTCGTCTCGGCCGAGCAGTTCCCTGTGGTTCACTCCGCCGGACGACTGCTCTGTGAGAACGCGAACGGCTCGTTCCTCCTCGTCTGCCAACGAGCTGACGGAAGAAGGTGGCGATCGCGTCACTATCGGTGCGCGCCGGAAAGCGAGGCGAATCCGCTTCTCCTGTTCCCTTCTGACTGCGTCCGTCACGATGTCTGGACGATCGAAGGACGCCCGATTCAGCTTCCTGAGCACATCGCCCCAATCGAAGTGGCGGCTCAGCCAAGCGCTCTCTCGAACGAAAGACAGCGACCCGCCGTCCAATGGCCGACACCGGTCGTCGAAAACGTTCGTGATGCCCTAAACACCGCCGCTCGACTTCCGAACGGCGCCGCGCGCGTTGCAACTAGCCTCATTCGTGGCGTTACGCGAAGTTTCGACGGGAACGTACCCGTCGTCACCCCGGAGCCGCATCCAGCCCCAACCATCAGGCATCCTACTCCGATTGCGCCAGCGACTCGCGTTTCGCCGCCAGCTCAAGAGACGACCTGGCTCCGGAATATCCTTCTTGTGAGCGCTATGGTGCTGTACGGCGTCATGGGATTCTTCCTCCTGCGTTTCGCGGGGAAAGCACAACGCCTGGAAGCTGAGAACAAAGCTCTGAAGAAGCAACCAATGAAGGTCGCGACGTACCCCTCGGATGCGACGACCCTGCCGCCGAGCGAAAATATCGAGGCAACATTGCGCGAAGTCGAGAGAATGCTTAGAGAAAAAGAGACCGCCCTCAAGACGACAGAAGAACTCAGCCGAAGTTTGCAGAAGCAGCTGAGCGATGCACGCGAATCCGCTCGTCGCGGAGGCGTCGTAGAGGACAGACTTCAGCAAGAGAACACTGAACTGAAAAACGAACTTGCTCGCGTCCGTGAAGACGTTCGTGCTCGTCACGAGATCGAACAAAAAAAAGACGAGCAGCTTACCGGTCTTCGACGACACGTTGCAACACTTCGAGAGCAGCTAACCCGCGAAAGAAACACAGCGCGTGCAGAGGCCGCAACCGCGGAACAACGCGCCGCTAGCTACTGGCAAACAGAAGTGGACCGCTGGCGAGATATTGCTGGTATCTACTACCAGCACTGCCTAACTGGGCGACTCCAAGTTCCGTCAATACAAATGACTGAAAGTCGACTCAGCGGACTCGCGACCATTCCTCCGGCTCCAGCGACCCCGAGCGCGCTCAACTCACGCCCGCCTCCACGCCGAACGGCAACCGACTCCATCGCACCCCCGCTTAACGTCCCTCCTGTGCGCCCCCCTGCCGCCGCGGGTTACCCCGCTGGCCCTGCAGGCACCGCACCGGACGAAAGTGGCCATCGTGCTTCGAGTCCCCGTTACGAGTTTGGAGTGCCGGATACACGCGACACCGCGCCCTATGCCGTCAGCCTAGACGACAGTGGCGTACCGAGCGCGCACCGCGCCCCCACGGCCCTGATGCAGACCGGGACCGTGGAATCGCTTCGTAAAATGAGCAGCAACCCACCAGAAAAGGAGGATTCCTTACCCGCAAACCACGAGAGGCACCCGCCTCTCGCGGGCTCTGCGCATGAACTGACCGGCCACTTTAAGCTGAGCGATCTGCTCCGCGAGAAACCGCCGGACGACGACTGACGATCGCGCTTAAGGCCTGATCGTCTTTTTTATTTCATGAAAAAAAGCCGCTAGGCGGCCAGGTTGGAAAAGCGTATGGACGCCTCTCGAAGAAAAAGGTTCCATTGCACGCGCGTTAACACGTACCGTTCAGCGGCAAGTGGTTCCTTCAGCGTGATTACAACCGTCCCGTCGCGATACCCAACGACACAAAGACGCGGCGTCTCGTAGAGCGTCGCCGCCTCTGCAGATGACGCTTCTAGCAAAGGACGAGCGTACTCAAGGATCGCGTCGAGCTCGCCCGGAAGTAGTCGAATGAAGCCACGCCAGAACTCGTCAGGATCATGAAAGAGCAGTATCCCTCCTTCCACGAGATCAACAACGGGACAACAATTAGACGTGTGGCAGTGGCGCTTTTGATCGTAAAGCCGCATGGACTCCTCCTCGCTCAAGTTCCCTCGAGCGAACAAGTGGCGAAAATCACCACCTTTTCGCTCCAGAGAACTCACTCCATGAAAAAGTCTGGGTCAATCTGCATTGCAAAGTCTATGCCAAAACTCGCGTTCAACCAAGACTTCGCATGCTCGCGATGAAGCGCGACGAGATCGTCATGTCGTTTCTTCCATGCAGGCTCAAGACTTGATAGTCGATTCTCAATCGCGCCAACAACTGCTTGTACAACAGTGTCGTTCACGAGATTTTGCAGTGACTCCTTTCCTTGTTCAACAAGTTTTAGCCGAGAAAGATGTGGCGCGGCCATCAAAAACTCCTCTTTTACCACTCCGCGAATAAATGCCTCGTCTTCACTCGATTCAATCTTGTTTCCGACAACCGCCAAACGATACTCCGCCGGCAAGAATTCTTTGAATTGCTGATAAACCTCAAGCGACTTTTTTGTTGGCTCGACAACAAGAACTAAGAGATCAAACTTGAGAAACGTGCCCGTCGAAAACGTATCCGCTCCTGCTGTCATGTCGACGACCACATATTCGCTTCGCGGATCTTTAAGATGATTCAAAAAAATTTCCGTCGCCATGGTTTTTCCATGGTAACAAATCATGCCAACGTCTTTTTCTTCAAAATCTCCCGTTTCCATCAAACGAAGATTCGGCGCAACGACAAGCGAGTAGCGTTCCACAAAGCGGTGTTGAATCGATGAGAGGAGCACGGAACCACGACCAGGAGGCGTCGTCATGCGAAACGTTCCATCAGCTTTCACGCGAGGATTTTCACCGGCAAAGAACTTGCGCACGGCCGAGAGCTCGTGCCCAATTGCCGTAAGCCCTTTTTTCTGCGTCGCTGTCACACCAAATGCATCCGCCAAATGCTGGTTAATGTCGGCATCGATCGCGAGCGTAGAAAAACCCTTTTTCGCGATAGCCAATGCAAATAACGCCGACCAGGTCGTCTTACCGCTCCCCCCTTTTCCAACAAAAGCGATCCGCATATTTGCAACTTAGTCGCAACTATAATGACGGCTCGCCATGCTGTCAATAGATGCGACCGAGTTGCATAAACACATCTGTTTGCGCTACGATCAACTTCATGAAAGCTCGGCTCATCGACGCAAACACCGTTTTGCGAGCCCACGAACTCCGCGTGACAAAGCCACGATTGGCGCTTTTCGCTTTTTTCGCGAAACAAACATCACCCGTGCTTGCGACACAGATCGAGGCCGCCCTTCCTTCGATTGATCGCGCCACGATTTACCGCACGCTCGAGCACTTTTTAACTGCTGGCATCTTAAAAACCGTTCAACTCGGTGGAGCAACTCGGTACGAACAAAAAGATGAACACGATCATCACCATATTGTGTGCACCAACTGTGGATACATCGAAGATATTTCTTTATGCGCCATGACATCGCTTCTTCCAGCTCTACAAAAAGCTACTCGCCGTTTTGCGACGTTCACCGATCATCAATTTGAAATCTTCGGTGTTTGCAAATCCTGCATAAAAAGAAACTGACTCAGAGAGTCAGGAGAATCAATCAATGCATTCGGCCATGAACTTGCCCCAACGATCACGGAGTTGCCGATCGCTTTCCTGAGCAGATCGCTCACAGCAGTACCTAACCCTGCCCTCGAGACGACCTACATAAGACAGAAGAACCTCTCGTGGCTGATGTCTACCCCATCGATCCGCGCAGGCCTCAAGAACAGCCGCACCGACCTCGTTTGCGGAACCCAACAGCTCGTCAAATACCCTAAGCATTAGCAGAGAGTCGAGCGATATACAGAGTCCGTTGAAGCAAGCTTGCAGCTCATTCGGTTGAGACCATTGCCGCGAACCAATATACACTTGCTTCAAGACAAGCACGATCAGGCTCGCGGTCCAACCCTCGGAAGGCGAGGCATCCCTGACCCAACGCTCCAAACATCTTGCGAATGAGACGAGTTGCACGGGCGACATGCCGTAGCTTATGTGGGCAGCAAGACGCTCCAGAACACTAGCCCGCTGAAGATCTGTGAGCTCTTCACGTCGAGTGTAAAGAGTCTCGCAGACAGCCTCTCGAGAGCATATAGAAGATTCGTATAGCGTGCCCGCAGCAAGAGGCAGCCCCAGCGAATGAACGAGCACCTTGATATCTGTCACGAGTGGAACGAGCTTGGGTGGAATGAGAAGTATCGACTCTTCTCCCTGAAGCGAATTCTCCCCCAATACCGCGATCAATCCCTCGAGACCCCAATGGCCGTTGACTTGGGTGAGTGCACAATGGCTGATGGGCACCTCGCGCAGGCAGCCGTTTCCCTGTTCATCGAGAACGACCATTCGATAGAAGCGCTCTCCGTTCGCCACGAATATGGCGAACCATGAATCACCATCGCTGAGGCAGGCCTCCACGACCATACCCGGCCTGAACCGGAAGGCTCCGTCGTTGTCGGGCTGAATGCCCAGGCTCCGAAGATCCGTCTCAAGCCGATCCAGCGAGTAGCTGTTTTCCTGCGCCATGACACCTCTCCCTGTGGTTACGAGGCGCCGTCATCAGATCAAAAAAAAGACGTTCCTGTCAATATAAAACCCTTCCTTCGTTCGATTCTTGAAATAAAAATACCCCGCATACGCGGGATATTTTATGGTGCCGCGGGCCAGGATACTCACGTCGTCGCTCACGCTCCTCCTGAAAAACCCATCGGTTTTTCAAAATTCCGCAACCGGGAACCTCACGGTTCCCAACGCCCTCCCTCAGTTCGATCCTGCATATAAAAATACCCCGCATACGCGGGATATTTTATGGTGCCGAGGGCCAGGATCGAACTGGCGACGCAAGGATTTTCAGTCCTTCGCTCTACCACTGAGCTACCTCGGCGAACGGGCGGTACTGTAGAGGATTGTTTGTTTTTTGGCAAGCCACGGTTTTGAAGAATAAAGAGGCTTCGCCTCAGGGCTATTTTTTCAGCTTCGCTGAGGGGTTCTGGCTTGCGCCGGGTTTGGGATCAGTTTCGAAGCTGCTCTGGGAGCAGCTCCAGAA
>CAZIVC010000009.1:0-41732 GCA_964542945.1 uncultured Gammaproteobacteria bacterium
GACCGAGATCCCCTCGAAACCACTCGGCAAGCGGGAGCTGAAAGCCTCGTTTTTTGCGCGTCAGAATGTTACTTGGAAGATAGCGCTTCGCGAGCTCAACCAAAAGTGGCTTATGATTTCCCTGCTCAAAGTGCCAGACCGGAGGAGCGCGTCTTGCAAGTGCGACAACCCGCTGGTCTAAAAGCGGCGAGCGCGCTTCCACCCCCCAGGCCATCGTGGCGCGATCCGTTTTTACAAGCAAATCATCAGGAAGGTAGCTCTGCTGATCAAAGAGCATTGGTAATAGAGGTGACGATGCGAGCGACTCCCACGATTTTTTCCACTCAGAAAGACTTTGCTCGGTATGCTTTGCGAATGCCGGTGTGAGAAGCTGACTATGTTCAGACGGTAAAAAGTAGGCACCCCCAAAAAGCGCAAGATAGCGATCGAGAGCCGTTTTTTCTAGCCACGCCTGCCCTAAACGTCGCGCTTTTTGTGTAGGAACACGAGACACCAAAGGAGCCAACACGCGCATCCCCGCTTCCCCCCACCGCCAATACCGATACCGTGGGTAGCCAGCGAACAGCTCATCCCCTCCGTCCCCTGTCAACACTCCTTTTACATACGGCTTTGTGCCACGCGCCAAATGCCAAACCGCGAGCGCAGACGAGTCGGCAAATGGTTGATCGTAATAATCGAGTACTTCGTCAGCACTTGCCAACAGATCGCCCGCTCCAAGTTCGATCGTATGCGATCTAAACCCGAGCTGCCGGGCCCACGCCGAAGCTTCGTCGCGCTCATCAAACGCCTTTTGAGCAAATCCAAGGGTGAACGCTTGCCGTGGCACCACAGACACTTGCTTTGCGACCGCAGCAACGAGAGACGAGTCGATTCCGCCCGAAAGAAATAAACCAATTTCAACATCTGCGTCTAAGCGCTCTCGAACTGCCTCCTGCAGGGTCGCATCCAACGCATCAATAAATGATTCTTTTGACTCCTGCCAATCCCCTCGGTACGAGGCGTCGTTGTACGACTGAAGGACGAACGAACCCTTCTGCCAAATACCGTACTGCTCCGGCTCCAAGGAACAGACTCCCTCAAACCCGGTTTTAGGAGATGGGACGTACTGCAACGCTAAAAAGAGACGAACAGCATCCCAATCCACCTCGGCCGTTACTCCTTGTGCAAATAATCCCTTGATTTCAGAGGCAAAAGAAAAATGATCTTCACCCATCGAATAAAAGAAGGGTTTTTTTCCCATTCGATCTCGAGCGACAAAGAGCTGCTGCGCTTCATGGTCCCAGAGCGCGAACGCAAACATGCCCTGCAGCGATGCCAAGCAATCAACGCCGTCACGCTCATATAGCGCCAAAATTACTTCCGTGTCAGAAGATGATTGAAATTGGTAGTTCTTTTCTAACGCACGACGCAGTGCACGATGGTTATAGATTTCTCCGTTAAAGACAATCGTCGTTTTACCCGTCGCGCTCGTCATGGGCTGATTTCCTCGCGCGGAGGTATCAACGAGCGCCAAACGAGCGTGCACGAACTGAACCGTGTAGCCCTCCTGTGTTGGCTGACTACTCCAACTGCTCTGACCGTCGGGACCGCGTCGAGAGAGCGCCCGTTGAACATCAGAAAGCACACCATCTCCAAGGGGAGCAGCGCGCGAAATCCTTCCAGCAATGCCACACATACAGAGAGAGAGCGTTTGTGATAGCCTATCCGAAGAACCCCAGTATGCCAAACACCCCCAAAACCCCTCCGATTGTCCTCGCGATCACTCTCAGTGAGCCTGGTGGCGTTACGCAGTTCGTCCTTCGTTTTGCTGAATGGCTGCAAACACGGGGCGAGTCTGTCGTTATCTTGGGAGGCGCAGGGGCCTGGCTTGAAGTAGAGGCACGAAAACGACAGATTCCGTTCCATCGCTTACGTTTTTTGAAGCGTGAGCTCTCTCCTCTCTGGGACCCGATCGCGACACTCGAACTCTACTTTGTTCTACGTCGTCTCAAACCTCGCGCTATTCACTTAAACAGCAGCAAAATGGGCGCCATGGGGAGCGTCGTCGCTCGCCTTCTTCACATTCCTCGCATCGTCTATCGCATCGGTGGATGGGTCTTTTTAGAGCCTATGCCCGCCTGGAAGCAATCTCTCTACCGTTTTGCAGAACGCGTAACCGCTCCTTGGAAAGACGCGATTATTTGCGTCCACCCAGGCGACCAGACTGTCGCCCTTCGAGAGCATATCGGCAAATCTGAACAGCTTGTCGTTATTCCAAACGGAATTCACCTTCCAAGTCTTGAATCCTCCCTCCTTGCGCGCGATGAAGCCAGAGAACAGCTCGGCTTAGACAATACATCGTTTGTCTTTGGTACCATCGCCCATGCCTACCCCGCAAAACAGTTACCCTGGTATGTTGAACAGGTTGTGACGCCGTTTTTAGAAACTCATCCTCATGCTCACTGTCTTTTATTTGGAGATGGACTTCCCGCAGAGCGAAAAAAACTTGAAGACGCCGTAGCAGACTCCTCAACCCGCTCACGCATTCATGTGATTCGTGATCCTGGATCCTCTGCTCGTTTTTTGCGAGCGTTTGACGCCTTTGTTCTTCCATCCATCAAAGAAGGCATGCCCTGGTCGCTCCTGGAAGCGATGGCGGCGGGAGTCGCTTGCATCGCCTCTGACGTCGGCGCGTGTCGTTGGATGCTGGGGCCCGCGGGGCTCATTTGTCCGCCAAACGACGCAAAGGCGTTTTTAACATCCCTTGAACGCTGCCTCGATAAAAAGCAACGTACCCCGTACGAAAAACAGGGCCCATCACGTGTAAGAGCCCTGTTTCCATTGACACGAACCTTCGAGGAGAACGCTCGACTCCTTACGAAGGAGTCGAAGTAACTTGACGCGTTGCCTTATCGTACTCTTCCTGAATAGCCGGATAGATCTTCTTTGCACCCGTAAGAACCCGGTCACGCAGATCGATACGGTTTGACAGCTGTAGCTCATACGCGATCTGTAGGTACTGCTGCATCGTGCCACCCTCATAACCGAGCTTATCGATCCACGCATCTAGTTCTTTTGTTCGACCGAGAATCTTATACGATTCAACAATCGGTACCATGTCACGTGGAAATTCCGGCGGATATGGGTATGGCTTTTCTAGGGCCTGAACAAGCTCCTTTGCTCCATTTGCCTTATCACCCTTATCGTAGAAGAGCACGATGCCGTGCGTCCAGTCACCATAGCCGTTCTCCGAATCAAAATCACGCGCGACTGCCGCCTGTTCTAACGCCTGGTCAACACGACCCGTTTGTACATAGAAACGCGCCAAATTGAAGTAGAGCTGTTGTCGTTTTGGACTTGTTGCAATAGCGCTCTTGTAGGCTTGCTCTGTTAACGTCAAATTTTCTGGAACCGAGCCAGTCGTGTCGTTCAACAGCCGTGAGTAGATATACCAAGGGTGCGTATTTAATGGATGGCGACGGAGTTCTTCCTTAGACACTCGTACCGCCAAGTCGTACCACGATCGCCAAGACGGAATTTTTTCTAGCTGATCGTTTCCTGCCGCTGCTACCAGCGCTCGCGACAGCAAGAATGTCTGCTCATCTAAATAGGGCGTCCAGGTATTTTCGGCGGCCAATGCCTTTTGCAACGCGGCAGCCGTTCCGAATTGTTGACCGGCCGCAATAGAGAGGCGAGAGACACGAAACGGAAGAATAGACGCTCGCCAAACAACCAAGAGAAATACGAGCGCAACCGGAATAGCCACCCCCCAAGAAAAAGCGCGTCCATTTTCATGAGGCGTTGGCGCCGTTCCATGCAAAAACCCTTCTCGTGTCGCCGCAATCACAAAGGCGAATAAGAAGTAACTAAGCGCAAAACCCGCTGGATGGTCGAAAACGAATAGGTTCTGAACGAAATACGCGACCGGAAGCGCAAACAAGAGAGCTGCTAGCGGAAGGTCAATCGTCCCCTTCTTCTGCGCTTTCCAGGCTGCGTAAAAGATGGATACGAAGATGGATACGAACGTCACAAACCCTAAAATGCCCGTCATCGAGAGAACGTCGAGCACCGTGTTATGCGCTCGGTCAAACCAGGTTTCATACAGCGTGTAACGAAGCGAGATCGGATTATACTTTTGGTTGAATAGAATATGAAAGTTATCGAAGCCCCATCCCGTGAGAGGACGCTCTTTAAACCCTTCCCAAGCGATTTTCCAGGCGATCAATCGAGTATCCAATGTCGTCGTGAGATTCACGAATCGACCTAAACCGGCCCGAGCCACCCACTCTTCGTTTCGTTGTAAATAAAGACCTCCATACCCCATCAATGCGAGCACAATCATCCCCATCACGCCCAAGCGGAGCTTTTTGTTATCGGAAAAGAGCACGACGAAGATCGTAAACGCTGCAACGCCGGCAAACAAGCCCAATAATGGACCGCGAGAGGCCGCGGCAATGAACGCAAACGCCGCGAGAACCGCCAAAAATCCATACCACGCCCAAAGAGAACGAGATTTTGTACGTGAAGCCAGAAACGCCAAGAAAAAGAACATGAACATCTGATAGACGCCCATGTAAATGGGGTTGTCCAAGACTCCACCGACACGAGGACCCGCTTCATACAGAAATGCGCTTGAATTAACCCATTTCTGCCAGATCCCTGTGATCGCAACGAGGCCACCGACAACCACCTGTACGTTGAGCAGCTTTTTCCAATCTTCCCAAGTTTTTGCCACCGAAGACATCATGAGCAGCCACGCCAAGAAGTGAAGCATCGAGAAAAGGCCGTTCATGCGCTCCTGATTCCCCCACCAAGCTCGCATCGGATCAACAGCGAAGACAACTGACATCGCTATTGCGACAAAGTAAGCCACAAGACTCCATAAGAGTGGATGACTGCGTGGACGTTCTTCTGGACGCATCCAGATAAGAAGTAAGTACGCGGGGAACGTCAGGCCAATCAATATTTGAAAGAGAATGATCTTAGAGAACACGAACGGAAAAATGACGCTCGGAATAAAGATGAGCGGCATAAAGAGCCCGCCATATACCCCCACGAGGACGACTCGCTTCAAAAAGCGTGCAATGAATGCTTCAGACATAAGGTGTGCGCTCAAGCGTAGCATGTCTACAAAAAACCAAAAACCCCGCCGAAGCGAGGTTTTTGTTCACGTTTCGCGAGAACAATTACTTGTTCAAGACGAAGACCGTGGAGACCGTGTCAACCAAGTATTCGTTCGTCCAGTCGCGGGAAGGCGTGGTATCGGACGGATAAGCGGTTGCGCTGTGATCACCCTGTTCTGAGTCATCAGACCAGATGAAGCCATACGTGCTGCCGCCGTTGCCAGAGGATGGCACCGTGCCAGTCACGATAGCGAGATCACCCGAGTTCACACCACCAATCGTGAGAGGAGTGGCGTTGGTTGGCTCAGAGACATAACCCGTGACCGCGGAAGACAAGGACTGCGTCGTGAGGGACGTAGAGATCGAGTCGCCCGTCGTCGAGCTCAAGCCACCAATCGTGGCACGGAGTTCGTACGTGGCACCGGATGTAATCGTCTGCTCAGAAGAGAACTGAGCAACAACGCGGAGCGTCGAGGAGCTGCCAGAAGCGTAGCTAATGGTGGCTGTTTCGAGGTTCGTTGTCGTCGCACCGTCCGTAATTCTGATATCAGAGAGAGAAATCATCTGACCATCCTTATAGAGGCGGAACTGACCAAGCGTCATGTTAGATGTCGTCACGACCGAAACCGAGAAGATCATCTGTTTGAGCTTAATCGCACCACCTTCGGAACCGATCTGTGAGCGCCACAATGTGCGTTCACCGACCGAGAGCGTGCTCTGGAAAGTCGTGTTTGGGTTCGTCACCACAGGCTTCGAGCGGCGCACCACGAAGGTGTTACCGGAGAGACCTGCTGTAGACGACTGGTACACACGCTCACCGGAAGCGGCACCCGTCGCACGGATGTTCAAGCGGCTGGAGAAGTCGGAGGCGTTGAAGAACGAGTCGCCTTGACCAGCAGCCACACCGAGGGCGATGGAGTTACCGGAGCGAGGAGAGGCCGTCGTGTCCGTGTTCGTGGAGGAGTTGACCGTAGGAGCCAACTTCGCCATGAGACAGAGGTACGTGCTGCCACCCTTTGGAACAACCACTCTGGAGTCTTCGAAGAGAAGCGTCGTCGTGGCGTTCTGACCGGCTGTGAATTCCTTACGAGCTTTAATCGTGTAGGACGTACAGTCGCTGTTGGAAGACTGGGCGAGAGCCACGCGGTGGATGTTCGCGGAAGGACCCGTCGAGCTCACCATGAGGCGATCAAGTTCCATGTCTTCGTACTGAGCGGAAGCCTTGAGGGTCGTCATCAATTGGTAGCCATCGTTCTCACCTGGAGCCATCGTGGCACCCGTCACGAGGATCGTGGAGGAGCGGAGGCTGTCCGTGGAAACGGAGACCGTACCATTAGCGCGAACCGTCTGGAACACGGAGAAGCTGGATGGCGTCGTGCCGGCGTTGTTATCAACAGCCGTCGTGCGCGTCACCGTCACCGTGTTGCCATCGTTGTCCTGAGCAGCAACGTCGCTGTCGGTATCGATACCGAGAGCAAAGCGGTCGCCGTTCGTCGTATCACTGATGGAGGAGTCAGCCGTACAGCGGACCTGAATGGTCTTGCTGGAGCCGCGTGGGATCATGTACGAGAGACCCGAGAAGGTCATCGTACCACCCATCGAAGCTGGGCTCACATGGTTTCCAACTTGAACAGCTGGCTCAACCGAGACGTCGTACATCGCACAGGTGTTGACAACGGAGTCGAGCAAGTCGGCGTCGTAGCTACCACCAGAACCAACGGAGGTCGTGGCGGAACCTGTGACTTTGAATGACGTCACGCGAACATCGTTCTGAGAACCGGCGGAAAGCACGAAGGCGACCGCTGGAATCATTGGCTGGTTCTTCACGTACACACCCGAGGATGGGCTACCAGCGAGGGCGACGTTCAGCGCAGCGGCTTGGACCGTCATCGTGTTACCCGTCACCGTTGTGTTTGGCGAGATGCCAGACGTGAGGAATTCACCCGAGTTCACCACACGGAGGTCCGTCGATCCGAAGATCGCGTTACTGGAAGCTCCACCGAGGGCGAAGATGTAACCAATACCGTTGGAAACGTCGGAGGACGTATCAGCCGTGATCAAGAAGTTGCGTGTCTGTCCAGCACGAATCGTGAAGGACGTGGACTCGCTGAACGCCTTGTAGGCGATCGCCGTAGAACCGAGACTGGAAGCGGAAACGACCGTTTCACCCGTGTCAGCATCCTTCACCTTGATATCGCGGAGGTAATCCGTCGAACCAGAAGTCAAGTAGCCGCCGCCCGTTGTCGTGACAACGAAGTTCAACTTGCGAACTTCGATATCGTTCGAGCCGGACGTAATGGAGAAGCGGTAGAACACGACGTCATTGGACGCGCGAGCCACGTTGGCGGTCGCTGGACCATTGTACGTAATCGTGAACTGGCCACCTTCCGTGGAGGAGTAGCTGGCGTTCGTTGTTGTGGAGCCAGATCCGTTATAGCTGCCATCGCAGCCATCACCGGAGGCGATGGATCCAGAACCACCGATACAGACCTGAGCACCAACGCCCTGCACGCGGTCAATAGCCAACACATCTGTCGTGTACTCCGAGTAGATACGGATGTTACGACCCGTGCGACCACTCACCGCAGCACGGAGGCTGAAGTTGCGTGTCTGACCGTTTGGAATCAAGAAAGGCGACGTGAAGTTCAACACAATCTGACCGCTGCTCAAGACACCGCTCGCGGAGGCGACTTGCGTCGAGCCCTGGAAGAGGCGGAGGTTGGTCAAATCGCTGTTGGAGATGTCGGCACCCTGGTAAAGCGTGACGCGGCGGATCTCAACATCGTTGGAACCGTTTGCGACAAGCTTGAAGTTGGCGATTTCGACATCCTGCGAACCAACGCGTGGGTTGGCTGGCGTGGAGCCGTTGTCGACGTCAACACGAGCCACCGTGGCCGTACCGATCGTGACTGGACGACCCGTAATTGGGAACGTGCCAGAGATCGTACCCGTACCACTCATGACCACCGAGCTTGCATCCGCAACCTCGAAGTAGTGCTGACCACCTGTGGTAAAGCCCGTGTAACCACCGATGTCACCCGTGATGACGAGCGTCATGGATTGACCGGCTGGGACTTCGAGGTTCAAACCCGAGAACTCAACCACGTTCGTGGAGGAGTTGATCGTGCGACCCGAGGTTAAGCGCGTACCATCAGCCTTGTAAACGTAAACTGCGTTGAAGTCCGTCGTAAGACCGACGCCGGCGCGGCGCAAGCGGAGCGTGTTGATCGTTGCCGCAGCGCTGCCACCCGTGACGTTCAAGCGAAGAAGTTCGACGTTCATGGCGTTCTTTGGAACGACCGAGCGATAGTTCGTCGTGTCGGAGTTCAAAGAAACCGTGACGTTACCGGTCGTTGGCGTTGGCGTTGGGGTGACAGAGCCACCAGCAACGAGGTCAGCCAAGCCGGCTTCACGACCCGTTACATCGGTACCATTTGGATACACGATGCCCGTCGTGACAACGTCAGACGAGTTGAAACCGTTCGCAGCAAACGCAGAGTCCGAGATGCGGCGCTTCATGCCGTTCGAGACGACATAGCGATCACCCGATCCAGCGTAAGAGACGAGCGTTCCCTCTGGGTGGACGCTGGAAGAAACCGTGGCCGTGTCAACCGAGTAGTTGCCCCAGAACGAGTCTGGAACGTCGGTGACGCGACGAGCCCAGTTCGCTCCATAGAGCGACGAGGCAATTTGTTCGGACTGAATCCACTGAAGACGTCCGCCGGCCGTAACCGCGTACACTTTCGGAATGGATTGGATCTTCACGAGCTTCGTGCCTGGACGGATGGTGATGTTACGAGTACCGAGGTCGATCATCTCGAGCTCAGACTGTGAGATCGTTTTCACCGTCGAGAAGTCACGAAACCAAGAGAAGTAGGTCGTTGCGTTCGGGAACACATAGCGCTGATTTCCGAAGTAGTAGTACACGGAGGAATCGCGCGGACCCTTGATCAGGTCACCATTCACGAGCGTTGCAGCAGAGGCCGCCGTTGGAAGGGCGAACGCAGCTGTACCCATGGTGGAGAGCACCGTCGAGAGGGTCACGACCGTGGAAAAGAATTTTTTGGAAAATTGACCCATAGATTGAACCGTAGAGGTTCGTCCCGAGGAAAAAGGCTAATTTTTCTTCGGAACAAGATGAATGTGAGAATGAGTAACTGTCTAGATCACCAATCTTTCGACTGGTTTCGACCATTTACGATCCAGACTCGAGAGGTTCGAACACGAGGCAGGAGGAATGGATCTTCCAGCCTGCAGGACATCCATGCACACGAGCATGGGTGCCCTGTTCCTGAAAGATCCTATGATGGAACTTGCGGTTTAGCGAATAACTTCGTTGCCACCTCCACTCCAGAAGCGTCGTGTGGTTACCTACGGCTTCTCTCGTGATCGGGCGGCGCCTCGCTCTTCATTTAAACAGAAGCTCTCATCCTCTAGACCCCTGCCTTATCCTGCACGTTCGTACTTGATGTCGTTACCGTGGATGTAGACATTACCTGAGTCATCGGCTTCGTACCCGTCACTGTCTCCGTTGGAGTAGTCATGACAGACGAAGTCGTTGTACTCGTCGATCCTGTGGGCAACGTGTCTACTTTATTTTCATTGATCGATTCTACACTCTTTTGAATTGTTTTCTCAATGACCGTCATTGCTTTCGCGGCTTCGCTTAGCTTTTCTTTAAGTTCACCTAACTTATTTTCTTCCAAAAGCTGCTTCGTTTCATTGAGAGACGTCTTCGCGGAGTTCAATTGACTGATCGGCTCTTTGAGGGCCGTGGCCGTAGAAGAAGAGGTCGATGGAAGAAGTGTGAGCTTCGTGCTCGTTGTCACTGGAAGCGCTGCAAGCATCGCCGTTCCTGTCGTGGCACTAGCGAGCTCTTTGACTTTTTCCGCGGCCGTCGTGATCCCCTTTTCCAAGCCCTCAACACGGACCGCGACTGACTGCTTGATTTCTTCGGTCGAGATCACCTGCTTTCCTTGTGGCGTTTCGTGGGTGTCAATTAAGACCTCAACCGCTTTAATGCCCGCTGTTGTGGCCGCCGCTTCCACTTCAGCAAGTGGAGACGTGACTTGCTCATCAATCACCGTTTTAACATCTTTTACCACGTTGGCAACTTCCACCGTCTTTTGATCAACAAGCCTTGCCGTCTCAACTACTTTTTTTGCTTCCTCAACGTTTTTTGTTTCAACCGTTTTGACTTCTGACAACTGCGTTTTCAGCGTATCGAGATCTTGCTTGAGAATTCCAGCCGCCTCTTTTAAGAGCGCTGGTTTCCCGGCCATTTCACTGGTTGCAATGGTTCGAATCTCTTCGGCTCTCCGACCAACAAATTCTGTTTTAAGTTTAATCTTCTCGGTTTTTTCTTTTTGCAAAAGAATCTGCGCTTGCTCAGAGGCGAGCTTTACAGGGTAAAGAAGATCACCCGGAATCGCGCGCTCAGAAGCAGACACGCTCGCCATTGAACCGCCTAATAGAAGACCGAGCACGGACACTACCGCCATCACCGGACCGCTTACCGCTTCAAGCGCGGAGGCGGGAAAAAGAATGAGCAGCGCCTCTTTTAAGCGAGAACGCGAAGACAAAAAAGCCGGATGCTGCCCCACTCCTCGTCCTGCACGCGTCACAAGGTGACGTCGCGTACGAGAAAGCCACGCGGAATCCGGTTGGATCTGCTTTCGAAGATGAACGAATGGATCGTTCCGTCGAAATAGCCAGTTCATGAAATAAAGATAATGCCTAGAGCTCAAGGGCTTTTCTCGCCCGATGAAAGAGTACCCGCACCGCTCCCGTCTCTTTTTCGAGCACCGAAGCGATCTCTTGAAAAGAAAGGTCCTCGATCAAACGAAGCATAAGAACATCTTGATAGTCCTCTTTTAAGCCTCGAATTTTCTCAAGAAGAAGCGCGACCTCGGCTCGCGCCTCGGTCTGTTCGGAGCCTCGACCGAGATCACTCGAGAGGCTGTCGCTATAAGAAGACGTTTCATCCTGTTCAAACGTTACAGTTGGGACTGTGACCGCTCCCTGACGACGACGATAGGCATCGATTACGCCATTACGCAACATCTGATAGAGTAGCCCGCGCACATGGCGAACCTCCCCTTGTTTTTGCAAACGATCCCAAAATTTTGAAAATATATCGGCAACGAGCTCTTCCGCCAACTCACGAGAGGAGAGCTTTAAATACGCAAAGCGGTACAGAGAGGCAGCGTGACGATCATAAAGACGCGCAAAAGCTTCCGCATCATGATAGGAACGGACACGAAATACGTAATACTGATCGACAAGAAAGCTCATGGCGTCTAACAGGAGCGCCCGTTTTCGCCACCCAAGGAACGAGGGAGGAACACGAATCCTCAACGCGATAAAAGCGTAGCAAAATAGCCTTAAAAAGGCAAATACGCCCCTGATAGGCGTATTGTACCGTCTGTTTTACTCATTACCCTCGAACTAAGCTCGATCGCCAGACAAATGCAGGGGCCGCGACCGGTGTCGTAAGCACCGCGTCACCCGTCATTGTTTCTTGGTACAAGCGGATCACGGCATCAGTGTTTTTCTCAGCGTCAAAACGGTCCATAACGTAAGTTCGTTGCGCTGACGCGTACATAGCTCGCTCCTCAGGCGGAAGCGACAATACTCCGGCTAGCGCCTTTCCAATGCTCTTTTCGTCATTGACGGGCACATACACTCCTGCGTCGCCCAGAGCCTCTTTATTTGCCACAATATCTGTAGCCACCACCATGTTCCCAGATGTCGCCGCCTCTAATATTGCAAGAGAAAGTCCCTCTTCCGACGTCGGAAAGACGTGCGCCAAGGCGTAAGCCTGAAGCGCTTTTAAAAGCGCTCCGTGGCGTTCGCCTAAGTACACAACCCCCGGCGTCTCACGAATCAATCGCTTTACCTCGGTGACATATGCGTCTGTCCAGGCCGATCCTCCCACAATTACGAGTGGAATTTCATCAAATAAACCCGGGTATTCCTGCGTTGCCCAAGCATATGCGCGGATCAACCGATGAGCTCCCTTGTGAGGCAGCAATCGCCCCACAAACAACAGATACCGCTGAGGAACTAAGCCTAAATCGTCTAATAGCTGCGCGGACGGAGCCGCCTTATCCGTTTCAAAGGCGTGGGAAATGAATTTCGCCTGCCGATCGTAAACCGCTTGGCAATATCCGTGCAACTCTTCAGAGACCGTCACCACTTCGTCAGAAGCGTAGCAAGCCACCCATTCACCAACCCAAAACGCTAGTTTCGCGAACCAGCTCCACTTGGTATGCAGGCGATCCTTACAGTGAAAGGTAACAACCGTCTTCGCGCTTGGGTGTAGAACGCGAGCCAACGGAGCCAACAGCGCATTTCCGACACCATGGATATGAATGATATCCGGTCGGTAGTAGCGAGCCTTCCAAAGAGCCGTCACGCCGTGGGTAATCGCATCGAGATGCTTTGTGTGAATGCCCTTGGTAAACGTTTGCGTCACCCCCTCTGGGAGCTCTAGCCCATCGTCCGCGTACCAGGCACGACCAAACACAACTACTCGATGACCACGAGACGCTAAACCACGCGCCAACGATTCAACGTGGCGCTCGATTCCGCCAGAACGAGCCGGAAGGCCCTTCTGACCAATCATGGCGATGGTTAGCATAGGAGTGTTCGAACGTATCAAAAAAAGCTCATTTTGTCAAGAGATTTAGCGGAGTATCTAGGCTAAGAAAGACTTACATCCTGGATCCATTCTGGTGTAGCTTTGCCGTTTTTTATGGTTAAACAAAAAGCGTCTAAGGCGATCGGAACGTGGTGAAAGTCGGGATGAGCCTGCTGCCAAAGCAAAAGTGTTTTTTGGAGGCGATCTAGCTTCCGAAGAGTAATCGCCTCAGCAGGCGTACCAAAGGCTTCATTTGTGCGTGTTTTTACTTCAATTCCGCGCACAATCCCCTGAAGTAATACCACTAAATCAAGTTCGCCGAAACGGCTGTGCCAATTCCGGTCGAGAATCGTGGCTCCTTTGGCGCAAAAAAACGCTTCAGCGAAGCGTTCTCCCGCTCCACCCATACAGCTCGAATTATGACTTTTTTCGTTTTGGGAGCCAGCGATCATAGCGAGATGTGACGTGATGGTCGTTCACGGCCGTCTTGCTTTTCACGTAAACCCAAACCTCGTAGACCATCCAGAGAACACACAGGACAACCAGAATCAGCGCACCCAGGTAAGGGACGCCCTGCCACCAAGAAAAGACAAAAAACGCACTTGTCGCCCCCAACCACCCAAGCGCCGTACCTAAACGAGCACGAGCTTGTTTCTCCGACTTAGAACCCGAAAAGCGCTTTATAAGCGTACTTCCCCACGTCAAAATTCCGGCCAAAGTCACGACCACAAAAATAACCGCCAAACTCATAAACGCGTTTTTAGGAGGAAGCGGACCTCGACCAAGAAGCCACTGGAACAATAAAGAGATCGACATAGATGCGCCAAAGAATAGGAGATACCGGTGAAAAATTCAAGACCGATAAGAATCTTAGCTGCCCCCTGGAAGAAATGAACCGAGCGTGACCGCCAAAAACGCATTCCACAAATTGAACATAGCGAGAAATCCAAGAAGAATCGTCACGATGCCGATTAACTTATAAACCAAGCGCGTGCCACCCCCGCCAAGCTTAGAGTCCGCCCAATCGCTGGTACCAAAGAAATCGATAATCGTTTCGGTGTGCATAACGGTATACACACCCAATCCAGACACAACGAGTCCTGACACAATACGGATGATCCATTCTCCCATATGCTTGCATAGTACCAATTTTCAAGACTCGCTTCAACGACTAGAAAATATGGGTGTTTTTGCTATGATGCGCTCATGAATCCCTCTCGTCGTCATCCAAAAACCAGCTGGGAACCCGTGTCATCGTGGTACCATCGTCATCTTCGTGAAGAAGATACGCTTCACGCGCACGTCGTTCATCCTGGTGTATTACGACTCCTCGAAGACGTGCCACACGGCAATCATCTCGACCTCGCCTGCGGGGACGGCCTATTTCTTTCCAAGTGGAGCATCCGCCACAAGCGCGCCTCCGCATTGGGCATTGATGCCTCTTCTTCCCTTATTCGAGCAGCGAAACGGCGTGGGCTACCCAACGCCGAGTTCGTGGTACGAGACGCGCGTGAACCACTCCCCTCATCCATTAAAAACAGTATGGCGAGCGCGAGCTGCCTACTTGCGCTACAAAACATCGACCCCATGGAAGGCGTCTTCTTTGCCGCCGCACAAGCCCTCATTCCAGGAGGTGCTTTTGTCGTTGTCTTAAACCATCCAGCCTTCAGACAACCACGCCAAAGCGGCTGGGGATGGGATGAAGAGCGTAAAATCCAGTATCGCCGCGTGGATCGCTACCTAGGTGAATACGAAATGCCCATCGAGGCCCACCCTGGAAAGGCACCTGGGGTAAAAACCTATTCCTATCACCGACCGCTTTGTGACTACATTCAAGCCGCAGCAAATGCTGGTTTTGCGATTGACGCTTGTGAAGAGTGGACGTCGCCAAAAGTGAGCGACTCTGGCCCACGCGCCAAAGCCGAAAATATCGCACGGAATGAAATTCCCCTTTTTCTTGCACTGCGCGCTCGAAGGATTAACCTCGTCCAAAAAAACTCTTCACCCTCAACCATAGATTAGACTTCTTTTGCGGCTGGGGCTGCACGACGGGCATCACGACCGTTTCATCATTAAAACCAATCACCTCATCCCCTCGATGTGGCGTTGAGACCTCCGCCACAGTAGAGACGGTTGAGTCACGCGTTTGCACCGTCGGCAACGAAGGTAGCTCGTATATACCACTCGCCCCTGGTTCTGGAGCGGGAAGTGAAAAATACTCCTCTAAACGACTCATTTGCTCACGCTCTCTTCGTCGCTGCTCATCTAGTCGGTTGAGCATTTGTGCCATTTCTGAAGGCGCGTTTTTGGCTGACGCTTCTTGGCGGCGTACGAACTCGTCGGCAACGGGTGTGTATTCTGGACCGTCCGGCATGGGCACACGACCATCTGGGAACAGATCTGCGTTCGGTGAAGCCTGCGTTGGCTCAGACGGTTGCTCATGAGCCTTATTCGCTTTCGCAACAAGCGCGTCTTGCAGATCGTCGATGTAATCGAGGTGCTGACGGAAGTAATCCTTAAAAAACGCCTCTTGGCCATTTTCATCTGTGTAGACAGGGACTTCAAACTCGTTCGGATCAAGGCTATTTTCAAGATTCTGTAACAAGGTTTCTTGGTACCCACGAAGACGCGCCGCTCTTTCCGGATCTGCACTTTGCGCAGCGTCCTGATCAAGCACCGCGCGTAACTCTCTCACCCGTTCTCCAAAAAGCTGCGTGAGCTCTTGCTCACTCTTTTGCTGCAGAGTCGATGACTGTTCAGCAGGAATGGTTGCACGGCCGTCGTCAAATGAGTACTCGCCATGGGGCATATACGAACTAGTATAGCGCAACAAAAAAGAACAGGCGACGCCCATTCTTTTTTTTGAGATTATGCTGTTCGCGTTTGCGGGGTGGGTGGATTTTGCTGAACACTCACCTTAAAGATCATCATTGTAACGCGAGCGTCTATTGCTGACTGAAATTCGGTGAATAATCGGTGTCCCTCGCGCTTGTATTCGACCAATGGATCGCGCTGACCATAGCCCTGCAAACCAATTCCGTGACGCAAGTGATCCATGGCCTCGAGGTGCAAAATCCAGGCATCATCCATCGTACGAAGAACAATCGCCTTCTCGACTTCGCGCACAACCGATGGCTCAAGCAAAAGCGATTCTAATTCTTTGTAGGCAACGCGCACGATGTCCTTCAAATGTGCATCCAGAATGCCCAAAACAAGGGAGGGATCCTTCGCTTCCACAACACGCTCTTTCACTATTTCTATACCTAAATCGACATTTGCTGGGAAGACCATCTTGAGCCAATCTTGGTAGGTCGCAAGATCCCACGTTCCTTGCTCTTCGACGGGCGTCACACGGGCGAGCAAGCGATCGATTTCGCGGTCAAACATCGCTAGCACCACTGTTTTTGTTTGACGCTCACCCTCTTCGGTTGGAGCTTCGGTGGCGATCAAAAACTCCTCTCGCTTTCGATAAAAGACCCCGCGATGCTTATTTAGAACGTCATCGTACTCCAACAAATGCTTACGAATATCGAAGTGATGTCCTTCGACCTTGCGCTGAGCGGTTTCAATCGATTTCGAGAGAAACCGATTCTCAATCGCCTCGTCATCTGGCAAGCGAAGCGTGTCCATCATGGATTTCATGCGATCCGAACCAAAGATACGCATCAGATCATCTTCCATTGACACATAGAAGCGCGTCGTTCCTGGATCGCCCTGACGTCCCGCACGGCCACGGAGCTGATTATCGATACGACGTGATTCGTGGCGCTCCGTACCAATCACGCACAAGCCTCCCATAGCGCGAATCTCTTCTGCCATGACAGGATCTTGCGGGTTTCCTCCTAAAATAATGTCGACACCGCGACCAGCCATGTTGGTGGCAATGGTCACCGCACCTTTTCTGCCCGCCTGCGCAATAATCTGAGCTTCTTTTTCGTGGTTCTTAGCATTCAGCACCTCGTGAGGAACGCCTGCTTGCTGCAATAACAAGTGCATAACCTCGTTTTTCTCGATGCTCGACGTGCCGACTAGCACCGGCTGGCCGTTTTGATGCCGTTCTTTCACTTCTTTGACGACCGCGTGAAACTTCGCAATCTCTGTTTTATACAAGCGGTCAGGAAGATCGTTGCGCTTATTGTCACGGTGAGTTGGGATCGTTAAAACATCGAGTTTGTAGATCTTATGAAATTCCTCTGCCTCCGTTGCCGCCGTTCCTGTCATTCCAGAAATCTTTTCGTACAAACGGAAGTAGTTCTGGAAGGTAATCGTCGCCAACGTAACGGATTCTCGCTGAATCTGAACGCGTTCCTTCGCTTCGATCGCCTGGTGAAGGCCCTCGGAATACCGACGACCCGGCATCAAACGACCCGTAAACTCGTCGACAATCACGACTTCGCCGTCTTTCACGACGTACTCCTTATCTTTATGGAAGAGCACTTGTGCTTTTAACGCTTGCTCCATGTGGTGAACCATCTTAAAGCCATCGTGCGCATAGAGGTTCTCTATACCAAGCATGGATTCCATTTTCGCGATCCCCTCTTCAGTAAGCGTGGCGGCGCGCAACTTTTCATCTACTCGGTAATCTTTTTCTTTCTCTAACCGTGTCACAAGATCTGCGAAACGGTAGTACATGTCCGCTGCTTCTTCGGCGGGTGCCGAAATAATAAGCGGAGTACGCGCTTCATCGATCAAAATCGAGTCGACCTCGTCGATAACCGCGTAATGCAATGGGCGCTGAACCTTGTCCCCCAACTGTTGCGCCATATTGTCGCGAAGATAGTCGAAGCCAAATTCGTTGTTCGTGCCGTAGGTAATATCCGCCTCGTACGCTTCTTTGCGGGAAGCAGGACGGAGATAATCCATATCCACGCGAAACGATCCGCTTGTGTCGCGCTCTAGATCATGCTCTTTCTCCTGCTTAAAGTTTGGATCGTAGAGAAAACTGCCCTGATGTTGAATACAGGCAACAGTTAGCCCAAGCGCGTGATATACCTGCCCCATCCAGACCGCGTCACGACGCGCAAGATAGTCGTTGACCGTCACCACGTGCACCCCCTTTCCCGTTAACGCATTAAGATAAACGGGGGCCGTTGCTGTTAACGTTTTTCCTTCTCCGGTGCGCATTTCTGCAATCATTCCTTTGTGCAATGCGCCACCACCGATCAGCTGGACATCGTACTGCCGTTGGCCTAGTGCGCGTCGCGAAGCCTCTCGTGCAACAGCAAACGCTTCTGGAAGCAAATCGTCCAGACTCCCCCCTTCTTGCAGGCGACGCTTAAATTCCTCGGTCTTTTTCTTTAAGTCCTCATCCGTAAGAGCCTGTAACACAGGTTCGGCAGGATTAATTTTGGCGTCGATAAGCGTACGGATGCGACCGACTTCTCGCGCGTTCGCATCTCCAAACAAGCGCTGGATCCATGACATAGATGCGCCGATCCTAACCTGTTTCCCGTTTTCCGTCCAGAAAAATGCTGTTTTTAGCCTTTTTATCTACGCTTCCATGACTTCCTCTTCACGACGTCGGCGATCATCAACGGAGGCCTGTTTGAGCTCTGCTAACTCTACCTTTGCATGATCACGCACCTTTTCGATAGCCTTGTACAAATCATTCGCTTCTCGTTCTACACGAATACTCCGCCCATCTTTTAGATGAAACTCCGCGTGACAGAGGAAGACGTTGCCATTTTTGTGATGTTCTGTGGTTTTTCCAAGTTCAACATCAATGCGTTGCAATAATTGACCGTATTTTTCCAATGTTCCGAACTTCTCTTCTGCATAGAGGCGGTTCGCGTCCGTGAGCTCAATTCCTCGATGCGTAATGTTCATGGTCATATTACATCTGTTGATGAATAAGTGCCCCACATAGTTACTATAGCCCCATCACAAAAAAGAAAAAAGGCGTGGATATCACGCCAAGAATTGCACGAGCGCCACCAATCGACCGTCTGGGTCGGACAGGGTAGCCATGAGACAGGGCGCGTCACCGCCACATATTTCCACTTCAGGGTACACACCTAGAAACCGCTCTCGTTTGAGCGTGTCCAAAACAACTTCGATATTCGTTACTTCTACCGATATATGAACCGCCATCGCGGCATACAGCCTCGCCTTCGAGTCACCCGCGTATGGCCTAAACTCGATGGAGATCGATGCCGTGAGGAAGAAGACTCCGTGCCGGTGTCCACATGGCGAATACTGCTGTGCCATTATCTGGAGCAATACTTCGTAAAAACGAATCACATCCTCGAATCGACGCGTCCAGATGAGAATGGAACTGATCCGAACCTGCGGTGGTGCGACAGTGGGTTTACAGCTCAATTGATCACTCCCGCGCTGAGATTACGCGCTTTCACGGGTTCGTCAAGCAATACACCCAAGAAACGCACTTCTGGCTCAAGACGAATACGACACACGCTATAAACCACTGTTTGCACGTGCTCAATCAAATGAATAATGTCACTCGGGACCGTTTCTCGTCTTGGGTGCATAAAATTCGCGTGCTGGCCGCTCACAGATACCGTGCCGAGCACGCATCCTTTTAAACCCGCTTTTTCAATGAGCCATCCCGCTGGTACGCGGCCATGCGCAGAACGCGGGACGGAGCCCCATAGACGCTCAAGAGCCGCAATTTCTTCATTCGTAAGCGCCAGATTTTTGAACATACAGCCAGCGCTCGGGGCACCCAACGGTTGATGCGTTTTACGGGCGTTTAAAATCGTATCCAACTCACGCTTAAGAACTTCGCGATCGTCTTTTTTCAGAAAATGCCAATATCCGCATGTAATTACCAGAGAGGAACGCGAGAACGCCGAAGATCGGTAGGAGAAGCCAAGTTCATCCTTTGAGAACGAGCGTTTTTCGCCCGTGACTTGATCGATCGCGTCAACGCGTTCCAAAAAATCCGCCGTTTCCCCACCAAAACAGCCTGCGTTTCCAAAAATGGCTCCTCCAATCGTTCCTGGAAGGCCAACAGCCCATGAAAAGCCCTGCCATCCCGCTTCGCTCACTTTTCGCGCCAAGAGCGCCGTAATAACGCCCGCCTCCGCCATCACGTGGCCATCTTCTTCAATCGAAAAGGCCTGCAAACGAGGAATAAGTACCAAACCCGGAAAACCACGCTCAGAGACAAGCGTATTTGAACCCCCTCCCAAAATCGCCAGAGGGATGCTCCGTTCCCGCGCCCAGGCAATCGCTGCGTTGAGCTCATCCTCTGTTCGTGCTTCGCAAAAATATCGAGCCTCGCCCCCGATGCGAAGCGTCGTGTATCTGGCCAATGAAACGTTCTGGCGGATTTCCGGAACAATCTGCATACAGACCGATTATGCCAGGCGAGAAGAAAACTGTCTGGCTTGCTTTACACTTACCCGTTATTCTCTATTCAAAATGAATAAGCTATCCAACTTCGTTCTATAGGCTATATTTATGATCGACCATATCAACTTGCTCGTAAACGATCTTCGCTCTTCCATCGCTTTTTATACTCAGGCCCTCGGCCCCATCGGGTATGCAGTTCTGATGGAAGGAGAAGATTACTGCGGCGTCGGACCAACCCAAGAAGGAAAAAAGTGGATTGGCACGATCTGGCTATGGCAAGAAGCCGTATTTTCTCCGTCTCACATCGCCTTTCGCGTTGAACGCCGAGATCTTGTGGATGCGTTTTACTACGCCGCCCTCGCCGCAGGCGGAAAAGACAACGGCGCGCCTGGCATTCGCCATCACTATCACGAGAACTACTATGCCGCATTCGTGATAGACCAAAACGGGCACAATATTGAGGTTGTGTGCCACGAGAACGTTGGTGGCAGCGTCTGACTACTCACTCCTACTTGTTAAACCAAATCACCATTTTTCAACTTGACGTAAATGGGCTCTGATTCCTCATCCCAAAAACTGAACCCTTGATTTGGATCGTAGTAAATACCGCCCGGACATAAAACGGCGTTTACGATACTGTATACATCTTCCGGGCCATATATACTTCCACCATACTTTGGATGATAACCGCCTGTACCCAAATGAGCCGATGTCACAATATGAAATCCACGATCTTCACTTAAAGCGAGCTTGAGAGAAGCATCCCAAGAACGGAGATCCAGTGAAAGATGATTTTCTCGTTCTTGCTGAACGGTTTTCTCACGATGTACCTCTGGGCCATAGTAACCTTCGAAATCTTCCGGCCGAAGGACATCTACCGTCTTTACTTCGGCCCCCAATCTACGACAGACGCGAGCAAATGTTGGACAAGTCCCACAGCCAAGATCCAGAATGCGTAGACCTGCTAGCACTTGCTCTGTTTCAAAAAAACGTGTATCAGGTTTTTCCACATCTAAACGTTCTTTCCAGGAGAGAGCCTGTGCGCGCCTCGCTTCTTCGTAGTAGCGCTCTTCAAACTGTCGCACAGCTGGATGCTGGCTCATCGCGAGAGCAAACGCGAACTGCTTGACTGCAAAAATCGTATTGTACTCCGTCCCCGTACCAAACCTCATACCCGCCCAATCCATATATTCAGAACCTCTTAAATAAGGGTCTCCATCGGGACAAAGGCACGTCACTAAGCGTACATAACGCTTTGCTAAAAACTCTTTCAGGCGTAGAGCGTACTCTCTCGTTTCCAAAACCGGCCACGGAACACCATCTTCTGCAGAGTTATGATGATCGTGGTGCTCTGGACGTGTCATAAAAAGAATAAAAAGAAGTGGAAAAACTCCACTCCATGATAACTCAGAAAAACCAAGGTGATAAGCGCGTTAATAAACCAGCGATGTGCTTACTTTAATTCACCCCTTAACTTCATCCAAAGCTTTCCCATTTGATTTTCCCCGCTTCCATCGGCACCCGTCCCCCAAAAATAATCCGTGGGCCAAACTTTGAGAAGTTCTGCGTCAGCAGATTCACGGAGAATGTAAGCAATGTCTGGATGCTGGGCGAGTTTTGCTCGAAAGATCTCCTCCATGACTGCAAGCTTATCAAAGCCGGGCACGGCCAGATCTTTAAGATTTTTGTAGTACTTTTGCCCTTCTCGCCACGCATCCATGGGACTTGGCGCATGCTTGATGATGTCACGCTCAGGACCAGGAAGAACGCGTGATGCTTGATACGCGTGTTCCGCCGTAGGAAAAACCTCGCCCCAAATCTCAATCCGGTGAGCAGAAAACGGCGACAGATAGTGAAAGCGTGTTTCGACGAAGTTGATTGAGTCTGCCATATCGGTTCGTAAAAACAAGTGAAGGCCACTAATTACATCGGAACAACTCGGTTACTCGCCATCAGCGCCAACCAAGCAAAGGCGAGCACCGTGATCACAAATAAACAACCAATGGTCGCGATGAGCAACGACACCGCCTCTTTTTTCTTACCATTGAGGAACCAAATAATTGGACGACCAAGAACCAGCGATCCCGTAATCGAAGCCGAAAGCACGAACAACGAGATCATCGCCATAGGAATCAAGACCACGTCTTTTCCATCGCCACCAAACAACGTTGGAGCGTAGAAAAGAAAAGAGGCGACGAGCGCGATATAGGCCGCCGTCCCAAGTGCATTCAAAACTGCGTACTTTATAACCTGGTTTTTCATATAATCTCACTGTAGCAGCCGACCAGGATTGAGACAATTCAAATAATGGTTATTTCAGCGTGAGTGGCTCATCCCCTCTATTTAGAGCTCGCTCGGTGAAAAGCCGTACGTCACCTTCGAAGTCTTGGGATCGCTCTTTGTAGTACAGCCCGTGAGCTCGCGCTTCTTTTTCGATACGACGACTCAACGCAGCGACAAATTCTGCCACCTGACGAATGACGGCCGGATCGCTTTCCCTCATCCAGTTATCCGGACTTGTATTTTTCATGATCCCGTCAACGACTTGGTCGGCATCGTCCAGCCCAAGAAAGAGAGCCGTTATCTTCTCTGAACCGCACTGGTTCATAAGCTCTCGAACGAACCCTGGCAGAATGTGTACCCCCTCGATAACCAGATCTTGACCATTCTCTACCGCGGCAATGATCATCTTACTAATTTCCGGCCAGAGCGACTTTGCAGACGTTGTTTGCAGATCAACGCGTTCATCAGCCGTTAGGGTGTTTTCAGATGGATCGCCTGAAAAACCTGGCAATGGAAACTTATTTCGCCTGTCCTCATCTGACAATGTTTTTGTATAGGCGCTACAGAGATCATCCGTAGAAACAAGCTTCGCTTGAGTAGCCGTTCTCACCTTGTCAGCAACGATGCTCTTGCCTACTCTGGGCGCTCCTCCAATCAGGTATATCATATAAAATAAACTTATAGTTGATCGTTTTCCATTATTTCACGGTACATAACACTCGTCACTCGGTCCTCGATGGCTGTGCGCTGATACGGTATCACCTTTTCCGGCAAAGCATTGAGCGAATACCATCCCATGTCATCACATTTCTCCGGTTCTTGAATAACCGCTTCACCTGTCCACGCCTTCGCACGGAAAAAGACATCAACATACACTCGATCTGGGCAAAAACGATGCAACATTTCCACGAACTCTAAATCATCTTCTCGCGCTTCAAGCCCTGTTTCTTCTTTAAGCTCTCGTAAAGCCGCTTGTCGCAACGTCTCACCCTCTTCCAAATGACCCGCGGGCAAATCGTAATATCCATCGCAATAGCCCGTATTTGCACGACGATGTAACAAGATTTTGTTTTGCTCGTTGATCGCAAGGACATAGATCGCGACGAGACTGCGGTAAAGTGTTTTCATATAAATTCATATAAATTAGGTCACTCAGCCACCTTCAAGACCCTCTTAACGGCCGGATCCAATTCACTTGAGATATATTCACCAATCTCGGTGATATTAACCCAGCGCACCTCTTTAGTGGCCCGGTCATGCACTTCTTCGGCCGTTTCGAGCAGTAGCTCGCAAAGACAATAATAAGACTTCACAGGAAAATCTGGATGAATTCTCTCAGATAGCCTTTTATTCGAATGAACTCGATAGCCCGTTTCCTCATAAGTCTCTCGAACGGCTGCTTCCTCTACGGACTCTCCAGGCTCAATTTTTCCTCCTGGGAGTCCCCAAGCTAATTTTTTTCCGTCTTTACCAATTTCCTGTTTTCTTCTTTTAACAAGAAGTATTTGCTTGTTTCTCAGAATGATGGCTAATGCCACCTCCTTTGTTGGGGCTTCACTTATCATAAAGTCAGCATAACAACGCAGCCAAGAAAGTCACAATTTACAGCCTTACAAGGTTATTTTTATCAACAACGCGTCTATCTGCTTGCAAAAACAGCCGTTCTGAATTGATCCACATCATGATATTTATGTACTGCATATCCGAATGTTTTCGCGGCAAGCAGGTTCTTTTCCTCGTGATCAACAAAAAGAATGTGCTCTTTTTGAGTCACATCAACAGATACAGCAAGTCGCTCGTGCACCGCTTGAAAGTGTCGAACGTCATCTTTCGTGTAGCCGAGCTCTGCAGATACGAATAACTCATCAAAAATACGATCTAGACCAACCACTTGGCACAGATACTCGGCGCGGTATTTTTCTTGATTTGTTGCCAAGCAACACCTTACACCCACTAATCTCAACTCTTGAGCCACCGAAATCACGTCTGGATTTAGGTCGCATCCAACCGAAAACCAGTAAGTCACAAGCTCGTCTACCGTACCCTTCCAACCCCAATCCACAATTACTCGAGACAGTTCTTCCTTCAAATCTGCTTGCCCGGTTTTACATCGTTGAAATGGCCCAGCAAAAAACGGCTGCATTTTATCCCACGAAATGCCATAATCCTGCTGAATTTCATCAGAAAAGCGCCTCGATCGAAGCGTCATCCCATCAGCATCAATAAGCACGACCTTGTATTTCATTAGAGCACTTTATCCGTATACCGGTCTTCGCGCCAGAGCGCCCCATCGGTTTTACATTCGGTGTGTTAAATTTACTGACTATTCACGTCTAAATTGATGGGCAGCAACTCGAGTTAGCTCGGGAAACTAACCCACGAGAGATAGTGATCGAGAACCAACGTAAGCATCCCCGCCACAGAGGTCAGTTTTGTGTTCGCCTCGAAATCCCCTACTCTATCCACGAAGCCGGGCACAATGGCAAACAGAACGCTCTTATCGCTCCGTCCAGCACCTGTAAATGCACCGCTCCTACCTTGTCCGCTCTACACGCATTGACTTTGCCCCTAACGCGGTCCATCATTTCGATAGTTCTGTATGACCACTTCTCGACAAGCCGTAGAAAGAGACGTCTTCAACAAACTCGTGCATGAAAAGTGGGACAAAAAGTCTCTTTTGGTGAACGTCGATCAACCCCCCTTCGCTGACTATAACGGCGATCTGTTTGATGGTGCAAAAGCTCACATGGGCTCATTATCAGGAAAAACAATCCTCGAAATCGGGTGTGGAAGTGGCGAGCTCGTGACGTGGTTCGCCCTTCAAGGCGCTCACGTCGTCGGCATTGACATTAGCGATGAAAGTATCTCCCTCGCTAAACGACGCGCCCTAGAAAACGGCGTCGCCGAGCGCACTCAATTTATGGCTTGCCCTGCCGAACAGATTCCTCTCGACCAAGAATCCGTGGATATTATCTTTATCAATGTCTCTCTCCACCACCTAGAAATCGAGCAAGCCCTTCTTGAATGCAAACGCCTCCTCAAACCGGGCGGAGCCTTCATTGCGGTTGAGCCCCTCGTGTTTTCTGAAGCAATTCAACGCATTCGCGCCTCTAAGCTTGTCACTTCGCTTTATCCCATTCGACAAGAGACGCCTACCGAACGCATTTTAACCGAAAAAGACATCGATTCCATCAAGACCATTTTTGGCGAACTCCGCGTAACTCCGTATCGCGTGTTTAGCCCCTTCGTTTTTAAAGCGAAACCGTTTTTCCACCTTCTCAGTACACGTTTTAAAGGAGTAGACATGGAAGCAAAAAAGCGCGCTTGTAACCGGTACGTTCAAGATTTGGATCGTCGACTCATCGCTCGCCTTCCCCGTTTGAAATACCTGTCTCGATACGTCGTGATCGTTGGTCGCAAATAGGTAGATTCACTACTCGCTTTGATACTCTGGCAACAAAAGATACTCTTCTGGAATCATCTTCGCTTTTATCGTTTTGTACCCACTTTGGTAAGTTTTTACCAGTCGATGAACTCCATCGAGAATCACGAGACGGTCTTTATATGGAGTCACAATGATTGGATATATTGTATCCGCTTGTGCGACTCTTTTTTGATGCGTATCAGATCCCTTTTCTCCATGAATGACCTGCCACGGCGTCAGATTCCAATCTTCCGTCCCATCCTTCGCCCACACGGGCATATCAAAATGCCAAATCAGCTCTTCCAGCGGAATTTCAACCACAGGAAGAGGCAGCTCTCTTAGCTTCACTGTATCCACAAACATACTGAGACCAACGTCTGTGAGTTCGTGTGGTGGTTGGTGGTTTTTCATAGGCACAAAATTACGGTAGCAATTCATTCGCCAAAACTCCATCAAATGGTTTTCGTCTTTATTACAAAATCCTGGCTGAACCAGGATTTTTCTATGGCAGGAGCCGGGGGAATCGAACCCACGCTAACGGTTTTGGAGACCGTTGTACTACCATTATACGAGGCTCCCGTGTCTGTTTTTGTGCATACACTAGCGAAAACGCCACGTACTGGCAACCCGATCCCCTGTTTTAGCGTTTTTCCTAGAGAACACGTTGAATCGTATAAAAGTACACGCATTCCCAACGACTCCTGTAAAATAGGATCGTTATGCTCTTCATTCTTCTTTCTTTCACGGTTCCGCTTGTTATTTGGCTTGGCCTACCGCCATTTCTTTCATTCATCACGCGTCGCCAGGCATCAAGAAACGTGATTCTGTTTCTCGCCTGTTTCTCATTTTTTGTTTCATGGTACCTCCCCTCACCGCTCATTCATGGTGATAACACGGAATTCACGACGCATTTTGTCGGTGGCGGAATCTTTTGCGGCCTTCTCTGGCTGTATCTAAAAAACACGTTAAAGCCGCGTCTTCACTGGGCCGCCGAAGCGGCAACCTTGTTCGCTCTTGTTAGCACACTTGGCGTTACAAATGAACTCTTTGAATTATTCGTCTCAGAAACAGGCCTCGCCCTCATCAACGGCCGTGATACCTGGTGGGATCTTCTTGCGAACACGCTCGGCGCGCTGACCTTCTGGCTCGGGTATCGCTTCACACGTCTCTTCCAGAAATAAAAGAAGGCCGAGGCCTTAGATCACTTTTCTTCTGCAAGCGCTTCTTGCCAGGCGCGAGCGAACGCTTCGGTGACGAGACGAACGCAGCGCTCGAACACCTCCGGAGATTCTCGGAACTGCGGTTGACGTTCGGTGAGATACGACTTTCGCCATACCGAGAAACGCTGGTCAACAAGAAGCGGACCGGATGCCACCGCAACCGGGTAGACGTCCACAACCCATCCCGGATACTCAAGGAACATTAACCAACTATGATCGCAGATCCCGAAACATCCATCCTGAAGGACCGCGCGCGGTTCTTTCACAACCGTCGCGACCGCTCTTGCCAGCATATGGCAGGACACGATGATCTTCTCGCCGCCATCATACGTTCCGAGATCGAGATCGTCTGGGAATCGTGACAACGCACGACTTAGACGACCACGGAAACACACAAGGACCGGAGGAGCGATGGTTTCGACATACGCACGCATGATTCACTCTCCCTTTCGAGCGCGAGAAAGTTACCTCTTTTTACCACATTTGACAAGGCTCAAGAGCCCATCTACAAACACTCCCATAACACCCCTTATGGCCCGTTCCCACCGTTCGTCCATCGCTGCTCTCGTCCTGATTTTAATCGCGGGCGCCTTTATGACCCGTCGAAGCGAACCCACGTTGACCCCTATTACCACAACAACCACATCAACCGTCCAACAAACTCCAGAACCGGAACCAGCACCACCCAAAAAGATTGAAACCTCTAACGACCCAAATAAACTTGAAGGGTTCGTCGTAAGCCTTTCAACAAGCACGAATGGTGTGCAGCTTGTCATTGATCAAATTCAAACGTTTGGCGATGAAAATCAAGAAATTATTTTTGGAACGGCAACATCCGTTGATGGCCCGCGTTACACGCCTGGCGCTGCCGACCTGGCGACTATTGAAGATGGTGGCTGCGCCTATAAAAAAGAAGATTTAGAAGCCGACTCCTGTGCACCAAACAAGTTTTACCTTCGCAACAACAGTACGAGTACACAAACGTTTTTCGTGCGTCCAGATGCTGATATCTATGTCTTTTACCGGAATTACAACGATACACCAACTCCATTTCAAAAAATGTCCCTCAATACATTTGTTGAATTATACGCCGGACTGCAGACCAACAACTTCTTCGCACAAGAAAAAGGCCAGATGATTCTTACCTATCCGTATCACATTCAACTGAAAAACGGAGAGATTATTCGCTTGGAGCAGCAGCTTGTTCCATAAAAAGCCCGAGAGTGCGTCAGGCTGCTTTTCGAGAAACACAGAACTGCTCTCTACTCTGTTAAAGAAGCGCGTTCCTTTAAGGCGCTCGCACCTTTATCCCACGCCAAACACGTCATGCCGCCGGGGCACACATCCGTGTCATTTAAGACATGGATTTGATCGATCGACAGTCCTGTTTCGACGGCAACGACATGCTTGAGAACTAACGTAGAATGCGGGCCCGTATTCCACAAACCAACGGCTCTCGCCTGCTGAATTCGCTCTCGTTCGCCACGCAAAGCAAGAGATAATCGACGCGATAACTCGTGCACCGGAACATATGATCCTGACATTGTTCGTTGAACAAACAATCCGTTAGACACGACATATACCAGTAGCCCGACAGGCGCCACATATCGAATGATTGGGATCTTTTGATTCCACGCCCACATGACGACACTCGCGAGAAAAAGCGCCGTTCCGATTGAGGGAATATATCCATAACGACTGACATATGGATCCCAGGTAAAAAATGCGGTTGGAAGAAAAGCGATGACCATCCACGCCAGTGAAAACAATGGGAGGCGTTCGTGTGCCGACCTCCATCGCCATGCCGCGAATACCGTCATCGCGACGAACATGGCCACGGATCCAACGAGCCCAGAGAATGCATGCGCACGCATCCGGTTAACGGATGGGATGACCGTGAGCGTGATGTTTTTTATAACGTTCCCGATAGCATGCCAACCCAACACATAGTGACCCCGTACAAGAAGAGGGTTCCTTGCATGTTGCAACCAAAACTGAAAACCAAAATACCCGATCGTGAGTCCAACAAATGGTATGAGTGCGTACAGTGTTTGTACGATAAACAATCGCTTTTCTTCTCGCTGTTTGTTTCCGTAATCCCACGCGGCAATCCACACCATGAGCGGCAACAAGAGACTCGCCCATTCTTTGGTAAATATGAGCAAAATCCCCGCAATAAGCGCCATGGCGTATGAACTCCATTTCTTAGACTCAAGAAATGACGCCCACGCTAATCCAGCCGCGAGTAATAACGTCGTCGAAATGAGTTCCGTTACCGCACTCACCCATAAAATCGTATCGGCTGGAAACCGAAAGGTCACAAATAAAACAGCTGTAATGAACGCATATTGATCTCGTCTGATAAGACGCTTTGCAAGATAGAAGACCAGGAACGCGTTGAGCGCATGCCAAACCACGTTCAAACCATGAAATACGGCGCTAGAATGGCCCACGATAGCGTCTACAACCGCAAAATAGGCGGATACGAGCGGCATAAAAAAACCGCCGATATCCGTCTGGAAAAGCCGTCGCCAATCACTCCACGACGCTTGCGCCTTCCACAGCCACACAAAATCATCCTGGATAAAAAAGAGCTGAACAGACCTTGCATACCAGCACACAGCCAGAAATAGCAGTACCAAGAAAACGCTCATTCCTGGATATTTTTTCACGATTTGCAGCATAAGAGATCGCAGGCACTGTAGCACAAGTCCGTTCAAAGTGCCCAAGTCTTTCTGTTACCTTTTAGAAACTCATCCGTAGTACTATACAGAGGAACATTTACACGTGTTATACGCCTCATGAACCACATTACTCCAGACGAACAGCTCGTGGCATCGAGCCTGGCCGGCGATGCCGCGGCGTTCTCCGAACTGTATACGCGCTATCTCACGCGTATCTACCAATACCACTATTTTCGAACGTTTCACAAAGAAACCGCCGAAGATCTGACAAGCCAGACCTTTATTCGTGGTCTGGAACATCTTGCGTCGTATAACGAAAAAAAGGGCTCGTTTTCTGCCTGGCTGTATCGGATTGCTCGTAACCTTTTGATCGACCACGCTCGCTCGAAAAAACCAACCCTGAATCTCGAAGACGCGCTTGATGTCCTTCACGACAAAACCAACCTCCCCAAAACGGCCGACGAACGCGCTCTCCTTGCCCGCGTTCAAGATCATCTTACTCTCCTCACTCCTGAGCAGCGAGAAGTGATCTTGCTTCGGCTGTGGGATGAGCGTTCGTATGCAGAAATCGCCATCATCACAGGTAAAAGCGAGGCGAGTTGCAAAATGACCGTATCTCGTGCGCTTGCTATTCTCAGAAAACACCTTGCAGTCGCGAGTTTTCTCCTCCTTGTCCACCTCCTCTCCACTTATGTCTAATCCTTCGTTCCGCGAGATTTTGGATGAGCTCTATGCCCAAGATCCAACGCTCCGCGACCAGGAACAGGAGCTTCTCCGCGCTCTTGAAACAATATCTTCCCTTAAACCGAATGAACGGCCTTCACCCGAATTTCAGAAACACCTCCTCGCACAGCTCCGCGTAAAACATCGAGAACTCCAAGACAAATCTACCCCTTCTTTCTTCTATCGTATGAACTCCACATTTCCATTTAAAACACTTGCGATCCCATTAGGCGTTGTGGCTATAGCCGCTCTTGCGGTGACCGTGACACCAATGTTGAAACGCCCCACAAATACTATTCTTCCAGCCCAAACAAACAACGGAACCCTCGCAACCACACCGGGCCACGTAACACGACTTGGAAATGCTCAGGCCTTCGGCTCGCTTATTCAGCCCTACGCCACCGGAATGGGCGGAGGAGGTGGCATGGGCGGACGTGCTGAAATTAGCGCTGTCGCTCCCAGCGATACGAGCAAGCAATCCGCTGGAGGTGGCACCGCTTCGAGCATGATCGTGCCCCCTTACCAGTTGACCAACCTCACGTACGTCTATCGCGGGGAACTTCCGACCTGGAATGCGCAACTCGATGTCTACAAGCGCATCAAAGGATCTTCTCAAAATACGGCGCTCGTCCAATCTCTCGCGCAAAGCACCAAAGAACTGGTTGATCTGAGTAAGATGAATAACCTCGAGCTACAGTCATTCACCCTGAATCAAAAAGAACCGTTCGGGTACAGCATTTCGTTTGATCTAGCCGAATCCGTCGTTAACATCAACCAAAACTATCGCGAATGGCCGCATCCAGAGGCTGCCTGTCGCGATGAACGCTGCTATCAAAACCTTCGTCTTTCCGTGAAAGATGTTCCCACAGATGACGAACTTATTCGGATTGCAAACACATTCTTGAAAGATCACGGCATTCCAACCACTCAGTACAGCGAACCACGCGTCAACAATGAATGGCGTCGTTTCTACGCCGAAACCGCGGATAAATCCGCATTCTACGTGCCGGATGTGGCGAGCGTCGTGTATCCACTTCTCATTGACGGAAAAACAACATACGACGAAGGCGGTTACCCACAAGGATTGAATATCGGCATCAATGTACGCGAAAAGCGCGTTGATAACGTCTACAACTTAACCACGAACAACTATCAAGCTTCTGCTTACACCGCCGAAGCCGATCAAGCTCGCATCCGCGACGTGATGGCCAAGGGCGGCATCTATGGATCTGTGTATCCTGAAGCAAAAACCTCCATCGAGGTTGAACTAGACACTCCAAAAATGGTCTTACAACGCATTTGGATGCCACGCGACAATGGAATGTCAGACGAACTCTTCATTCCAGCGCTCCGCTTTGAGGTAAAGAATCCCCCGGAGAACATGTACACACCACGCTACGTGCTCGTTCCCCTTGTTAAAGACATTCTCGATCAGCAACGTCCTGGCGATGTTCGCATCATGATGTAACACAAAAAAGAGCTCTGCGCTCTTTTTTGTTTTGTAAGCAATAGACAAAATTTGTGAGGCTCGCCAACCTAGCTTCTGGAAGATTACGTCTGTCAGACGCTTCGCCGCATCCAGCTCCCACAACACGGCGGCTGTTATTTTAAAGATTAACGATAGGAGCCGCTCTTGTAGCAATAAAAGCGAGCCGTAGCTCGCGTTTATTCTTCTTGCTTAGCTGGATTTTTTAAACGTAATCTTGAACACCGGCTCGTACTTTACCTCGTTTTCATCGACAATCTCGATCGTCTCGCCCTTCATAAACTTTGTAAGCGCAAGATCCGTGAGCATTTGCTGATCTGTTTTCAAGCTCTCCGTGATTCGCTCCGCTTGTTCGAGTTCATTTGTAAAGTCCTGACGAATTTCTCGTTCAATTTTTGCCTTTTTTGCTTTTAACTCTTTGAGTTGCTCGCAGACGTCTTGATACGACTTAGATTGTGCGAGCACATCACGAAGCGAGTCGCTCACTTTTTTCTTCTCCTTTTTCTGCTCACGAATACGTTGATGAATTTCTTTAAGATCTGGCATACGTGATGCAGTATACCATATGCTCGCTGTTCAAAATGCACGATCCATGATAGGCCAAGGAGAGAATATTCATCCATTTCTTATGAACAACCGCCGTCTTGCCATTCTTTTGGGTATTGTGGTGATTTTGTGCGGAGTAGTAGGCTTTATCATCGCAAGCAAAGGGTCGTCACCGACCACTCCCAACCCAAATCAGACCACAACCAGCACGTTTCGAGAAACCGGTAACCTTGTAAAAGGCTCACCTGGCCTAAAGCCAGGGGTTTGGTATCTAGCCTACGAACAGCCCGGACAGCCAGGACTGTATTCTGAACTTATTTTTACGGTCACAAGTACTTGTCTCACGAGCCAAGGGCTCCCTCGCGGCTGCCCGGGACAAGGCTTCTTGCAGGGTGAACGCGCAACGGTGGAGGGGGTAGTAAACGAGAACATTATCAGCGTCTCCCGCTTGAGCCTTCTCACGACTTCCACATCCACGATACCCACCCCGACGAGCACAAACCCAACTCCTACAAGTACAAACCCAACCCCCACGAGCAGCGTCTCTGACCTTATTCGCGTCACGCAGCCGCAGCCTAACGCGAGTATTACCAGCCCTGTAATCATTGAAGGACGTGCGCGCGGCAATTGGTTCTTTGAAGCCAGCTTCCCGGTTCGTATCGTTGACGCTAACGGGCGAACGCTTGGCTCTGGCGCAGCTCAGGCGCAGGGCAATTGGATGACGACGGAATTCGTTCCGTTTCGCGTCGTTCTTGATTACAGCGTACCTACCACTACCCGTGGCACACTTATTCTAGAAAAAGATAATCCGTCCGGGCTTCCACAGAATGCTCGTGAACTTCGCATTCCTATCGTCTTTGGCGCGCAGCAAGTAAGTACTGTGGTTTACCACTACAATCCAAACAATGACAAAGATGCGAACGGACAAATTCGATGCTCTGCAAATGGACTCGTCGCTTTAAAGCGATTCATCCCTCGCACCATCACCCCACTTCGCGAAACAATAAATGAACTTCTGCGCGGCGTTCTTACGGCGGAAGATCGACAACTTGGCACGACCACCGAGTTCCCTCTTGCTGGCGTCACGCTTAAAAGCGCAGAAATCCAGAATGGAAATGCTATTCTTACCTTCAACGATCCGCAGAATCAAACCAGCGGTGGCGCGTGTCGAGTCACCATTCTCCGCGCTCAGATTGAAGCAACAGCAAAACAATTTGCCGGCATCAACCGTGTCACGATTTTACCTGCCGAGCTCTTTCAACCATAACGCATATAAATAAAAACACAGGCGCCTTCCATTGACGTCTGTGTTTTATTAAAAAAAGAAAAGCTCCGCGGTTCTTCCGGGAGCAGAGGTTCACTTTCTCAACCGCCGTCGGTGAGCATCGATGTGGTCATCGGCTTGTGCTCGGGTGACGACCTCGTGTGAAAAATCATCTGAAGCGATGCGAGGCGCATGATTGGCGTAGACATCGAGCTTCGCCACCGTGTCACCGAGGTTGATGACGGCGTGTGCGACACCGAGAGGAATGACCAACATCTTGAACGCATCGACATCGGATGGGTCAGCCGATAGGCGCACAACCCGACGGTCCCGCGTCTCCACATCTTCCAGGACGACGAGCACCTCGCCCTCCGCCACGCGGAAGCATTCGCGCTTCTCCTTGTGGTAGTGTTTGCCAGCAATGGCACTCGGGTTCATGACATTGGTATAGACGGTATTCACCGTATCGCCGATCGCCTCCGAGATCTGCCCGAGGTCGGTCACGACCAGGTAGCGGTCGTCGTGCTTACGGTCAGTGTTGATATCGAGAAGATGAATCTCCATACTTCCTCCGTGACGAGGACCGTAGCAATCGTCCAGGAATACGTCAACCGCTGGCTTCGTTGAACCATAGAAGCTGATTGACAAGCATTCCTGTTTCACTTACAACACGCCCCGGAGGAGCCATGAAGCACAGCGTTTTCAGTCTTCATCAGCATGATGCGGGGCGGGTGTATGGTCTCGACGCGCCCGATCACAGAACCCTGCAACTATCTGCTCGAGCAGAAGACTTCCACGCCACCCTCGTACAGTGTGACACTGGAATAAAAACCGTTCTTGCCAAGTTCGATAAAAACCTCGTCCTCCCACCCTTTGCTGGATTCTTTGAAAAACACGCCGGCTTCGGCGGGGCACTGCGATTTGAAGACGAAATAAACGGCATGCTCCACTGGACATGCCCCCTTCCTCGGGGTCGCCTCGATGGAGATGATTTTATTCTGACACGAGAAACGTGGATGCAAGCAACCGCTCTTGCCGCTACCATTCATGTCTGGCTGCGTATCGTGAACAACATCGAGCTTTCTCGAGCGACAGAAGGGCGCCCACTTCAGCATATCGGCATTCAAACAATGGTCGACGTTCGCGGGAGTAATAATGCTTCGCTCGGCGTGTATCGATCCCCCACCTTCCGTAAGGCGGTTGCAGAACTTCTTCAACGCGAAGATGCAAGTGCTGACCTCGTCAACCTTATGGAACGTACCTACAACTACTTGTGGCCACTCCCAAGTGACGATGACGACCCGATCGCTGCGAGTCCGCACGCCCGTCGGTTTTTCCTCCAGAGTCACGACGAGTGGATCAGTATCGACCTTCCCAACCGAAGCGGTCTCGGTTCGTACGATCAAGGTCGGCCAGACAATCTGACAAGTCACAACGTTGACAACGTCATCCAACAACTCACACTCATCCTCGTGCTCGCCAGAATGTGCTGGCACCTGGATAAACAGCCTGCCGTCTAATCGACGGTTTTTTATGCAAAGACAAGACGTGCTATTCTGGAAGGGAATTATGAAACTCCTCCCTCCGCTTATCTTTGCGCTCGCTTTCACTATATTTATTGGCGCAGGTTGCCAAAAAACGACTCGCCGAACAGCACCTATGCCGTCCCAACAAGCCGCTATAGCAACACAAGACACCCTGAACGAAGAAGAAGTGCAAGCCGCGATGCGTTCGCAATTAGAAGCGACTTATACCGCAACACGCGCGCTCGCAAACGATCCAACCCCGGATCGTTACCTCGCCGCCGTAGACACAACGGGTGGCGACCCGCAAATGCTTAACGAGATCCGAGAGACGTGGTCACAACGTGAACAGATTTTAAAAACAGCCATGCCGCCACTCGTCGGCGAGCAATCAAAATTTATTGATATCCAACAAGAAGGAGACTGGGTGATGTACTATCACATTGTTGATATGGGTGACGTTGCTCTTCTTCGCGGCCAACGCTTTCGCAAAACACAAACGGGCTGGAAAATGGGCATGGCGGGAATCGTGCCTCTCCCTAAAGAACGCTTTGTGAACTTCCGCATCGAAGACCTCTTGCAAGATATCCGCGATTCACGTGTGATGAACATTACCCAGGTACCCTCTCAATCCTCTAATAACTAACTATGTCCTACCGAACGCATATTACTCGAGAAGCGGAGAACAACTCCAACTTCCGACGGGTTTTGTTTACCGGACAAAAATCACAGTTGGTTGTGATGTCCATTCCCGTGGATGGCGAGGTTGGCGAAGAAACACACGAACATGTTGAACAAACGCTGTATTTTCAGGCGGGGAACGGTTCTGTTCGTTTGAACGAAGACGTTTTTCCCGTGCAAGCGGGCGATGTGGTGGTCGTGACACCTGGGACACGACATAATGTCGTCAACACGGGTTCTTCCCCTCTAAAAATCGCGACTGTCTACGCTCCACCCAATCATATTGACGGCCGCGTTCACGCGACAAAAGAAGACGCCGACCAAGATCAAGCCGACGAAGACTTTGGTCATCGACAGTAAAAAAATGGGGATCCCCCCGTTTTTTTATAGCCCTGAGGAATGCGAACGTTTCTTATAAAAAGGTCGTTTTCGCTCTAGCGCCGGCATCGACGCCACGCGCAACGAGGACGGCGCAAACATCCGCAATCTGATCGTGTTACGGAGTGCGCGATACGCCACAATGCCAAGAATGACCAGCACGCCCCCCACAAGATTAAGCAATAAATCATTTGCTGTATCCGGACCATCTCCCAACCGATTCGTCCCATAAAAGAAATCCTCGGTGTACTCTTCTATTTCGTATAGAACCGCAAATAGCACATTTAAACACAGGGACATTCCGTAACTTAACCAATGAGGATAGTGCCAGCCAAGCGAGTGCGCCAGATCATCGATTACAAAATAAAGCGCCAACACAATCAGGGGTCCGCTTAGAAAATGTGCTCCTTGGTCGTACCACACCCAGCGGCTATAGAGCTGAAAGAAATCTCCAATAAAATCAACCAAAATAAGCAATGTTGCGGATAACCAAACAACCCAATGCATCGGCCTTTTTGCTATACGATGAAATACACGGTCAAATCCAAAAACGACAAAGAACACGAAAAGCGTACTCACGACTCTTCCTAACCAGGTAAAATCGACCCGAAACCGCAACACACCGGCAGCGTTTAATAGCTCAAAAAGAAACAACCCTCCAAACAAGATAAACGGGATCAGACGAAGAACAGAGGTTCGCATTGTTGCATTCTTCAGATACATAGAAAAATGCGGCTAAAGAGTGAATAAATATACTCAACCTCCTTGCTTTGACCGTAGCAAGGCTTGTGAAAACAGGCAACGGAAAAACACATTCTACCATTGATATTGCTCGCTAAAATAAAACTTTTACTATTGACAATGATCTTGCACTTGTGCTCATTCGGGTATACGTTAAACAGTGATGGCCCTGCTCGACTTGAGAACGATTCCCCTTTCACAGGATTGGCATTAGAACTTTTTTACCCAACATCCGACGCCCTTTTTCTCGGACTAGATTCGCGCGGCACGCTTCTTTCTTAAATAGCGGTTCTTTTTTAGGCACGAAAAATTCCGTTACATTTTTTCTTCCTCGTCACATCCACCTATGTCCATGACCAATACCATGGAGGGCGTTCTCTCCATGACGATTTACAGCGTCCTCGCGGGTGAACACAATGAAATAATCCTGCTATTTCAGGCCCTAGAAATGGCTCCCGAAGGGCTCGAAAGCGGACGAAAGAGCGTATTTAGCAAGCTACGCAAAGAACTGCTTTCTCACACAGAAGCCGAAAAACGAACCGTCTATGACCGCGTACGCAAAATAACGAAAAACGAAGCCCTCGTTAACGCCGCTCTTGAGGCGCATGCCGCCATTGAACAGCATGTGGAAGAGATCGATAAACTCGATCTGAATTCAAACGAATGGATACACAAGATCCATGAACTCAAGTCACAGGTTGAACATCATATTGATACAGAAGAGAACGCCTTCTTTGCTGAGATGGAGCGCCTCTTTACAAACGATGAAGCCGAATCGATCGCGAGAGCCTTTCACGAAGAAAAGAATGAGCTCCTCAAAGCACTCGATCGCAACTAACCAACATTATCTATGCCTCAACATCTTCTTTTTTGGCTTCGCCACTCCTTCGAACTGCGTACAATGGCTCGTCATGCCCCCATTCTGTTACAAGAAGCCTGGCAAAGAAACCAACGATCCAGACATTAGAGCCCATCCATAAAAAAACTCCCCAATGGGGAGTTTTTTTATGGGATTACCTTGCCGAGCCCACCGGGTGTAGCTCGTTGTGGATTTCGCGAAGTAGCGTATGCGCTTCTTCACGCTTTCCGCTCTGCATGTGCGTATGAGCATTCACCATCTTCGCAAACAGATCAGCTGAAACTTTTCCCTCCAGACGCGTGCCCTTAATCGCCTCGAGGAACGCTGAGTAGTTATTTTGTGAAACCGCCTCAAAACCCACTTGTGCCGGACCACTCATACCTAAACCCCTTCCATGAATGCCCCGCTCCTTGGTTCGTAACGGGAAATGAGGAAGAGCCTGACGAATCTCTTCGAATACGACACGGGCTTCAGTTGGTTTGTTCGCTTTCATGAGTTCATGCGCTTTCACCATCTTCGCAAAGAGATCAGCCGAAATCTTTCCCTCAAACGGCGTTCCTTTAATTGCTTCTAAGAAGGCCGTGTAGTTATTATCCGCGACCGCCTGTATGCCAATCGGAGCGTGGCTGGGCAGACCATACCCTCTTTTTATTCCCAACCGTTCGCCATTTTTAAGAGAGTCACGTTGACTTGTTTGCTTAACGCGCCGGTGAAAATCCTGGATACGCTCTCGAATCTGCGGAATCGCGGTTGTTGATGTTTCAGCTGCAAAGCTCGGCACTGCCGCAACTCCCATAACAGAAGCACCTATCAACGAGGTTATCAGAAGACGCTGAAGAGAAGATGACATAATGAATCATGTGAAATAAACCAGAAAGTATGAATACGGCCAAAAAACTGTGTTTTCTTAGGGGGTTAGCTTGAATAGCGTAGGTCGTACGTCCCTACAGTGAGTAATACGATCTTGTGCCATTTTTCTTTCACGCCGGGGCAGTGCCTCCAGGCGCGGGTGTGGAAACAGTTCTTTTGGTCGCCAACTTCCACCGTACACTTCCCACGGCAAGGCCGCACAGGCTTCGAATAGACGAACCGAATCGTCCTTTACGCGACCAATAAACCTCACGCGCTGCTCCGTGATGAGTGTAACGTTCTCCGGAATTAAAACGGACCATTCTCCGCCTGAAAGCTCACGTATCCGTACCATGGATTCCGACGAGCTTACGGCAAGCACGTCCCCCGCGAGCAAGCCTCGCTCCGGACGAGACCAACGAGACTCTTGCCGTTTCAATGCTGGCATATATCCGGGGATCGCTTTTCCCCCAAGTTCGTCAATCGCCTGGCCAGCGCCAAAAATGAAGAACACTCCTCCAAGCATCACACTTATAAGCAATCCGCCTCCTGTGATCACCGCAAGCGAATAGCGATATCCATGTCGCCACGTTCGTGCGCTCCACGATGCTATCACCAAGAGGCCGACACAACTCATGAGCCACAACCCCGGGACAGCTTCCGCAAAAAAGAATTGCCAACCTGCGTGTGTTACAGAAGACACTTCCCAACCGGCGTTCGCAAGGACAAACAGGAATGCCGCCACCGTTAACCCACCCGCCACGATAAAGACCGTCCAAGCAACAAACAGACCAGCATCACGCAGGCGGTATACCCAGCGCGGCCGCGGCTCGACATGCTCGGCATCAATTTTCGCCAAAACCTTGTTCTCAAGATCGGGGGTTGATTCTCGGTCTGGCGATGGAAGAGGGGGTGATATCATAGAGAAAAACGAAGGCGGGGAGATTTTTTGGCGAATGCGTCGCGTAGTTTTGTTTTTGCCCGATGGATAAGCGTTGCAACCGTTCCTTCTGGCACTTTCAACACATCTGAGATCTCCTGATAATCCAGTTCTTCAAAATAACGAAGGATGAGGACATCGCGATACTTTTGATCAAGCATGTTCATCGCGTGTCGGACCTCTTCCGCAGAACGCGATCGGTCCAACTCCTGTACAATGTCCGTTTTGGATAGCAGCTGCTCAAATGCCGGATGATCAAGTTCATCCACGATATCTTCCGGACGAATCGACTTAGCACGAAAGAAGCTCACCGCCTCGTTATGCGCGATACGATACGCCCACGAGGAAAATTTGAGTGTTGGATCCACATCGTTCAGAGCGCGATACATTTTTAGAAAGATCGTCTGCAAAAGATCTTCCCGATCCTCCAACCGACTCACGCCCAGGCGACGCAAGTAGCGGTCCAACGGCCCCTCATAACGCCGCATTAAAAAAGCGAACGCCTGTTTTTGCTCCAAGGCGCGTAGAACCAGCGTGGCATCTGGAAGATGGGCAAACTCGTCTGCCATGCTACTTACTAGTACGCCAGAAGAGTGTTTTTCTTTCAAATCTGCTGTTTTTTCAAGCGGTCCATTGACAGAATCGTGGTTTTTTGCTAAAATGAGCCAATTATTAAGCATTTTTTGTTTCATGAATTCTATTCCCTCCTCTCCTACTCGTTTCTCTGAACTTGGGTTGGCTCCCAAGTTGCTTGAAATCCTCGAGAAGGCCCGATTTTCAAGCCCAACGCCCATCCAAGAACAAGCGATCCCTGTAGCACTGCAGGGAGAGGATGTCATTGGAATTGCTCAAACGGGTACCGGAAAAACCCTCGCCTTTAGCTTACCAATGATCCAACAGATCTCGCGCACCAAAGGCATGGGCCTGGTCGTCGTCCCAACGCGCGAACTCGCGCTTCAGGTTGACGAAACGCTCGAAAAAATCGGCTTGCCAATCGGGTTACGCCGCGCCGTTTTGATCGGTGGCGCCGCCATGAATCGCCAACTCGATTCTCTTAAGAAGAAGCCTCACATTATCGTCGCAACTCCCGGTCGCTTGATTGATCACCTGCGAACAAACAAAGCGCTTCTCAACAACGTGCAGGTTCTTGTATTGGACGAAGCAGACCGCATGCTCGACATGGGCTTTGAGCCACAGATCCGCGAAGTCTTAGCAAACGTTCCTCGCGAGCGCCAAACGCTTTTATTCTCCGCGACGATGCCTTCCGAAATCGTGACCATTGCCGCGCGCTACATGAAAAAGCCAACGCGCATCGAAATCGCTCGCGCAGGTACTGCCGCAGAAACCGTGACACAAGAAGCCTACATTGTGGGCAAAGAAGACAAGATTCGTTTGCTCGATTTTCTCTTGTCTCTTCCTCATAAAAACGCGCTCGTCTTTTCTCGCACCAAGCACGGTGCACGTAAAATTGCCCGTGCTATTCGCGAAATGGGACACACCTCCGCCGAACTTCACGCCAATCGCACGCTCGGTCAGCGTCGTGCCGCTCTCGATAGCTTTAAACGTGGAGAAGTGCGCGTGCTCGTAGCCACGGATATTGCCGCTCGCGGTATTGATGTCTCCGGCATCGAACTCGTCATCAACTACGATCTCCCAGATAACCCAGATGACTACATCCACCGCATCGGCCGCACAGGACGCGCCGGTAAGTCGGGAGCAGCCATCTCGTTTATCACTCCCGATCAAACGCGTGACGTGAAAGCCATTGAACGCTTGATGCGCAAAACGATTCCTGTACAACCCGTTCCATCGTTGCCGCCACACCGAGCCTTTTCTCCTGCGAGCTTCACCGACTCGGACGATCGTCATGAACAGCGCGGACGTGGGCGTGGCCGAGGTGACCGCTTTCGATCGATGTCTACGTCTAAAAGCCGTGATAGCTTCAAATCTTCACTCGAAGGTCGCCACCCATCACGTCGTGACGACCGTTCCCCTCGAGGTGGAAGCGGTCGAAGCAGTGGTGGTTCTGGACGAAAAATCCGTGTGCATTTCTAAGCACGCATAAAATCCCGG
>CAZIVC010000010.1:0-36529 GCA_964542945.1 uncultured Gammaproteobacteria bacterium
CTCTGGGAGCAGCTCCAGAACTGAGTTCAAAAGCGCCATCGCCCATTGCGAGCACGGGAGGAGAGTTTTGTTTTCGCGAGGAATAAGAGCCGGCTGATTGTGCTTCCGGCTCTCCGAGCAGAAACAATTACTCTCTCGAGGAGCGAAGTGTAGGGCGAATACTTTTAGGTCCAGGATCTTTGTGCACACAAAGATCCTGGCCGGGTCTAAGGGGCGGAGTTCCTTAATCTGTCCGGCGATAGCCGGGATCACTCGACGAAGTTGAAACTTTAATTAAACAGGACTCATGAAACAAAGTCCCTCAAAAAAAGAAGGGCCTCGCAGATTTCTGCAAGGCAGGTTTTCACGGTCGAAGGCACGGAACCAAAAGTCCTATGCCGTTTCGACAGAACTGAGAAGTCGGCACGCGACGCGGTCGAGCGCGCCTTACCGGAGCTTGGGATTGTGTGACGGCAACAGGCGCAGACGATGGAGCGGCAACCGGCCGAATGGGCGACTCCGCAACGGGCGCGAGCGGCAACAGACGAACCTCTTGTGCCGGCCCCTGGTGCGCCACAAAGGTAACGGGTGCACGCTCCACTGGACGCTCACTTGAGGCCCCGTGCCCACGATTCCTCCAGAGCATTGCACCGAGAAGCGCGAGCGTCATTGCCGGAACACCCGCGAAGAGGTAGAGCCTCGTTCCACGCGAAGGCGACGGAGACGGAACGGACATCGTCACAGGCATGGGCGCCACGAGATCCTCGATAAGCGCCTCGATTCGTGCAAGCAGAACATTCATGCTCGCCGGACGCTTCTCGGGTTCGATCTGCATGCAGTCGAACACGAGCGACCGCAACGACTGCGGAACGCGCGCAAGACGCGGACCAAAGAGCGCCTCTCGATCTCCCGACGCATGCCACTGGTAGTACTCCAGCGTTGAGGAGAACTCGATCTTTACTCCCGTCAACGCCTCCATCATCACGAAGCCGAGCGAGTAGATATCGCAGCGCTCTGTCGCGCTACGAGCGTCACGCCATTGTTCAGGAGCCATGTATTCAGGTGTCCCGAGAATCGTAGCCTCCCTCGTCCCTCCCGACGCTTGAACAGAGAGCTCATCACCACGAATCTTCGCCAAGCCAAGATCAATAATCTTGGGGAGCACCTCTCCAGCGACACGCGCCAAAAAGATATTCTCTGGCTTGAGATCCCGATGTAGTACGCCTTTTTCATGCGCGTACACAAGCGCTTGGACCACGTGTCGCATGGTTTTGAGCAGCTCGAGCGGATCGAGACGTCCGACGCGTTCGAGCAACCCATTGAGCGACTCGCCCTCGAGAAGCTCCATGACGTAGTAGAAGACGCCGTTCACCTCTCCCACATCCGTGACGCGCACGATATTCGGATGTGATAACTGCGCCGTGGCGCGTGCCTCTCGCAAAAAGCGTTCGCGCGATTCTTCGAGGACCTGCACCCGATCAGCGGCCGGCAATGACGGCATCTGCTGCGCGATCAAGTCGGAACGAAGAACCTTCACAGCACACGCGGCCCCGGTCCGTCGATCCATCGCCTTGAAGATCTGCCCCATACCTCCCTGACCGATAGCGGCGTGGAGATCGTAGCGATTATCGAGCAGTGCGCCCGTCGTGATTGGAATCGCTCGGCGAATAACACCGATCGTCTGTCGTCCACGAAGGTCCATGATGCCATCTCCTTCTGTTGCGCCTAGAGCCCCACCTTGCTCAAGTCTCTTTGGAGAGAATTCCGCATGATTAGCTCTAAAACAACACCGGCATTGAAGCCGGTTTTGGGGATTTTGTCAACCAGTGAAGGTTAACGGAATGACGGGCGGAGAGATTCGGCTCTGACGTATAAGTGGGCCTCACACATCCCTTCACCCAAGAAGCAGAATTCCACTTCCGGAATGCGGAACATGCGCTACGCCGCAGGGATCGTCGTTACCAACGGGATGAAACCCTTGATACATCCAGATCCCAAAAACCGAATAGGCCGAATTCTCACACCCGCTCTTTTAAGTATGCCAAAGAAACGTCATCGGGCCAAGTGCTTCATTATTTTGCACGAACTAAGCCAAAATACTATATAAAAGAGCCACAGACATGAGAGCGATGACAAGCTTCATCCCCCATCGCGCCACAATTCCCGGAAGATACTTCCCCATAATAGTTGGCTGAATACCAACCATGTATATCCCAAAGAGAATGGGCGGAGCGGCAAATCCGTTCACTATCGCCGACCATACAAGTGCCTTCACCGGTGACACGGACACGACATTTAGAAGGAGCGCCGCCAATAACCCGAGTAAAATGCCATGATAAAAGCCCGGCATTTCACGATACACGGCATTTAAACTGGCTTTCCATCCAAAAAATTCAGACCAAGCAAACACCGCGGAACCTAGAAGAACAGGCAGCACAAGCAAGCCCGTCCCAATAATGCCAGCCGCAAATAAGACGCTTGCCCACGATCCCGCGTATGACGCAAAAAGCATTGCCGCTTGATCGGCAGTATCGATTCCCTGAATACCATAGCGAAAAAAGACCGCTGCCGCCGATACCATAATCATCCACGCCACAACATTCGAAAACACCATGCCAAATGTGACGTCTTGATACATAAACGACAGCCGCAACGAAACATCCTTTACATCGCAGACGTGCTTTGTAAGGCGCTCTCGACGTTCTTGTTGAAGCGCTTCACGTTCATGATTCGCTTGCCAAAAAAACAGGTATGGCGAAATGGTCGTTCCTAAAAACGCAACGACCATGAGAGCAAACTCCTTTGTCGGAATCCACGAAACCAAAAAAGTGCCACGCCAAACCTCACCCCATGGTACATTTACAAAAATCAAGACAGCTGGATACGCAAGAAGCGAGATCACTAACCATTGCAAGTAGCGAACATACGTTTGATACCGAAGCACCGCCATGAGAAAAAACGACACGCCCGATAAAACGGCAAGGTGCACCCAAAGCGGCCCCGGAAGCAAGAGCTGAGAGGCGCTTGCCATCATGCGTAAGTCCGCTGCCACGTTCAAAATATTTGCTCCTGTTAAGAGAAAAATAAAACCGAATACGACAGAACGCGGAAACTGCCGCAAGAGTAACGTGGTGAGACCTTGCCGAGATACGATTGCCAAACGTGCACACCATGCCTGCACGATTGTCATGAGCGGCAGTGAGAAGAGAGCAAGCCAAAGCGAAGCAAACCCAAAACGCGCACCCACTTGTGTGTACGTAAGAATTCCCGCCGGGTCGTCATCTGACGCACCTGTCACGATCCCCGGTCCCCACTGTCGAAAGAGCGTCCGCCATGACATAGCTATCAGTATATCGTGTTAGGACAACAAAAAGAAGCTCGATGGCTTCTTTTTGGACAGGACTTGCATCCGTTGATGAAGAGCGGGGCGGCAACAACCAAGTTCGCCGAGCCCATCAGCCCTATTCTTTTGGCAAGAACCAGGAGGCGTCGTACTGAACCCGATCGTTCACGTGTTCGTACTTGTGCAATTCTTCGTCTGTAAACCACACCGCGATTTCTTGATTCGCTTCGGCAACGTTTCCGGAAGCATGAATCAAGTTACGCACCGGACGCTTCTGCTCGTTCGCGAGTGCGTAGGTATCATGTGAGAAGTCGCCACGGATCGTGCCAGGAGCGGAGGAAGCTGGCTCCGTCGCGCCAACAAGTTTACGTACGAGACTCACTGCCATTTCACCTTCTAGTACCATGGCGAGAATCGGCGCAGAACGAAGAAAGTCCACGAGGCCACGCTTGATCTCTCCTCCGTAGGACTGGTGATCCGCATAAGGAAACACTTGACCAGCCGCGTCGTACTTAGCCTTTGCCTTTTCGTACACGCCACGCATCCATTCCTCCGTCAAAGCATAATGTTTATCAACATCTTCTGGAGATGGGTGCACCATTTTCATGGCCACAAGTTTTAAACCAGCCTCTTCAAAACGTGTGATGATTTTTCCAACCAATCCACGCTGTACTCCGTCGGGTTTAATGAGGACAAGTGTCTGTTCCATATGGCGGGGAGTCTACCCTTTTTCGCGCAAAAACGGCAAGGGCCAGCCGTTCTTGCAAAAAAACCCTGCTTTTGCTAGAGTCAAAAGAGAAATTAACCACTCGCAATCAGTTATTTGGACGCAGGACAGACGGAGCAGTTCCTCTGCCGGGCAGAGCGCGAGCCTCGCGCAAGCCGGAGTCAAGGAAGGTTCGACAGAGTTTTTGCCCCAAATCAGATTGTTTTCACTACTTCTATGGGTCTCACAGGACATCGCCGAACCTCTTCTCATAAGCGCCGTCGCGCCTCGCATTTTGCGTTGAAACCAGCGATTTTGGCTCTTGATAAAGCCACTGGCCTCTTACACCGCCAACACCGTGTCGCCCCAGGCGCCATGGAATACAACGGTAAAGCCGTTCACGTTAAGGGCCGCGATCGTAAAATTGCTAAGCTTTTGGCTAAGTCTCGCCAAAAAGCGGCCGCGCACGACCACGATCACGGGCACGATCACCACGATCACGCCCACAACGAGGCTAAGGCGTAGGCCTGATTCAACTCGCCCAACGGGCGGTTTCGTTCCTTTTTGCACCTTCTTTTATGTCCAATCGTCACCTCGCGCGCGCCGTTGCCATGCAGTCCCTCTATGAATGGGACTTTTTGGAAAAACAGGGCAATCCGGAGGATGTCATGAATCGTAATTTGGAAGAATTCGCCCCCTTTTTGGATGAACGGGAGTTTACCAAACAAATCGTGACGGGCATCTTCGCGAATATCGATAAGATCGATCAAACCATCCAAAAATTTGCTCCAGATTGGCCGCTTGAAAAAATTACGACCGTGGACCGCAATATCCTTCGCGTAGGCATCTTTGAACTTCTCTATAACTTCGATATTCCAAGTAAAGTCGCGATTAATGAAGCCATCGAGCTCGCCAAAACCTTTGGCGGTGAATCGAGTGGGCGCTTCGTAAACGGCGTGCTTGGAGCTGTCTACCGAGACCAACTTGCTCAAGGCATCGTCAAGGCATCTGACCAACCAAAAGCCGCTGAAGCGAAAGAAGAGGCGGCGGAAGAACCGTCAGCTAAGGAACTTGGCGAAGCGTAACCGCTTCCCCCTATGGATCAACCGTCTCACTGGACCGAGCTTGAATCCCGCTTAGGACACACGTTTTCCGATAAAACCCTCCTTCTTCAAGCGCTTACCCACCGCTCGTATTTGAACGAACACAGCGACTGGCCACACGATCACAACGAACGGTTGGAGTTTTTAGGCGATGCCGTACTTGAGCTTATCGTCACTGAACACCTCTATCGTCAGTTTCCTAATCCCGAAGGCGATCTCACCAACTGGCGCGCGGCTCTTGTAAACGCAAAAACGCTTGCAAATATCTCTCGGGCCCTCGCGTTTGAAGACTTCCTCCTTCTGTCAAAAGGAGAAGCGCGCGACAAAGACACGAAGGCCCGCATGTACATTCTCGCCAACGCGATCGAAGCGATTATTGGCGCGATTTACCTCGATGGCGGCATGGAAGCGGCCACGCGTTTTGTTCATGCCCACATTTTGACTCATCTTCAAAATATTCTTGATCTTGAGCTTTATGTCGACGCCAAGAGCAAGTTCCAAGAAACAGCCCAAGAGATGCTCGGTGTCACTCCCTCGTACAAGGTCTTAGAAGAACAAGGCCCCGATCACCAAAAAGAATTCACAGTGGGTGTCTTTCTGGGCAAAGATCTTGTCGCGGTTGGACGCGGCACCTCAAAACAAGAGGCACAGCTCGCCGCCGCAGAAGAAGCGCTTCGCGTAAAAGGCTGGGAAACGAGACCAAAGAAGGACGCTGGCACGGACGCCGCTTGATTTACCCCATCGAACCCCGTAAGATGCGCCTACCAGAGCGCATTTTCGCATCCTTAGCTTAATGGATAAAGCTCCGGTCTTCGGAACCGGCAATGGGGGTTCAATTCCCTCAGGATGCACCATGTATAAAACCCCTTACGGGGTTTTTGCGTTGAAGTGTCCGGGGCCGCATCTCCTCTGATCTCGCAGACATCTGAGGTGATGCTCCTGCTTGACTAGCCGCGTTCTTTTTCCGGCGTTTCCCAGTCGATCACGAATAACTGAGGGCTTCTTTTCCGGTCTAGCTTCGGTTTATTTTTCAAAGAATCCCAAGCCACCATCACATTTCGGTCATCAAAATCTTTGTGTTCGAGACCAGCTTCCTGTATCTGATGCTTAAGCGAATCTAAACGGTGCCGGATACTACCGAGAGAAAAACGTCTCTCCAATAATACCTCAAAGATATGGTCTTCCCGTGCACGGCGTTGCTCGTAAATCGCATCGCAATAATGGTCAATGGTAGCACATATGTGACGCACCTTTGTCTTCTCTGATTCAGTTACCCGACCTTTTTTGCTCCACACACGAACAATAAAATCCATATCATCAGCTGAGAGTGACAGCTCTCCTATTAAGCCTGGAAACGCCGGCTCTAGGCGTTGTTTAGCCAAAGCATCCCAATACTTCCACTCATTATCGTCGTCCTTAGACAAGTATGATGGTCGCTTATCATATACCTCGGTGTGCGCCAAACTGACGCGGAGATCACTAAAAATCTGATACTCCAACGACAACGGCCGGATCGCTAGTAGCTGCTCCAAAAGCCACTTTTGGCTCGATTCGAGACCCCAGCGTTCAAGCGTAGGAATGATTTGAAGACGGTAAATCGCTGCCGCAGTCTGTACTTCTTCATTCGCTGATAAGAATATGTTGTCTTTAAGATCGTTTAAGAAACTTCTTTCGAGAAAACGCATTTGAAGAAGACTTTTTCCTTCAATTTTTTCAAACATCAAGTACGTATTCCCCCAATGCTCAACGAGCCCAATCAGGCGAGGCGTTGGGATTCCGGCCTTATAAGCCTGAATAGAACGCTCGGCCTCTTCGCGACCGCAGCGATTATTCCGTTTGCACACAATCGTCACATTCTTTCCCCCTGAACTTGTTACCGAAAACTCTTTAACGCGCGAAATATCGTATGAGCGCTTACGCAAATCAGCGATCGCTTCACCTTTATGAACGATCTCCTCACGAGCAATATTTTCTTGCTCCTCTATCCACCGAGTAGGGTTCTCGTAAAACTCGGGTGGGAACCCTCGCTCGAGTTTGTGATGTAAAACAACTTTTGTGGGTGCAGACTCATCGTGATTCCAAAAAATCGCCCGCTCCTTTAGTAACTCCTCCCAAGGGCCAAAATAGTTTTTAGTTCCCATCGCGCTGAGCAACAAGCCCTCTCGATGAGGATCCCGCTGAGAGACTTTTTGCTGGACACGCGAAGCTCGCCGAATAAGTTCTTCGGAAGGAGGAGAAGGAGCATCAGACCGTCGTTCCATTGCTTATGAGTATACCACGCCATTTTTCGCCATGCTGCATCTCCTCTGATCTCGCAGACATCTGAGGTGATGCTTGTCTCTATGTATAAGGATATCTAAGGATATCACCCACTTTTCCGGGTTATGGCTTATTTTAGCCGTTTTTCATTTCTTACTTAAAAAAAGACCCTCTTTTGAGCCATTTTTCAGACGAACTTACGTATTTTATATAGCAACGGTTTACAATATATGTATATAAATTCAGCTTATGTTAGATAAAATAGATAGTATTGATTGACACTTAGCGCACAATTTGCTATACTGGAGTCATGAAGGTGAGGCAAACGAACGAGCCTCCCTACCCCCTACAAGATCCTTTCCGGATCAGAACGAGAGAGACATGACGGCCCAAGCCCCGTCACGACTCCCTCGCTCTGTATCCACAGAGCGTCGGTTTCGTTCCGGCCGCTGTCGGACGAAAACGATCATTCCTATCCCCTCCTTGAGAGAGAAGGAGTGGAATCTCTTCGATAAGATGCAGCATACCAACCACTCCGAGCGATCGGGGTGCGGCAAACAAGCATCCTTATCCTTCAAGGTTCACCCCTTGTCGTATCGAGTGCGCGGGACGTTTGTCATCATGACCAACACCCCGCAGTCGATAGGACACCCGAGAGAGACCGATACTTTGTAGAAAGTACCGGCACAGGCGTCCAGGTCGAAGAACATCGACAATCACCTCTGTCTAAGTAAATGAATCAACGTCGTTTATTTTGACAGCGTGTTGTGCCGTCCGATCGTCGCGAGCCGCGTGGTGCGGTTCCGGTGAGAAGTGACGACGACACGTTTGTACCGAGGAGCATCGCCATGAAGACGCAGAAGACCACCTCCACCGCCTCCGCCCGCAGCACCAACCCGACCACCCCCGCCGCGAAGCAGATCGAGATCCGGAAATACGAGTGCTGCAAGACGAAGGTCGTCGTGACGCTGGGAGAGAAGAAGGACCTCTCGATGTGCTCCGACTGCCGCCGGGCCCAGCGCGAGAGCAACGCGCTGGCGAAGCGCCCCCTCCGCGTCGGTCTCATCGCCGCGACCGAGGTCGCTGCGCTCCAGAGCGTCGTGCGCGCCGCCAACCACGCGCGGGATGCGAAGCTCACGGCGCAGGCGCTCGTCCTCGAGACCCGCCAGGGATGGGAGGACCGCTGGGGCCAGCACCTCGCGGCCACGGCCGACAAGCTCGGGAGCTCGATGACCAACCCCGTCGTCCGGGAGTTGGCCATCGAGACCTTCGCCGGCTGACCCACAACGCAATGAGCGGGCTGTGACTCTCCCCAGAAAGGAGTCTCCGTAGTGGCTGAAAAGCCGATGCGTGGAGGTCAACGCAAAGAAACCGTCCGGTGGACTCACCGGAACACGCTACAGACCCCCGTCTGCAGCAAACCCCTGAGGAAGTACGGCCATTCGCGACGCACACGCGCGAGCCGTAATCCCCTCACCCCATTTCTTCATCACCGATGGAGACATGAGTTGAGGAAATACAAGAATCCCCACCTCTCCCTCGCTCAGACGTCTGATCTCTCTCCAGACTCTGAGTGAAGGAGAGGTTTTTGTTTTCGACAACCGTCTTCGTGTCAGGCCTGTGTCAGGTCCGTACCTGGTACGTACTACAAATGCGGGGTCAGCTTCGAAGCTGCTCCGAAACTGATCCCAAACCTGGTGGTAACAGTTCTGGGATCAGCTCTGGAATGGAGTGAGAACTGAGTCAGAACTGAGTTGCGATAGCCTCGAAAGAACACTTGCGCTAGGATCACTGTATATGCACGAACCGCGAGCGATTTTGATCGACATTGCCCCACCGACACTCACCAAGCCAGAGCTTGAGCGACGCTTATTGGAACTTCGCTCTCTCACCGAAACGTTCGGCGGTATTGTAATTGTCGAACTCATCCAAAAGCGCTCGGTTCCCGACTATCGAACTTATATTGGCGCAGGAAAAGTCGATGAGCTTATCGAGCTCGCCAAAACCAAACGCGCCGACATCGTGATCGTGAATAACGTCTTAAAACCAAAACAAACATTTGAGCTTGAAGAGCGGTTTCGCAAAGCCAAGACGCCCCTTAAGGTGTGGGATCGCGTAGATTTGATTTTGAAAATCTTCGACAAACACGCGCGAACATCCGAAGCCAAACTCCAAATCAAACTCGCCGCCATCGATCACATGGGACCGCGCATTTTTGGCATGGGCATGGAAATGATGCAGCAGGTTGGTGGCATCGGCGCGCGCGGTGGCCAGGGTGAAACAAACACCGAGCTGATGAAGCGCCACTTGCGTACACAGCGTGAACACACCGTCGCAGAGCTGGAGCGGGTGGCGGCGTCACGCGAGCTTCATCGCAAGCAACGCGATCGCCAACAACTCAAAACCGTTTCTGTTGTTGGGTATACAAACGCCGGCAAAAGCACACTTGTAAACGCTCTCACCAAAAAGGGTGCGTACGCTGCTGATGCGCTGTTCGCGACGCTCGATACCCACGTAGGTCGTTTGTGGCTCGCCGACGAGCAAGCGCCTCATGGCGGTCGTGAGCTCTTGATTTCGGATACGATCGGCTTTATTCAAGATCTTCCGCCTTCGCTTATTCAGGCGTTTAAAAGTACGCTCGATGAAACGGTTCACGCCGAGCTCTTGTTGCATGTAATCGATGCGAGCGACCCTTATCGCGACCAAAAAATTGCAGAGGTAGAAGAAATTTTGAGCCAAATCGGTGTCACTGATACACCAAAGCTCTACGTATTCAACAAAATTGATCAGTTGAAGCGCGTGCCGCGAAAAACCCTCGAAAAACGATACGTCGCATTTTCACCGTGCTTTGTCTCTGCAAAAACCGGTGAAGGGATCGACCAACTAAAAGAACTCTTGAAAAAGAGCCTCTTTTAGCGATTCGGCGGTACGGGCGTAAACGCAAACGAACTTACCAACTCCTTAAAGTAAGGTATATCCAGATTTTCCCAGGTTTTAAATTCAACGGATTGGTTGTTGGTGTCCGTTACAGTAATATACATATCGGGCACTGGCCCCTCTGAAATAGGCGCACTCGTCAACATGATACTCGTAACCGTTCCCTGGGTTGACGTGGTGGTTCCAGCGTTAACGTAAACATCTTTTGGATGAACGAAAGAAAAACGTCCGCCCGGATCGGCATACAGGACCTGATCTGCCCGCCTTTCGTTGTCGCGAATACGCCTCATAAACGCCTTTCCTGGCTCCGGTAGAGGAAAACGGGCACGATCCATATGCTGCAACGCTCTTCCCTGATAAATCACAACAATCGCGAGAGCAAAGAATCCGAACACCAATGCTCCAAGTAATAGATTTTGTGTAGCTGGCGTCATAAAAGAGTTATTGAAGAGTGATGCTGGTCGCCTCAGAAACAATCGCGTTGCCGCCCGTGCCCATCACCGTTTTCACGAGACCCTTTCCCTCTACCCACCACTCGGTGCCCATGATTGGCGCACCGCCCATGCCTGGACCGAGGTTAAAATCGGAGGATTTTTCCACCTTGAATGCACGAAATGTTCCAGCCGGAACCGTAACGTCTTCTTCAGCGACAACACGGCGTTGCTCAGAAATGTACCCTGACATATCGCCTCCACCCAAAATTTCCATGCCCGGACTCTGGATATTCAACGAAATGTTAAAACGCTGTGACCAGCTCGAACCAACGCGAATCGTTTCTGGAAGATATGTTCCTTCTACACTCGATGTTTGTACGTTGGTTTGGGCGCTAAACCCAGAACCGGAAACGTCACCGTACTGCACGGCACGAATGGTTCCGTTTTCACAAGCGAACGTTTGGTTAGCAACCGTTCCCGTACTGAATTCCGTTCGTACTTTCATGTGCGCGTTATCGTTTCCTGCAGAAACGCTGACTGTGTACGTTGCCGCTCCTCCCGGAAAATGGTTGTTGTAACTCACTTTATATCCTGGCTTGAGTGGGAAAAATGGATGTTCACACGGTCCACGTGAAGCGCTGCCACGAGCACCCGTGACGGCAATACCGCCGCCAGATGGCACACCCGCCGAAGGCGCTCCAGTATTACTCCCCCGCGTGCACCCTGCCCCCAAAAGAACGGCGGCAAGCGAAAGCGTAGCAGCCGATGTACGAAGAATACGAGACATACTCAGGCAGTATACAAGAGGGATGCAAAAAGAAAAACCGCGTGGACATTACGGTACATCAGCCCTCCAAAAACTCCCCCGCTAAGCGTTCAAGCGTAGTTTTGTTGGGCTTTTGTAAGAACTTTCGCTCTTTAAGCTGAGAGAATAGCTGCTCGTCCCACGCATAGGGAAGATTAAAGATAAGCTTTGTTTTGCGCAGCAATTGATAAAGTTCCGCATCTGGAACCGCGGTAAGAGCTTCATAATTTTTTGCGTGAACGATCGCCCCCTCTCGGTCACGGATGCGCTGATTGTAATATTTTTTTTCCCTTTGAATGTCGGGCAGGTCGTCACTTTTACTAAGCCTCTGCTCTGATTCCTCCATATTTTTCGGCAACACGTGCCTGCGTAAGTCCTCCAAAGACGGATTAGTATCCGAATACCCTAAGCCCAAGCGCCCTAACACACCCCTCTCACATGCCATATCTAAAATCGTTACTACGCGACGCAACGCATTCAGCTCTTCCACCGTTGGCAATGAGATAAGCTGCTTACCTTCAGACAGCTCTACCTCACCAAAATATTGAATGCGCTCGCTCATCATTTCACGAACCTGGTTTAGTCGATTGAGAGTTCTGGCTTGCAATAATCGTTCCCGATCCACCGCCGGAACAGCGGATAGAAGCGAAATAAGCTCGCTCTGGAGCTCCGTTCGCCGTGCACCCGGCGCGCCTGTGGTTAGCGCCGCAAGAACTTCAGCCGCGTATCGATCCTCTTCAAACAACTCGCGAGCGCTATTAAGCGCTTTTTCGCTAAATAGTGTATCTCGCATCCGCTGAAGCGCATCGGCTTCTTGCCGCTTATAGCTATCAATTTCTTTCTCTAAACCGGCCACAGAGTACGTTGCGTGTCGAAGTGCTCGTCGGAACGGAACCGTAATAATCACTTCGATCGCGGAGCGAATAAGGTTGATCCCCAAAGGGTTTTTTGTGCACTTTGCGAGCTCTGCTTCAACTTGGGGATATGTTGCAACCTCAACGAGAGCCGCTAGACCCGTCACCAAATCGTGCTCGCTCATAAACGCGAACACCCTTCCTAAGGCGGGGTAGTCGTATCCCACACGTTCGGCCATTTCTTTACCCGTAACCTCTGTCTCGGGTCCGAATATCCCTAGCTCTGCGGCGAGGTGACTCTGATCGTGCGGTTGCACCAGCTCTCCTCGAGACACCGTGGTTACTTGTCGAACGATATCGCTTTGTTCGACACGGTGCTCATCGTGACGACCGTATATATCGTGACGAAGCCACGACCACAGGCGATGAAGCCATCCGTTTCTTAACCAATCCGCATCTACCTCCCCACGCGTCGCTCGCAATCCCGCAGCAACAAATATTGGCTCGTGAATCTTGATCCAATCGTTGATTGCCTGCGGTGTACGCATCGCTTTTAACTCGCCCTCAAAGAGCGGCAGGAGCTCTCGCTCAACCTGGATCAATATTGCCGAACATCGCTGACCTCGTTCATAATCCGCAACCGCCTCACTATGCCATCTCTCTTGGCGCTTCGCTTCACGGCTTTGCTGAAAAGATGCATATCCTTCTTGAAGGCGTTTGAGCATACATCATCAAGAAGTATAGCACACGTGAACAAAAGCCACCCCAATAAAAAAACGTGCGTTGATGCACGATTGTTTCATGGTGGGCCGAGCAGGGATCGAACCTGCGACCAGGCGTGTATAAGACGCCCGCTCTACCAACTGAGCTATCGGCCCGTAGAAGATGGCCCAAGCGTACGGCAGTTCAAAGATCTCTGTCAAAGCATTCGCCAAACCAGCCATTATTGGGTAGGATCCCTCTATGCAGTGGACTATCCCCCCCGAACTGAACAATGAACGCCTCGATCAGGCCCTGGTTGCGCTTTCCCCAGAGTCTTCGCGTGCCCAATGGCAAAAACGCATTAAACAAGGGGCTATTTTCGTTGATGGAGCAGTCATTACTTCCCCCCACCGACCCGTTTCCGCAGGAGCGATGGTTCGTTTTGAAGAGCAGGCCCAAGAAGAGGTCCTCGCTGAGGCAAAGAAGGAGCTTCCTCCTCTCCAAATCGTGACCGAAACGCATGACTGGATGGTCGTAAATAAGCCAGCCGGTGTTCTGGTGCACCCTGCCCTTCATACCACCGAACCGACCCTTATCGATTCTATTCTCGCCCACGATCCAGCTATCGCCAAAGTCGGCGGCGAACCAGAGCGGCCTGGCATCGTTCACCGCCTCGATCGCGACGTAAGCGGCCTCATGCTCGTTGCAAAAACCGAACGCGCGTTTGAAGCTCTCAAAAAACAATTCCAACAACGCGAGATTAAGAAAAAATACATCGCCCTTGTTCACGGAGAGGTCGCAAAAGATCATGGCGACATTCGTTTTAAACTCGCCCGCTCCACCTCGCAAGGACGCATGGCCGCACGCCCAGAAAGCGCTGAGGAGGGGAAGGTGGCGTGGACGCACTACTCTGTCCTGGAACGTCTTCCCGGGGCAACGCTTTTGAAAGTGGACATTTTTTCGGGTCGCACGCACCAAATCCGCGCCCACTTGTTCGCGCTAGGTCACCCCGTGATTGGCGATCAGCTCTACGTCAAAAAACAAACCGACCGCCGTAACGATGCGCCGCGTCTCATGTTGCAAAGCACGGAACTCACGTTCATTGACCCGTTTGATCACGAAGAAAAAACATTTGTCCTCGAACCAGATCCTGCCTTTTCTGAACTGATCACGAAGTGGCGAGTTGAGAAGGAAGCGAAAAAAGCTCAAGAATAAAGACCAAACACCCCTCATGCCATGGGGTGTTTTTATCGTTCTTATTGACATCCCTCCAAGCGAACCGTCGGCTCGAGTTTACGCGGAGGCATAAGAATGAGTACTAGCCGTTGCCGGATTCGACTCACCCATCATCGCGGGACACGACGCACCTTGCCGCCTGGCTTGCCTCATACGCCACCGTGGGTCACACCCAGCCGACGAGACATCCAACCCGCTCTCACGGGAATACACGTCCGCCGCGACGTGCAGCGAGCCTGCCTCTGGACCTCTTTCCGCACCCTCTTTCTCCCCTCCCTGGTCGCTCTCTTCTTCCGACAACGCTCGGCGGAAGAGACCCTCCTCCCCCAGGGACAAGAAAGGAGGTGACACGATGAGACGTCTCATGCGCGCGCGCTGAGCCGAGCGGCGAGGACGCTGGCCGCCGAGACCCGGCGAGAAAGAAGGGAGGCCCGGATGACACCGGGTGATAAACCCCAATAAAAGGATCTGCACCCTCTCATGGGTGTGTTTTTATAAAGAGACTTCGTCGAGATTCCGGCTATCGCCGGACGGATATTAAGGGGCTTCGCCCCTTAGACCCCAGAGCGTAGAGCCTGCGCCGGCGTAAGCCGAAATCCTGCAGCTAAGCTGAAACCGGCCTAAACAAGGTCTAAGGGACGAAGTCCCTTTATGCAAAAGAAACCTCCGGTATCACCGGAGGTTCTTTCTTGGAACGCTTAGACCTTGAGCTTAACGTTCTTGATATCGCGCAAGCGCTTTTTCGTGGTGCGGATGAAGGAGATGTTCTTGCGACGCACTTTTGCCATTTTGGTGAGCTGAATGCGGGTAAGAACTGGAGAGTTGATGGGGAAAATACGTTCGACACCGACGCCTTCCGTGACTTTACGGACGGTCATCGTTTTCGAATTCGCTTTACCACCCACGTTCATGACAATTCCTTCAAACACCTGGATACGCTCTTTTTCGGTGCCGTTATCGGCGACATCCTTAATCTTCACGTGAAGACGGACTGTCATGCCGGTTTTGACCTGGGAAGGCGTAATATCGGTGGGGAGAGACACGTGTTCGGACATACTAGAATGGGCCTACTGTAGAGGAAAACCGTGGCGACGTCAAGAGCTAATTCCCGGCCAGCGCCTCCCGCAAATATTTAGCCGTCCAGCTGGATTTTTGCTTAGCCACGACCTCTGGCGTGCCCTCGACCACAAGTTCGCCACCCTTTACCCCACCCTCCGGGCCAATATCCAAAATCCAGTCAGCTGTACGAATGACATCCATATTATGCTCGATCACCAAAACGGTGTTCCCCTTATCAACCAAGGCGTTCAAAACAAGGAGAAGACGCTTAATGTCTTCAAAGTGAAGACCGGTGGTTGGCTCATCAAGAATATAAAGCGTTCGTCCGGTGCTGCGACGAGCAAGCTCTGTTGCGAGCTTCACACGCTGTGCTTCACCACCCGAAAGTGTCGTGGCCGGCTGGCCAAGCTTCACATACCCCAACCCCACCTCAAACAAGACGGAGAGTTTTTCGTAGATTGCGGGCTGATCCACAAAGAAGCGGCGAGCCTCTTCAACAGGCATATCGAGAATGTCAGCAATCGTTTTGCCACGCCAATGAATCTCAAGCGCTTCGGCGTTATAGCGTTTCCCGTGACATTCCGGACACTCCACATACACATCCGGCATAAACTGCATGGAGATCTGAATATACCCATCTCCTCCACAGGGCTCACAGCGACCACCGCCCTTCACGTTGAAGGAAAATTTTCCGGCGTCAAAGCCACGCGCTTTCGCTTCCGGGATCTCGGTGAAGAGATCGCGAATTGCTGTAAATACGCCCGTATACGTGGCGGGGTTCGAGCGTGGCGTACGTCCAATTGGGCTTTGGTCCACCGAAACCACTTTATCAATCAAGTCCATTCCTTCGATTTTTTTATGTTTCCCAATCGGGTCTTTCGAGCCATAAAAATGATTGCTCAAAGAACGGCCAAGAATATCGAGGATAAGCGTGGATTTTCCGGAACCAGAGACACCTGTTACACAGACAAACTTACCGAGCGGAATCGAAGCATCAACATTCTTCAAATGAAACTCCGATGCGCCTCGGATGGTGATCGCTTTTCCGTTCCCCTTACGGCGCGTTTTTGGCGTTTCAATTTTTTTCTTGCCAGAAAGATATGGGCCCGTAGTTGATTCTTTACTCTTCTTGAGCTCAGGAAGCGTTCCTTGTGCAATAATTTCTCCACCGTACTCCCCCGCGCCAGGGCCAACGTCAACAATATAATCGGCCGCTTCCATGATGGCTTGATCGTGTTCCACCACAATCAGCGTGTTCCCTAAATCACGAAGACGCTTAATCGCCGAAATAAGCTTGTCGTTGTCACGTGAGTGCAACCCAATAGATGGCTCATCAAGAATGTAAATGACGCCAGATAGTTCTGAACCGAGCTGCGCCGCCAAACGAACGCGCTGCGCCTCTCCTCCCGAGAGCGACATCGCCGCACGATCGAGCGTGAGGTAATTCAACCCCACATCCAAAAGATTGCGCATGCGACGACAGATTTCGGGCGCGATTTGATCCACAACCAATCGCTCCATGGTGGTAAATCCAAGCGGATCGGCTTTTTCGGCTTTCGGTTTTGCTTTGATCGTCTTTTCAAGCTTCACCTTTTTCTCGGCTCGACCCAACCCCTCAAAAAAGGAGAGGAGATCCTCGAGCGGAACCGAGACAATGTCGGCGATCGTCTTCCCTGCAACACGCACGCCTAACGCTTCCTGACGAAGACGTTTTCCAGAACACACCGGGCACGTGAGGACGCGCATATACGCCTCGATTTCCTTTTGCACGTACTCCGAATCGGTTTCTTTGTATTTGTCTTCCAACATCGCTACCAGACCAGCAAACGAAAGCTGCTTTTGGTCTACTGCATACATCTGCCCCCCCGTTCCTTCCATGAGCACCTTCATCGCCGATTTTGTGAAATCCTGTACCGGCGTGTTCAAGCTGAACCCATGCTCTTTTCCCACGGCTTCAAGCAGCTTGAAGTACGAGGTTTGATTACCCGCAATACGCGTGAGCGGCTTGATCGCCCCCTGCGCAATCGTGAGCTTTTTGTTCGGAATAACCAACTCAGGCTCCAAAACAAGCTTCGTGCCTAATCCGGTACAGGCGGCGCAAGCCCCTTGTGGCGCATTAAACGAAAAGAGGCGCGGCTCAAGCGTTGGAAACGACACGTTGCACGTTCCACAAAACAAGGAAGGAGAGAATACCTTCTCTTCGAGAGAATCTTCCCCTAAGCCGAGCAAAAAGCCTCGACCCAAATCGATCGCCTGTTTTACCCAGTCGGCCACGCGTTCTGTTGGCGTGGATGTTTTTTTCTCCAAACGACCGACCACAATTTCGAGTGTGTGCGGCTTGGTTTTATCAATTTTTGTGGCAAGCAACTCATCAATATCAACAAGCGTTCCATCAAAACGCACCTCTTTGTAGCCGGCTCGTTCTGCCGATTGCAAATGAATCTTATGCTCCCCTTTTTGCTCGCGGACAACCGGGCCTAAAATAAGCACTGTTTCTTCCTTTGACCACGCTAAGAGCTTGTCTGCAATTTCTTTTGGCTCCTGGCTCATGAGTGGTGCCTGACACGAAGTGCAGTGCGCTCGTCCGGCACGCGCAAATAAGATGCGCAAGAAATCGTAAATTTCAGTCACCGTTCCAACCGTCGAGCGCGGATTATGTGAAGAGGTCTTTTGATCAATCGCGATCGTTGGTGAAAGTCCCGTGATTTCATCAATATCCGCTTTGTCTTGCATCTCCAAAAACTGACGCGCATACGAAGATAGACTCTCCATGTAGCGACGCTGTCCTTCTGCGTGAACCGTATCAAACGCAAGCGAAGACTTACCCGATCCAGAAAGACCGGTGATCACGATAAATTTATTCTTTGGGAGATCGATCGAAACATTTTTCAGGTTATGCACCCGAGCCCCACGAATCGAAATAACGTTCTGCGAAGACATGCGACAGCCGATGAAGGTCCTCCAAGACGGGACACGTTGATGCGGAGGCTACCACGGATTTTGCCACTCGGCAAGTGTTGGCTATTCATCTCGAAGCGAGCTCGTTTTTTTGCGAAAAATAAAGGCTCTATCGATTACTATGTTCCGATACGAACATTTGGATCACGCCGACAATACCAGTCTTGTCCTTCTTGCTGACACGTCAGTCCACGCTGGCACGCCGTCTCTGCGCTAAACATGTTATTCGTGGGATAAACAAGGATCGCATCCTCCACGGAGCGAGCATGGTCAAACAGCAATGGGTCATAATGTGCTCGCGAAAGAAGGCAACCGTCCCCAACACACTTGCAACGAGCGCCCTCGCGACCGTCCGAACACATTCCGAGTTTGCGCGCTCGATCCTGACCAACTAAGAGCATGCCCGCATTGCCATTACGAACAAGTCCCGTGCGCATACACGCAATACCACTACAATCGGCATCGATCGCGCACGTGGCCAGCACCGCTGGAGCCGTGTTCACTCTCGTAGGCGTACTTCCACCCGCTCCGTTTACACCCGCAGGAGTTCCCGCGCGCAATACACAAACCATAAGGCAGTCGTTCCCGGTACACGAAACACCGGGCCGAGGCCGTGCGAGCGGATCACAGATATACTCCCCCGCTCGATTCATACGTGTTGCCATGCTTTGGCATGCTTGGTCTGAGCAACTTTCCCCCACCACTGAAAATGAATCCGTCCCGCGTTGTTGCACCTGTTGCGCGGTTGGTGAACTCTGCTCTTGAACAGCGATCCCTTGAATATTCGTGAGTCCACGTACTTGCAAACGAACTAGGCTAGGACTAATCGTGAAAAGAAGTGCGTACGCCAAAAACAACAGCACGAGTCCTGTAATCGCATCTTGAATCTTCGCCTTCCCCGACATGGTGGATCCAGTTGTTGCGCCCAAGAGATATAAAAAACCACCATAAATTATCATGATCGTCGCCAAAATCGACGCGATACCCAACATATAGCGAAAGACGAGTGTGATATATTCAGGCAAACCCGTAACACTCGCTTGCCCGTTGATGGGCATCGATAACGGAATTGATCGCGCAGTCGTAGCCTGAGCGGTTGGTTGAGTTGTTCCCGGGGTAGATGCAGGAGGAGCGCTCGCAGGAGGAGCGCTCGCGGGAGGCGTCGCCGGCGGAGTATTCTGCGCGAATACCGGTGTCGCAACGCACGCTATTCCAAGCAAAATAAGAGAAAAAAGGCGACGAAACATATTAAGGCTGTAGCTTCATACGTTTAAGAAGATAATCCAAAATATCGTCGCTCATCCCTCCTTGGATGCGTACATCGTTAAAAAATGTCGTAGGCGTTCCTTGAACACCCGTCACAAGAGCTAACGCCTGGTCTTCGCGCACCATGCGCTCTTGCTTACGCGTAAGCAAGCATCGGTGAAACATCGACTCATCGAGACCCATGCCAGCGGCCATTTGTTCATAATCCGCTTCCGAACGTCGCGTTGTCTGTGCAAACAACGTGTCGTGCATTTGCCACCCTTTTCCTTGCTCTTGTGCGCACCGAACCGCCTGAGCGGCGAGCATCGCGTTTGGATGAAGCTCCTCTAATGGAAAATCACGAACAACAAAACGCACGTCTTTTTCGCGTACCATCCGTGACCGCAGCGTCGCGATAGATGACTGTGTGAACGGACAATCGTAATCAATAAACGTAACCACCGTGAGCGCCGCATTCTCTGGACCGGTGGCAAGAATGGGGTTTTGCGTCAGTTTCGCCAGATCTTCTTTACGAACTTGTTGGTTCGATCGCGCGTGAGACACCGTTGAGTCTAGCCGCGCTTCAAGCAGGGGTGACACGTCCCCGTTTCGGATGGCGCGCCACGACCCGATAAAGTAATACAAAAACAGTCCAAACGCGCCAACGAATAGCAACCCCAACAACAAAAAGACGATGGAACGCCAGCGAATCGAGAGCACGTGCCCAAAGAGCGATACCGTCACACGGTGTCATGATACCATATACAGGTAAGCCGTGCTCCTAGACATGTCCTAACTGAACCGCTCCCCGTTTCCTCATGTGACACTTTTTTTGCTAGAAATAGGCCCATGATTGACGAAACACTCATTTTTTTCTAGGCTGGCTATATTCTCTGTATGCGACAAACGATTCTTACGGTCTTCCTCTTCGCCGTGTCTTTCCTCCTCATTGGGTCGGTCTTACTTCAGCAGCGCGGTTCTGGACTAGGAGCCGCCTTCGGTGGAGATAACACGGTGTATCGCACCAAGCGCGGCGTCGAGAAGGGTCTCTTCTACGTGACGATCGCCCTCGCCGTTCTCTTCTTCGGTATCGCGATTCTGAACCTGATTCTTGTCTAGTTTGCCCGCACGATTCGCTCGTGCGCGAGCGAGAAGATTTGTCTTCTCCCTCGCATGCGAGCGAACCCTTCATCTCCTGCTCCTTGGTGGCGTCGATGGTGGAAGACCGTCTTTTTCTGGCAACAACCTCCCCATGAAGGCCACAGCGAAGCGCACGCGATCCCAACGGCGGATCAAGCTCTTCTTTTACGTGTACACCAACCAAAGCAATGGCCATCCATGCGACAGTGGCGTTTTCTTTCGTACGTCCTGTCACCCGCCGAACAGCGTCGCGTGATTGCCTCACTTGTCACTGGGTGTCTCCTTCTTTTTATCGGAGCCGGCTTATTGATAGAGCCTCACATCACCACCCTTCCAACCGCGGGCGGAACGCTAAGCGAAGGACTTGTGGGCTCACCAAAGCTTATCAACCCTCTTTACGCCGACTTAAATGACGTGGATCGAGATCTAAGTCGCCTTGTTTTTGCGAGCTTGTTTCGTTTAGCGCCAAACCGAATCGAACCCGTTCCTGATCTAGCTGAACGTTATCGCTGGCTCCCAGACAATAAAACGCTTGAGGTCACGATTCGTAGTGACGCCCGTTTTCACGATGGCTCCCCCCTGTCTGCGGATGACGTCGTATTCACATATAGCGCCGCAAAATCGGCCGCTTGGCGTAGTCCATGGTCTTCCGTTTTAAAAGACGTAGGCGTTGTGCGCGTCGACGAACAAACGATACAGTTTCAATTCCCATCGTACTCACTCACGGCTTACGAAAAGCTCACGTTGGGTATTTTGCCAGCCCATATTTGGGAAGAAGTGACGCCTCAAAACGGCATGCTCGCCGAAGCCAATATAAAACCGGTTGGCGCTGGGCCGTATCAATTTTCACAATTCACGAGAGACACGAAAGGCGCGCCCTTTACATATACCGTCAAGCGTTTTCCGTTGTATCACGGCGAACAGCCGCTTATCGAAGAACGCATCTTCCGCTTTTACGGCGATCACGAGCAAGCTGTCCAAGGAATAAAAAACAACCAGATCGAGTCACTTGCCTTTGTGCCCTGGAAAGAAGCAGAAACGCTACGTGTTACCGATCGGTACGAGGTTCAGCTCGATCTCCCTCAGGTGACAACCGTCTTCTTTCAAATGGATGATCCCACTCTTAAAGACCTTTCGGTTCGTCGCGCTTTACAAAATGCCACCTACGCCATTCTCTCGGATGAATGGGGAACGAACGCCACGCGCTCGAGCAGCCCATTTCCCTTTGTCAGTTTCGTGACTTCATCAACCGCTCCTGATGTCGCTCTCAAAGACGCGCGAGACCTGCTCAATAGCGCAGGCTGGATAACGGTTGAAAATGACCCCATCCGTCATAAACAGGTTTCTGCTCCTACCCGTGGAACAAATACGACATCTACCACTCCCCAACCAAAACTTTTGCTTCATATCCTGGTTTCACACCAGCCCGACCTCATCAGTGTTGCGGAACTTCTTAAAAGAGAATGGTCACTCATTGGAGCCGAGGTCACGATTGAAACCGTGGAAGCAAGTGACTTACGTCAACGATTAACAAACGGCGAGGACTACCAAATCGTCGTCACAAACCTCTTTCTGCCTCGTACGACGGATTTAGAAGCCTTCTTCGACCCATCAGGAAAAGCGGGTTCAGGAATCAATATATCTGGATACAGCAACAAAACGCTCACGAGCGCCTTTGATCGGCTCGAAGTCGCGACATCGTCATTCGCATTATCAGAAGCGCAGAAAGAGATTGCCCGCGTCTTAAACGCGGATATTCCGGCTCTATTCTTACTTCAACCAAGCTATGCCTACATTCTTCCAAACGATGTGAAGGGACAGCGCCAGCTTCGACTGCACACGCCGTCTGATCGATTCTTTCCGACGTCTCCATGGTACTTAAAGTCAAAATGGGTGTGGAAATAAGACAATCCCCGGGTTTCGCCGGGGGTTGTTTTTTATCCCTATCAACGCTTGACCGAAGCGCCGCTGCATCGTATTCTGCGAACGCTAAACGTTGGCACAATTCCCTGGGCGAGTGGCGAAACTGGCAGACGCACTGGTTTCAGGTACCAGCGATCGCAAGATCATAAGGGTTCAAGTCCCTTCTCGCCCACCACACATAAACACTCCGGACAAACGGGGTGTTTTGTTGTGTAGCAACCAGGAACGAGCGACTAAACAAGGTATGGAGCGAAAAATCAATAAAATTGACAGGGATGTGCTTGTTTATGAACATATCTTCGCAACACCAACCATCGAGGTAACTCGTCATGAGCGGGACTATCGTCTACTTCGCCGGGGCTATTCGCGGAGATCGGGCTGCGGCAGCAACCATGCGTAGACTCGTTCAGTACATGCAGGGCTCTGGACGCATCGTCCTCACCGAACATGTGGTCGACGACGATCCGCCTCGTGCGTTGGCGGAAAAGATTGGGAAAGCGGCAGACGATCTTCTTGCTGAAGACATCGAACAACAAGACATCACTTGGCTCGATCAAGCGACGCACGTCGTCGCAGAAATATCGGGAGCAAGCACCGGAACTGGGCGCGAAATCGAATACGCCCGAACCAAAGGGCTCTTGGGAAAAACGCCGGCAACCATCCTTGTTCTGTATCACATCGAACGCGAATTCTATGCCTCGCCCATGATCCGCGGCATGACGCCAGATCGCTATCCCAACGCGACCATCAAATCGTACGGGTCACCCGAAGAAGCCATAGAACTGGTGCACGACTTCCTCGGTACGCACCCATAACCCCTGAACACGGCTTAGCCGCTGTTTTTTTACTCTGCGCCTCGCAACTACCTCTGATCTAGATCTGAGGTAGTTGCGAGGTAGATCTGAGGTAGGCCTTGGTTTATTGACACTTTTGCATATTTTTGCTGAGATTCGCCCAGATCATCACTTCACCCTTGTTCAGGAATCCCTCGTGAACAAAGATGAGGTGGAAAAACGCCGTGTAGAATAGTCCGTCGACTTTCACCTCTCTCCTGTCGACCAAGTTGAAAAGGTTAACCAAATCGCCGCTAAGGTCGACTCCCCTGTTAGCGCAACTCTTCTCGTGAATCAGCTGTTCGTCTGCGCCGACTCCCTTCCCAAGCTTCGGCTTGGCACTTCATTTATCTTCACGAATCGTCGTGGAAATAAATGAGGTGACAACTGACGAAATTGCACATTTGTCCCTATGTCACCTCTCCCTTGTTGGGAACATCCCACGCCTAGCGTAACGGTGGTTTTTTCCCGACTCCCCTGTTGGTCTAACAGACCGCGTGCGTAACGAGTGGGCTTAGACCGACTCCCCTGTTGGTGCAACTGCTGATTCAAATCAGTGTTTATGATGCGCCGACTCCTGTCTCAAGCCTCGCGCTTGGCGCTTCATTCGTCTTCACGAATCATCGTGAGAATAAATGAGGCGATAACAGATGAGACCGAATAATTCGCTGTGTTGCGCCTCTCGCTTGTTGGTCTAACCGTCAGCGTGCGTAACGAGTGGGCTTAGACCGACTCCCCTGTTGGCATGATGCTAGGAACAGCGCGCCGCTAGAGTTCTGCCAACTCTCGCGAGCCTCACTGCTCGCCGTTTTATTCTTGCGCACAACGATTTGTACACAAGGATGAGGCGACAATCTACGACTCGACCAGCTCCCAGTGCCTCGCCTCTCCCCTGTCGACCCAGAACCATCCGTTAGCCATGTCGTCTGCTAGGTCGACTCCCCTGTTGGCGCAGTAGCCGACATCAAGCAACAATCGGTTTGCGCCGACTCCCTTCCCAAGCTTCGGCTTGGCACTTCATTCGTCTTCACGAATCGTCGTGGAAATAAATGAGGTGACAAAAGTGCTACCCAAACAAGTGAGCTCATGGCACCTCTACCCTGTCGAGCAGATCCTCAACCTCATACAAGAGATCCTGTCCGCTCGACTCCCCTGTTGGCGCAGAAGCGACCATGAACCTTTCGTCTGATTGCGCCGACTCCCCTTCCCAAGCCTCGCGCTTGGCACTTCATTTTTCTTCTTGATAGCTCGAGAGGAGAAGTGAGGTGAAAACGATGGGCGCTCAATCCATAGAACAGCGTCTCACCTCTCCCCATCTGCCGCTTCGCCGGTTTTTTAAACCCCTCGATGGAGGGGTTTAGGCGCGATAGTCGACAATATCTTCAAATGGCACACGAACTTTGGCAAAGCCTGGTTCAAGCGCGTATCCAATCGGCAAAAGCGTCGTTGGCATGCAGTCTGTAAGGCCGAGCAACTCTTGGAACTTCAAGCGATCGAAGCCCTCCATTGGACAACTGTCGATGCCTTTTTCAATCGCCGCTAACATCATGGCCTGCAAGGCTAAGTAGGTTTGCGATGAAAGCCAGGCAAAGGTTTTTTCTGGCGTTGGCGGAATCCAACCCTTCACCATATTCAGATACGCATTCGCGGTTTCTTGTCCGGTACGCTCAGCGATGATAGAGGCCGTTTTCTCGATACGAACCAACGGATCATTCATGGTACAAACAACCAACAAGTGGCTTGCGTCCGTGACCTGTGCCTGCCCATAGGCGGATTCACGAAGCTTGGTGCGGAGTTCCGGATTCGTTACAACAAGAATTTTCCAAGGCTGCGTATTGGCACTTGAACAAGAAAGGCGTGCCGCCTCTAAAATGTCGCGCGCATCCTGATCCGAAACCTTCTTTGTCGTATCGAATTTCTTTGTTGCAAACCGTTTCTCGAGCAATGCTTTGATACTCATAGGCGCCTATTGTAGAAAGCTGCAAACAATCTGTAAAGCGGCTTATATTAGCCAAAAAATACAACACAGTACTTGACGTCACGCTCCTCCTCTGCTATCCTTCGCTTGTCAGTCAACGCTTTTCGCTTCGGGTGAAGACCCCTTCACAAGACACGAAAGTCGTTAACGCCATCGATACAGGGAGGCCTGTGTCCGCCCCATTCGTGGGCCTTGTTAGAGACTTTGATAATCCATTTTGGGAATTTTCTCCCCTTTCTTCCGTAGTTTTTGCTGTTTAAGCAAACAACGGGGTGATTGTTTTCAGACCACACGTGAGGCGTCTTTTTGCTTGTAAAGGCACGTTCTCGCTCCAGAATCTCGAAGAAATGGATGAATTTACTCGTATAGACGCTCTTTCTTATTACGTCTTATGGAACCAACCAATTCCACTCCATCAACTCCGGGAGGCTCTGGCTTCCCACGAGGACCACGCCGTCCTTACGTTTCGTCCCGCGGTCGCGGACCGCGAACCCCCTTCTCTCCTCGCTCTCCTTCGCCGGCGACACATTCGTTAAAACAAGGTTTTGCGAAAGAAGAAGGAACGCCTACCACTTCGGGACCATCCGATAAACACGAGGTCGCGCGTAGCGGCCCACCAAAACACAAGAAAAAGCGCGGCGGCTTTGGCCCAGCATTTAACGACCTGCCTCGCATGCACACGTTTAAGTATCGTCCGCACCACAAAACTGGAACCGATGAAGACGTGCTTGTACAAGGCGATGATCGTTTAAAGGTCATGGTCGTTGGCGGTAACGAGGAGGTCGGCCGCAACTGTACGATTTTGGAATACAAAAACGACATCATCATCATCGACATGGGTCTTCAATTCCCAGACGAAGACATGCCAGGTGTTGATTACATCGTTCCCAACTTGTCGTATCTCAAAGGTAAAGAAAAGAACGTGCGTGGCGTGATTATCACCCACGGTCACTACGATCACATCGGTGGTATTCCGCACCTCATGCCAAAAATTGGCAATCCGCCTCTTTTTGCGACCGATATTACCTGCGCCATCATCGCTAAACGCCAAGAAGACCATCGCGACAAGCCACCGCTTCGCATCAACGTCATCAAATCGGACGACGTGCTCAAGCTAGGCTCATTCAAACTCGAATTCTTCGGCGTCGCGCACTCTGTGCCCTGCTCTCTCGGTGTTATCGTCCACACGCCTTGCGGCATTGTGGTTCATACCGGTGACTTCAAGCTCGACTCGGGTCCAAACCCGCAGTCCGTTCAAGAGACCGAGAAGATCAAGCAGCTTGGCGAAAAGAACGTCCTCGCTCTCATGTGTGACTCGACCAACGCCTCACAGCCAGGTCGTCAGTTACCTGAATACGAAATTCAAAACAACTTGGACGAGATCATTAAGAACGCCAAAGGCCGCGTGATTATCGGCACGTTTGCCTCGATGATTGCTCGCGTTCAACAGATTATTTTGGCCTGTGAACGCAACAACCGAAAAGTCGCCATCGAAGGCTTCTCCATGCGCTCAAACGTCATGATCGCCCAAGAACTTGGGTACATGAAAGTACAAAAAGGAACGATTATCGAAACACGTGACGTAAATAAATACCCTCGAGAAAGCGTTGCGATCGTTTGTACCGGAGCACAAGGCGAAGAACGAGCCGTGCTCATGCGCATCGCGAACCATGAACACCCCTTCGTTTCAATCGAACCAGGCGACACCGTTGTGTTCTCTTCCTCGGTCATTCCAGGAAATGAACGATCCGTGCAGCGTGTCAAAGATACGCTCTATCGCGAAGGCGCTGACGTTGTTCACTACAAAATGATGGACGTCCACGCCGGAGGGCACGCTCGCCAAGAAGACCTTGTCGAAATGCACCAGATGATCAAGCCAAAATACTTGATTCCCATCGAAGGGCACTACTCGTTCTTGTGCGATCACGCCAAAGCCGCTTCGGCCGCCGGCTTCCCTCGCGAGAACATCTTCATTGCCGATAACGGCCAAATCATGGAGTTCGACTCAAGCGGAAAAGGCATGCTCACGAATAATAAGATTACCACCGACTATATCTTTGTGGACGGTCTCGGCGTTGGAAATACCAACCAAATCGTCCTTCGTGATCGCCAGCAGCTTTCCAACGACGGTGTTGTCATCGTTGTCACGGTGATTGATGCCAAAACAGGCGCTCTTCAGGCCCTGCCAGACATCATTTCTCGCGGCTTCGTCTACATGAAAGAGCATTTAGAGCTCATTATGCAGACGCGTCATCGTGCCGCCGCCGTCATGAAGCAGATCGACCCAAATATGGGCGGCGCCGACAGCGCTTACATCAAAGACAAATTACGTGATGAGCTGGGCGAATTCTTGTTCGTGAAAACAGAACAGCGCCCAATGATCATCCCCGTGATTATCGAAGTGTAAAAACAAACTCCCGGTATCCCCGGGATTTTGTTATGGATTGAATCTGCTTTTTCTGAAAAGAAAAGCGTGCTAAGCTCGCTTTTACTATGCGTCCACGTCTTGTTTCAGGAGTAAAACCCACGAGTATTCCTCATATTGGCAACTATATCGGCGCGCTCCGCCAATGGGTGACACTTCAGCACGAATACGACGCCTTTTTGTTTATCGCCGATCTTCACGCGATCACCGTGCCACAAGATCCGGTTGAGATGCGTTTGCGTACCATGCAAGCACTCGCCTGCTATCTCGGCGTTGGTATCGACCCCGAGAAGGTTACGCTTTATATCCATAGCCAAATTCCTGCACACGCTGAACTTGGCTGGATCATGTCGACCATTGCCCGCATCGGCGAAATGGAGCGCATGACGCAATTTAAAGACAAGTCGCGTAAAGAAGGTTCTGAAACGGCCGGACTTGGATTACTTGCCTACCCCGCTCTCATGGCCGCAGATATCTTGCTGTACGACGCAGATGTCGTGCCGGTTGGCGAAGATCAGCTTCAGCATCTCGAACTCACGCGCGTGCTTGGCCGTCGCTTTAACGATCGTTTTGGGGAAACGTTTCGCATTCCAAAGCCACTCATTCAAACGCACGGCGCTCGCATTATGAGTCTGGCGGATCCACTTAAAAAGATGAGCAAGAGCGACGAAAGCGCCCATGGAACCATTTTTCTTACTGATGATGCGGAGACGATCGCCAAAAAGGTGAAACGCGCCGTGACCGACACAGAAGGTTCGATTCGCTACGCCCCCGAAGAAAAACCCGCTGTAAGCAACCTGCTCGAGATTTTTCACCACATGAGCGGTGATTCGATCGCCTCTCTTGAAGAACGCTTCGCTGGCCAAAGTTATGGTGCGTTCAAAGACGCGCTCACGGAAGCAATTATTGATCACCTCACCCCAATTCGTCGTCGAATCGAGGATTTGCTCCGCGACCACTCGGCTATCGCAGAACTCATCGAACCAAGCACCGCACGCGCACGCAAGATCGCCGAAGAAAAAATAACCTTAGCAAAACAACGCGTTGGCCTTGGAATCTGAATGTGATAGGCGTTCGCATTATTTAGAGATATTCTTCTCGAAAATCGACCAACTTGCCCACCCATTGGGCGTTTGTTAGGTTTTAGTCGGCTACTTGCCACAAGGAGGCCGTACATGGCTAAGGACACGATTATTCAACGTCGCTGGCTGCTCAACACCGACACCATGGCCCATCCGGATGTTCGGCGCATCGCAAGAGGCCGTAAAACCTTCATCGTTCAAGGTTTTATTTACGGGGCGAATGGCGTCACGGTCCGCGTACGTGTCGATCAAGATACGTATAACCGTGATGTCACGCGCGGCTGGGTGACGGAACGCAGTCCTGTTGACGTTGTTCGGAAGAATAAAACCGCGGCTATCGACCCAGATGCCGCGCGCATCTTGCTCGGTGCCGCCACACGTACCGTCGAAAAGGATCGCCACTTTATCGACGAGCATCCCGACCTCGTTCTCGACGTGTACTTCAACGGACAGAACCCCATCTGCCTCCTTGAGGCACGACTCGGCCGCGTCGACCAAGCCGTCGCGCTGCCCGAATGGGCAAAGGATGCTCGAGAAGTCACGCTTCTTCTCGATGCTGAGCGGATCGCCAATATCGTGCGCTACGGAGCGGGGCCAACCACCAGTCTCGAGCAGCTCCTCACGGGTAAGCGCCCCAAGCTCGTTGCTTTCGAGGGGCCGCCCGCCTCTGGGAAGTCGACAATTTTGCGAGAGCTTGCCGCAAAGGCAGAAAGTCTGGGCATCCACGTGCTTCCGGAAGCCGCGACGCTGCTTATGCACGACATCGGTATTCGCCCCGATGGAACACGGTACTTCCAAGAAGCGCTGCGACGATTCCAGCTCGGCCTCGAAGAAACGGCGCTCATCGATGCCGCTCGGCGTGGGCTTAGGGCGGTTATCGTTGATCGTTCGGTGATGGGAGCTGCTCCCTACATTCCTAAACACCTCACCTACGAGGATGTCTTCGGGAGAACCATGGAAGATGATGCGAAGCGCTATGAAGCACTCATCTACATCGGCCCCGTGCCAAACGAAGAGATCTATAACCGGGTCCGTGACGGAAATCCGACGCGCCTGGAAAGCTATCAGCAGATGCTTACTCTTCACGAGAAGGGGCTCGCCGTCGTTAACGAATACGACGGAATACATTTTGGGGAGAAGCGTGCCGGAAAGGGCGAGACGCTCGCAACGGGCGGACGGTCGCGAGTGACGTACTGTCTGTCAAACGACTGGGACACGAAACGAGCCGAGGCGTTTACGGCCGTTCGCCAGATCCTCGACCGCGAGTAGCACACCGCGGTTCTGACCGGATTTTACCGGTTTTTTATATTGACAATTTCTCAAAAATCGCGTATTTTATGGCCACGGCGAAACAGATGACCGCCCCGCCTACGGCGGGGAGGAAAGTCCGAGCACCGAATGCCGGGTAACCGGTACTGAAAGCGACAGCGGCTAACGACCGCCAGGAGCAACCAAGCGTCTGCTTGGCCAAGCCTAGGGAAAGTGCCACAGAGACAATACTACCCCGCCTTCGGCGAGGGAAAGGTGAAAAGTAATAGGATGTGCGCATCTCCTTCGGGAGCAATACGTCGCGACCTATTTCCTCCGTTGGTAACAGCGGAGCGCGGTAAACCCTGTCTGGTGCAAGAGCAAATCCAAAGATGGCAACATCCAAGGAATGGTCGCTCGCATGAGCTTGCTAGCAATAGCACGCCTAGAGAGATGGTCATCACCTCGGTTTCGACCGAGGTACAAAACTCGGCTTACCGTTTCGCCAAAAAACACCCCGCCGACGGCGGGGTGTTTTTGGTTCCTCACGCACGCCTACCAACTTCCACCTCCGCCGCCACCAAACCCACCTCCAGAAAAGCCCCCTCCTCCGCCACCGCTTCCGCTACTCCTTCCACTCGAGAAAGCCGAGGACCTTGTCTCCGGTGGTCGATAAAACGAGGCGTGCGCTGACAGCTGTGTGACGTCCTCTATGGCTCGCTCCATCATGACCGGTGTCCATGTGACGGCCATCGCTGAGGCAAAATAGGCCGGCTGCAGCTCAATTCCAGAAAATTGCTTTGTCCACTGCTTTTCCACACCGAGAGCGATCGCGTATGGCAAATACTCGGAGAACTGCTCGGGGGTTCGGTCCGGAGCGTCAAAAAAAGCGAGGCGTTCCTTTTCGGTAACGGACAAAAAATACTTGAACCCTTGTACATGTTCTCGAAGGATAGCCCCCTCTTTCGTTACACGCGGCATTTGATACCCAAAGAGAAGAACAATCAAAAATGAAACGGCGCCCGATAGGTACCACAACGGTTGGCTCGAGAGAACTCCAACAAAAACTACGATTGCAGCGATACCTACCGCAAAAAAGAGCCAGAGCCCACGCGTGAGCGTTGGATGCCGCGCGATCAGTCCGCGATGAATAAGTCGTGTATACGTTTCCTCTACTGCTGCATTGTACGATGCGTAGAATGTACCTTTTAGCGCTTGTGGCGTAACCGCTTCTCTTCCTTCTCCAAAAAGTCCGTTGTAGAGGTCGCGTTCTGGCGATGAAAGCTCCCCCGTTAACCTGCCTTGAACCTTCTTGAAAACGATTTCCTTTTCCTTTCCCTTCATCGTCGTTGTATTCGCGTCAGGAAATACAACGGTTAAATAGCCCTGCTTCGCCAAATTCATAATGGCACCGGTCACGGCTCTCGGTAATACCGTTTCATCTATTATCGCTCCAATTTCAAGAGGAGTATAACCCTTTGGGGGTTCGTATTCCGGGATCACAACACCGCGACCTTTTGGATCTCGCCCCATAAAAAACCAAACCAAATACATCCCTAAACCAATCCCAATCGGAACGATCCACCAAGCGTGGCGACGGACCCCCTCCATAAACAGTTCTTGCCACGGACGTGGATCGAACGTGCCAAGCGGGTATTTTAGCGCCACAGTGAGGCCCTCGTGCGCACGAAGCGGCTCTTTTATGAACACACGGGTAACACCGTCCAACCCAGAGCTCGCTTCGCAATCCGTGCGTTGACTCCCGGCAAGACCCGTTCGGCAGTCAACCCCGGTTGGCATCGGCCCCTTAAGCACAAACTCCGCTTCCTGGATGGGAATCTCCCAATCGTTTCCTGTAACGTTCCAATACAGCTCCTGGTGATCGGTTTCGTCACGAACGACTCGGTTCGCTTGATACAAAATCGTATACAATTGCCGCCCGGTTACGGTTGTCTGCGGATCTCCAATACGAATGATTTTAAAAACCCCTTGCGAACTTACACGAAACGGAACGAGAAGCTGGTTAAGTTCCGCTCCTAAAAATCTCAAGCCCGTATCCCATCGTTGGTTATTTACGATAAATTCATCGGGAATAAATCGAAATATTCCATGACGATCCACATCGCCAAAGTCGTATTCGATCGTCTCTTTTACCTGAAATAGCCTATTTTTCGATAGCTCCGCCTCAACGGTAAAGCGCTGAATCTGTTCCGCAGCAAAGGATACGTTCGGTAAAAGAACGACGGCGAGACAAAAAAGGAAACGAGAGATCATAAAGCCAGTATGAATCATCCACTAATCGACGAACAGAGCGCATGTGCGTGAAGTGCAGGGACAGCAACAATGCTACTCGCCAAAGATGCGCGCACGCTTAGATTGAGAACAGCTCGTATTCACGCTATACTTAAAGTAATGTCGCTCCTTGATCATGCAAAAAAACTCTTGCTCGAAAACCAGATCATGGTCGTGTTTTTTGCGATTGTATTCGGTTTGATTACACCAAAAATATTTCTTCCTTTTTCTGGGCATACAACCGTGCTCCTCATGAGCGTCTTCTTTTTTTCGAGCCTGCGTCTTTCAATTGATGAAATGCTCGACTACGCTCGCGATTGGCGCATGATGACGATCGCCAACCTGTTTAAACTCGTGATCATCCCGCTGGCTATTTCGATTCCGTTTCTGTATCTCGCGCCAGACTGGGGCCTCATGCTTTTGATTGTCGGCGCCGTTCCAACCGGCATGACGATCGCTCTTATTGCGGATTTTTTTGGAGGAAAAACCTCTCTTGCGCTTCTACTCAGCGCCATGACGTCACTCTTGGCACCGCTCACCGTTCCTCTTATTTTTTGGGTCGCTCTTGGACAAAGCGTTGAATTGCCTCTTTTTTCAATGTTTAAATCCCTCTTTTTGACGATCGTGGTTCCGTTTACCGTGGCATCTGTCATCAAGCACTACAAGCCAAAGCCTATTGAAAAACATGACGCTTGGTGGCGGCGTCTGTCCCTTATCGCCTTCGGCTTACTCGTTGCTGCAATTGTGGCCGGATCAACCTCCAAAACAGCCCTGGCGTTTTCATGGACGGACCTCGTCTATCTCGTTCTTTCATTTATTTGGCTCGGAGCAATCGTTTGGTCTGCCTACCAAGCACTTCCTTCTAAACGACTCCCCGATCGCATCACCGTTGTACTTTGTCTCGTCTATATCAACAACACCCTCGCGCTGTATATCGCAAATACTTTTTTTGCCGATCAAAACGTTCTTCCAAAAATGATTCTCTTTCTTTTAGCGATGAACTTTTTGCTTCCGCCAATTAAACTCAAAGCGCGTGAATTCAACCAACACGTCTTAAATATCTAATATGCCTTCTGTTTTTGTTACCCGTCCTGTTCCTGGCCCCGGCATCGATCTTCTAAAAGATTCTGGATTCGATGTTACTATTCACCCAAACGATGAGATTATTTCTAAGCAAGATCTTATTATTGGTGTAAAAGATAAAAATGCGATCCTTTCACTCCTTACCGATCAGATCACAGAAGAGGTCATGGAAGCAGCCGGTACGCAACTTAAAATCATTGCAAATTACGCTGTTGGCTTCGACAATATTGATCTTGAAGCAGCAAAAAGGCGAAATATCGTGGTAACAAACACTCCGGTTCCAGAGATGACGGAGGCGGTTGCCGAGTTTGCCATCACGTCCATGCTCGGTCTCGCGCGACACATTGCCGCTGCGGACGCATTCACACGCGCAGAAAAATACACGGGTTGGTCGCCGACACTCATGCTTGGTTCCTCCATTCGAGGAAAAACGCTTGGTATTATTGGCGCAGGCCGCATCGGAACACGCGTCGCCGAGATCGCTCGCTTCGGTCTAGGAATGAAGATTGTCTACACGAGCGGTCACCCCGTTTCCGAATTTTCCGAACGCCTGCATGCTGCCTACCTTCCACTTGAACAGTTACTACAGACAGCCGACGTTGTGAGTTTGCACGTACCACTCCTCCCCACCACCAAACACCTTATCTCAACAGAGCAGTTCACACTCATGAAAAAGACGGCGCTCCTGATTAACACATCGCGTGGTCCGGTGGTTGACGAAAAAGCGCTTCTTCGTGCCTTAAAAACAGATCGGATCGCTGGCGCCGCTCTTGATGTGTATGAAGCTGAGCCCTCGATTGATGCCGACCCTGCTGATCGTTTAGAACTAAAATCCCTTTCGAACACACTTTTAACACCGCATATTGGCAGCGCAACCATCGAAACACGTGTCGCCATGAGCCGTTTAGCCGCTTCAAATATCGTTGAGGTACTTGAAGGACGTCCCGCGTTAACGCCGGCTACCGTCTCTTAGCGCTACATCAATGTAGCCGCATCAGGACCTCGTAAAGCCGGTTTTGGAGGAACATGAAGCGTTGAGGCGTTTCCCAACGCGTTGGCAGAAACAACCGTCTCTGGGGTCACTGAAACCGTTTTTTCTGTCGCTACAGCCGTTTGCGCCTGCTCCACGTCGCGACGGTCTTTGTTATGGGCGAATCTGTCGCTCTCTTGCGAGAGAGGATAACTGGGCCGAGGAGGTTCAGATCGATCGAGAATCGACTGAATCTCTGGCGAATCTACCCATCTCCCCAATAGTTTAGCCACATCTTGAATCGTTGGCCGTATTTTTGGGTTCGCTTCCATCATTTTTAACGCGAGTTCTCTTGCCGGCTCTAAGCGAGGATCCTGGTCCAACTCTGGAAAGCACTGAAGGACAGAAAATAGCGAGACCCCGAGTTCAAAGACCATTTCCGCTGTCGTGATCGCATTTGTCGGCATCTCCTGAACGGGCCTCTGAATAGGCACTCCGTATTTATTGAAACCTTGCTGTATCGGTGCGTAGTCACCTTGTAGTCGCTCGGGTGGAAAATACGCGTACTTTGATACGTACACTCCCGCGCGGCCTTCAAGGCGCAGGCCATCAAAATCAAACGCGAAGCCTCGGCCGCTCTGAACATCTACTCCTATGTTGGTTAGGTCTAGGTCGGTACAACGGAGTCCATGCTCTACTAAAAATACACCGGCAGAGACAAAATCATGAAAAACGGTTAACGCCTCACCGACGGTGCAGCCTTGATTGTTCACTAATAACTTCTCAAGTGTTTGAATTCCTAATTTACGTTGTACCCCACTCCCATCTTGAGCTACACGCGTCTCCGGGTAGCGAATAAACGGGCTGCGCACAGGAAGCGCGTATAGCTTCCGCAGCGCCTCTTGAGACTGCTTTGCGGCATCAGGGCTTGAAATGGGTTCCTTGTAGACAAACGCTCCGTGCAGGTCGTGAACACGCGAGGTGATGCCGTGGCTTTTTACATGAATTCGTTCCTCCCCTCGCGCTTTGAGTCGTTCGTGCACACGTCGTCGTAAGGCACGAATATATCCTTCGAGCTCCTGTCGCGTCGCCTGAACAGTTTGCAGTGAGCCGTCTTCATCTCGAAAGAGAAACGAAACACCCGCCCCGTCTACCTTCATGCGCACGTTGCCCAAGACATACTCGCCGGGCAATAGGTCTTTTTCATCAAAAAGCGACAGAACGACATCGTGTGATCCCGTCCAACCTGATTCTTTTTCTAAACGTGGAGTGAGCTCGTCCACAAAACGATCTACATCGATAGATGCCATCTCACCAAAAATTGGCTGCGCGAAACGCGTTTCATCCAATGAAATAGCTTTATGACGGATCACGCCCTCCTCAAACATATCGAGAATGATTATACCATTTTAAAGACACGAAGAGCAGGATTGAAAAAACTCGCTTTTCTGGTATCCGCTCGCGCGGAGGAACCATGACCGAAGCAGCTGTCCGTCCCACGCTCGCCGACGCCGTTATCAAGACCCTCGAAGGAGGCGAGGTAACAAGCCCGCTCGGCAGAGACATTATCTTGCTCATCACGGACTTCATCGTGATGCGCTCTGTGCCTACCCAAGAAGAACGCAAGAAGCTCCGCGCCGCCTATGAAGGTTTGACGCGAAACGCCGCCAAGCACTGGCGGAGCCTACCACCCGAACCAAGTAAAGAGCTCCCGGTGGCTCAAGACACAATGGAAGGCCTGATCCGGGCCATGGAAGGAGCGCTCGCGCTCATCGACATGCTCGACCGTGGCGACAGCGAACCAGCCAAAGCCGATAAGGACGGCCCCGATTCTACCCCCTCAACTTGAAGGGGTTTTCTTTATCTAGACAGATGCATCAGGGTGAAACGGGTTACCCACCTGAGTTACCAGATAGGAATGAGCCCCTTTCTCTG
>CAZIVC010000011.1:0-14946 GCA_964542945.1 uncultured Gammaproteobacteria bacterium
CCCGTGTCTATCGCAAGGCGAGTCTTCGTGTGCATTATCGGGCAACGCACGAACGAGTGCGGATCGGTTTTCAAAAAAAAGATGGATCGTTTGTGTTTCAAGACTTGCCTAAAACTGGTGTAGCGTTTGAAGAAAAAGAGCTTGTTTTTTTGCTCGATAACTCCGTTCGTCGCGATCGCTCGATTTTAAAAGTCGTGCTCTCGGCGCCAGGAGTTACGGCTGAGCAGGGGATTGAGATTCAATCGCTTACGCTCGATGCATCGCTATGACATTTTTTGCTCGCCTCACGCCGCTTTTTCGTCGCGTACTTGTCTACGGATGCGCGTTGTTTATGGTTGACGCCGTTTTTCCTGGAGCGGTTTTTCGTTATCTCTCACCGTTTTTTGTGACCGCGCTCATGCTTATCGCCTTGTTCTGTCTTTTGACGGTCGCTATTCTTCGTTTTGCGCACGATTGAGGTGCGCGTGATAGACTCATGAGTGAGTCTCTATGCGTATTTTGCACATCAATAAGTTTTTTGATTTTCACGGTGGCGCAGAAGTGTATTTACAGGAGCTTGTTGAGCGACAGCGAGCCGCGGGTCACGAAGTGGCTGTATTGGCAACGAAAAAACCAGGTTCTACACCAACGCCGTATGATGTGGTTTTTCCGGAGTACCACGCCTACGATCGTCGTGAGGGCCCCATAAAAGATGCAAAGAAGGCATTAGATTATGTGTGGAATCGCGAGGCAAAGCGCGCGACTAAAACCATGATCGATCGATTTCGGCCAAACGTCATTCATGTGCACAATTTGTATCATCATCTGTCGACGTCTGTGCTCGCGCCGATTCGCGCGTCGGGAATCCGTTGTGTGCAAACATTGCATGATTACAAGCTCGTGTGTCCAAACTACAAGCTTTATACCGAGAACACGATTTGTGAGCGATGCAAAGGAGGTCGGTATCGTGAAGCGATTGTGCATGGTTGTTTAGGATCGTTTCTTCCGAATGCGTTGGCCGTCATAGAAATGAACGTTACAAAGGCTCGTCAGTCTTACGAAAAAACGGTGCATCGGTTTTTGTGTCCGTCGCGCTTTATGCAGTCGACAATGATTGAATGGGGGGAGCCTGAAGAAAAGATGCGCTATCTTCCGAATCCAACGCATGTTCCGGCAAGGGTTGCAATGCGTGGCGGAGGATATCTGCTATTTGCTGGGCGGTTGTATCCAGAAAAGGGTCTTGCGAGCGTCTTGGAAGCGCTTGCTGAGTTTCCCGACGTCTCTCTCTGGATTACGGGTCGAGGACCTGAAGAGGCGAAGCTGAAAATGATCGTAGACGCAAAGGGCTTGGCTAGCGTTCGTTTTTTAGGGTTTGTTCCTCCAGAGCAGCTAAGCGAGATTCGTGATCGAGCAGAGGCGCTCGTGCTTCCAACGCTCATGCACGAGAATGCGTCGGGAGCCTTGCTTGAAGCGATGGCGGCGGGGTTACCGTGCCTCACCACGCGCGTGGGGGGAAACCCGGAGCTTGTCGAAGACGGAGTCAACGGCCTCTTAGCCGAAGCGGGAAGTGTATCCGATTGGAAGCGCGTTTTGCATGCGTTTCGTGCAGCTACTCCTGAGCAGCGCACGGCGTGGGGGGTAGCGGGGCGCGCCAAGGTGATCGATCGGTTTACTTGGGAGCGGCATCTTGCGGCGCTGGAGCAGGCATACCTAGGTGCGTGAGGTGTTCCGATATTTGTTGGGTCTACGGGCGGATTCTCTTTTGAGACGCTTGACGTGATACCTCTCGATGACTAACGTCACAATCAATTTTATGGACATCTACGAAGAAAAAAGCCACATTCAAAAAGCGTATTACAACACAACAGCGCATGAGTATGAGCGATGGCATGTTGATGTAAAAAGCGCTGAAATCGTGAACGCGTTTAATCTCCAGCAGCTACGATCATTTGTCGGATCTAAGCGAATGAAGCGCTGTCTTGATCTGGCGTGTGGGAATGGGCGTCTCTCTCGTGAGCTGAGTTTGCTTGCGGAAGACATGTATGGATTAGACATCTCAGAAGAAATGCTGAAAATTGCCAAGCAAAAATGTCCAAGCATGCAGACAGCCTTAGGAGAGGTCACGCAAATGCCTTATGAAGACGGCTTTTTTGATCTCATTGTGATTAATGGGGCCTTACATCATTTTTTTGCATTACGAAAAACGATGATGGAAGCGTATCGCGTGCTTGCTCCTGGCGGGATGATCGCGATTCTTGGTGAGCCAAATAAACGATATGGAAGCTGGTTCAATCCGTTCAAGTATGTCTGGCTAGTCGATCGTGTATTCACCAGGCTATACAGCGCGCTATTCTCTTCAAAGGCAGCAGAAGAGATTGAGCCTGAGGCGGAAGAATTCACGATCGAGCAACTCCGAGCAGCTTTAGATGGCGCGGGATTCTTGGACGTTCAGGTACACTCATACGATTACGTGCCGCGTCATGAACATCCTTTGTTTTTGCGACTGTATGCGCGTTGGCTTCCGTTGGAGCGGCGCTCATTAGCGCGGTGGATGCCAGGCATGGGAATGGCGTTACAGGCATTTGCCCGAAAATGATAAGCGTCGGCGGGCGCGTGTTCGATTTGGGAAAAAGAAGGCTCCCTTTGGGGAGTTTGGCGAAATAGATCTAGACGATTTCAATCCGGATCGTCGTTCCGCGCTCGATCAGGCCAATCAGCTCGACGAGGTCACTCTTCTGGAGGGCGACGCAACCAGCGGTAGGTGTCATGTTTTCTCGCGCGACATGCAGGAAGATGGCGCTTCCCTTGCCAGGAACGGGGGGATCGTCGTTATAACCAATCTCAACGATCACGTCGTAGAGATCGTCCTCTCGCCAGAGTCGCTCATGGCTCTCACCGGTTACACGGCCCCCTTTTTCGTCGTACGCAAGCGTCATGGGGCGATTGTAGTTCGCGGAATTCGCATCATCGCTCCATCCGTCGAGCACGGAGATAATGCGTGTTTCGAGTCCTGCGCAAGACGGCATGCCCTCGGGGAACTTGTCCTTGCGAATCCAGATACGACGAAGTGGGTAGGTTCCAGCGGGTGTGGCGCCATCGCCTTCGTGCTTGTCGGAGGCGGGAACGATGCCGCTTCGACCAAGTGCACAGAGAAGGGTGCGCTCTTGATAGGTGAGTGTTCCGGTAGACGCGTGAGCATGCGTAGGACGAACAACGATTTCATTGGGCATATCATGTACTCCCGTGAAAAGAACAGTATTTTAAAATTCGGCTGACTTTTATACTAAAGGATCAGCATCGCGTCTCCAAAAGAATAGAAACGATATTTATGAGTGATCGCATGAGCGTATGCTGCGCGCGTTTTTTTAATGCCCAAAAATGAACTCACGAGCACAATGAGTGTGGATTTGGGAAGATGAAAGTTGGTAAACAGCCCATCGATCACGCGAAACGTGTATCCGGGGGTGATAAAAAGATTAGTCCAGCCACTCCAAGATTGAATATGCCCTGTTTCTCGCGCGGCAGACTCAAGGGCGCGTGTCGCGGTTGTGCCGATCGCGATCACGCGTTTGCCGGCGAGCTTGGCACGAGTGACGACATCAGCCGTTTCTTGTGAAACCGAGCCCCATTCTTCGTGCATGGTATGGTCCTGAGTAGAACCGCCATTCATGGGGCGAAACGTTCCAATTCCAACATGGAGTGTGACGAAGCAAGTTTTTACGCCTTTCTCACGGAGGGTTCGTAAAAGCGATTCGGTAAAGTGAAACCCAGCGGTTGGTGCCGCAACCGATCCTGTTTCTTTTGCGTAAACCGTTTGATAGCTGCGTTTTGTTTCTTCGCTCGCGTTCACGTAAGGAGGAGTTGGAACATCGCCGAACTGTTCGCTATAGGCAAAAAACGCGTTGGTTGTTTCTGGGAGTTCCAGAACGACCGTTCCTTTATTCGCGTCTTTCTCTTTCACCACGATCTTCCAGCCGCCGTCCAAGACGAGCTCGGTGCCAACTTCGAGTCGCTTGGCTGGCTTTGCTAACGCTTCCCAGCGATGCGCGTCTAGCGGTTTATGAAAGAGAAGTTCGATACGCGCACCAGTCGATTTGGTGGCAAAAAAACGAGCATTAAAGACTTTTGTATCGTTAAAGATCAAAACATCTCCCGGTTCTAAAAAAGAAGGGAGGTCGTATACGTGAGCGTCTTTAAAAGCGTCCTGCGTTCGGGAGAGAACGAGGAGTTTGGCGTGATCTCGTGGCTCCGCAGAGTGTTGTGCGATGCGCTCGGGAGGGAGGTGGTAATCAAAGACAGACGTATCCATGGGCGCATCCTACCAGATAGAGAGATGAACTCAAACGAGCTTTATTTATTGACAAAATCCGATTAATTTCGTACCGTTCATACCAATCATACTTTTTATGAAGCTCTCCAAAGGAGGCAGAAAAAACAGCTCGTCGTCTCATGAGCAACTCATCGGTTCAACAACCGTTGGCGAACGTGGACAGATTGTGATTCCAAAAACGATTCGTGATCGCTTAAACATGAAGCCGGGTACTCGAGTGATGGTGATGCAGTACGGGGATAGTCCGGTTATGGTTCTTCCAATCGAACAAATGCAGGAAATGATTCGCTTAATGTCAGAGCGCGTTGCGCGTATTTCTGCACAAAAAAAATGATTCTATGAATTTCTCTACGATGAAGGCTTGGTTGGCAAAAAAGTCGGTACGCATCGGGCTCGTGTTCGTGGTGCTTATCATCGGTTGGGTGATGTATTCACGCGGAAAAAACGCAGGTCCGTTTTATGAGACGCAAGCCGTCGAACGCGGAACGCTCCGTCAGACGGTCGAAGTGACGGGTGAAGTGAAGCCGCAGACGCGCCTAGAGCTTTCTTTTAAGACGAGCGGTAAGCTTGATGCGGTAAACGTGATGGTTGGGCAAGTGGTGAAGAGGGGCGACGTTCTTGCTTCGCTCGATGCGTCTGAAGCGACCTTTGCGATGCGTCGTGCGGGAGCGACTGTTGCGCAAGCACGGGCCAACTTACTGGCGCGTGAATCGCAAGACAGCCCGCAGGCGATTCAGATTGCCGAAGCGAGCCGTGATCAGGCGAAGGCGCAACTTGAAAAAGCTCAAGCAGACTTAGAGCAAATTCGTACCACATCGCTTGAAGAGGTGCGTTTGGCTCAGATTGCTTTGGACACCGCTGAACAAAACTTGCGTAACTCAGGAACGGGAGCTGATTTAACCGTACAAGCAAGCACGCAATCGATTCGAACGACCCTCATCACCTCCATGAATACGATGGCGTCCGCGCTGATCGAAGGGGATGCGATTATCGGAGTCGAGAATACGGGCGCAAACGATGCGTATGAGGCGGTGATTGGTATTTACGACACGGCAGCTTTAAGTCGTGCGAAAAATTTGTATGGCCCAGCACGAACCGCTCAACGGCGCGCGGAGACGCTTATTCGATCGCTCACGTCTCAATCGAGCGTAGAAGATGTGCTAACGGCGGCGATCGCAACGCAAGGAGCTCTCGAGCAGATCCAAGTATATTTGGATGAGGTACAAAAAGTATTAGTCGCTAGTACAACGAACACGGGTATTTCGAGCACGGAGCTTGCGACAAAACGATCGAGCATCCAGACCCTTCGGGGGTCGGTTTCGACGCAGCTCGCTTCTGTGACTACCGCAAACCAGTCTCTCGAATCTTCAGAGAATTCGCGCACGACTTCATTGGCGCAGTTGCAAAACGCGGTAAAAACGGCGCAGTCCAATCTTGCGATTGCCCAGGCGAACCAGAAGAGCAGAGTGAAGAGCGCGGAAACAACGATCGAGATTCAGCGAGCTCAGCTCGCGTCGGCAGAGGCGACATTGTCGCAGCGCAAAAACCCAGCCCGTGCCGTCGATCTTCAGGTGCTTCGCGCGCAGGTTCAGGATGCGTCGATTGCGTATGAGCAGGCAGTGGAGCGAGTAAAAGATACGCAGCTCATCGCTCCGGCTGATGGCGTGATCTCTGAAATCGTGCCTTCTCGTGGCGAGCAAATTGTTCAAAATGCAAACGTTATGGGATTGGTCGCGACCGAATTGTTTACCGTTGAAGCGCTGGTTCCGGAGGCGGATATCGCGAAGGTAAAAAACCAACAACCCGCCGAGATCACTCTCGATGCCTATGGTGACGAGGTGAAGTTCAAAGGCGTTGTTTTAACAGAAAACCCGGATCGTACCAAAATTCAAGATGCCGTCTTCTATAAAGTGGTGGTTGAGTTCGATCGCACGGATCGTGAATTGAAGCCGGGAATGACGGCGAATGTAACAATTACTACGGGCGAAGTGAATGACGCGCTGATTATTCCTGTTCGTGCAATAAAGACGGAGGGCGAAACACGTCGCGTTCGTGTGAAATCCGGCGAAAATGTGAAACATGTTGCGATCGAAACGGGGCTGCGCGGAGATGACGGGAAGATTGAGGTGAAAAACGGTCTCGTTGTGGGTGAAGACGTGATTACTGCAGAACTGACGGCAGAAGAGTATCGCGCCTTACAAGCACAAGCGCAAAAATAATACCCACTTTATGGCGAAGCAACCCATTGTCCGTGTCGAAGATCTGAAAAAGGCTTACGAAAACGATGGAGTAAAAACGCCGGTTTTGCACGGGGTGAGTTTCGAGATCCCTGAGGGGCAGTTTGTCTCAATTATGGGTCCTTCGGGTTCAGGAAAGTCGACGCTCATGCACATTCTTGGTTTTTTGGATGTGTTGTCGGAAGGAAAGTACTTTTTTGAAGGGAAAGACGTGTCACAGTTAACCGAAGATGAGTTGGCACGAACACGTGGAGAAAAAGTCGGCTTTATTTTTCAGGCGTTTAACCTATTGCCAAAAACAAGCGTCCTCGAAAACGTGATGCTGCCTCTCTTGTACTCCGACGTTCCTGTTTCGAAGCGTGAAGCGATGGCGAAAGAAGCGATTAAAATCGTGGGTCTTGAGCACCGCATGCACAATCTCTCAAACCAACTTTCAGGCGGCGAGCGTCAGCGAGTTGCGATCGCTCGCGCATTGATTCGCAAGCCACCGGTTATTTTTGCCGACGAGCCAACGGGCAACTTGGACTCAAAATCAGGTGCGCAGGTTATGAAGATTCTACAGGAGCTTAATATTCAGCACGGTCACACAATTATTTTAGTGACGCACGAAACGTATACGTCTGAACACGCAGAACGCATCATTCGTATTAAAGACGGCTTGATCGCTTCCGACGAACCCGTGAAACACCGTCGTCTTGCGTCGACAGTGGATTTGTTGAAGTAGCGTATGTTTCTTCGAGACTTGCTCAAGAGCTCGCTGGAGAGTTTGCGTCGTACGCGCGGACGCTCAATTCTTACTATGGTCGGCATCGTGATCGGGATCATGTCGGTGATTTTGATGTTGTCGATCGGGCAAGCGGCGGAGCGATACATCTTGGGTCAGATTTCTGCGCTTGGCTCAGATATTGTGTTTGTAAACAATGGCTCGAAAGCGCGAGAGGGCGAACCGTCACTATTTATAAAATCAACGTTAACGGAGAAGGACGTGCGGAAGATTCGTTTAGCGCCATGGGTTACGCAGGTAGCAGGAAAGGTGATTCAAAGTGATCGAGTGTCTGCTGAAGGAGTCGAGGCGTCTGCGCAAGTCGTGGGAACATCTGCCGATGAGCAGATTTTAAGCGACATTCGTCCCACGAGAGGCGTCTTTTTTAGCAACGGCTCTGTCGAGAGTCGCGCCCGTGAAGCGGTGCTTGGCTCAGAAATCGCCGAAACGCTGTATGGGTTCAATGATCCTGTCGGACGCACGCTCAAAATTAATAATATTAGCTACCGTGTGATTGGCGTGCTTGGTAAAGAGGGGAGTAAGAGCTTTCAAAACCTGGACAAGCAAATATATATCCCGTATTCGGCCGCTCTCGATACGTACAATCGTCAGTATCTTTCTAATATCGCGGTGAAAACAGTCCTTCCGGTGAATGATGCAAAACGACGCCTCACCGATCTCATGCGAGACAGTCATAGTATCGACAATCCAGACGACGACATCAAAAAAGACGATTTCAACGTAACCACTCAAGAGGATGCGGTGAAAAGCGCGAGTCAAATTACGGACATTTTGAAGATATTATTGATCTCGATTGCGGCGATCTCGCTTCTTGTGGGTGGTATCGGCATCATGAATATCATGTATGTTTCTGTCACAGAACGTGTCAAAGAAATTGGACTGCGAAAATCTCTGGGAGCACGTAAAAACGACATTCTTAATCAGTTTTTACTCGAGGCGATTGTGCTTACCATGATTGGTGGAGCGCTGGGCGCGTTCCTTGGATTAAGTCTTTCATGGTTGGCAATCCGAATTATAAACTCGTTTCAGAGTGGCTGGAGCTTTGCTGTTTCGTGGGGATCGGTCGCCTTGAGTATCGGCGTTTCGGCCGGTATTGGGCTTATCTTTGGATACTTTCCTGCGAGAAAAGCCGCAAAACTTCACCCGATTGAAGCGTTACGTTTTGAATAATATGCGTTTTCGCGATATTGCAGAGATCTCTCTGCGAGCTCTCATTATCAACAAGGCTCGGTCGATGCTCACGATGTTAGGCATTGTGATTGGGATTGCTTCGGTCATCCTCATGCTCGCCGTTGGGCAGGCGGCACAAACCTATCTCTTATCCCAAGTCGCCTCGTTTGGAAGCGACCTGGTATTTATCGCGAATGGTTCGCAAGCGGAAGAGCGTGGCGGACCGCCAAGCGACAATATTGAGCAGGTGTTAACGGAACAAGATTATAAAGACATTAAATCGCTCCCTTGGGTGACGGCGGCGAATCCGTCGATCGTGAGCAGCGACCTTGTTTCGTATGGGGGTAACGATCGTTTTGCGTCGATTAACGGGGCCGGGCCCGATGAAGCGCGTATTTTTAATCTCGTGGTCGCGCGAGGACGTTTTTTGGAGCCGACGGATATTGATAGTCGTTCGCGCGTGATTGTGCTTGGACGTGATATCGCTCGTGATCTCTACGGAGAAGAAAATCCTATTGCAAAAACCATTCGTGTAAATCGCTTAAACTTTCGCATCATTGGCGTTTTGGGCGAAGCGGGAACGCGTTTTTTCTCGAACATCGATGAGCAGGTTTATATTCCGTATACGACCTTCTTTGACTTATATAATAAAAAGCGATTGAACTTTTTGTCGGTAAAATCGGGAGCAGTTTCACCTGTCGAGGCAAAACGACGCTTGCAAGAGCTGTTACGTGAAAACCACAACATTGATAACCCCGAAAATGATTTAAGCAAGGATGACTTTCAGGTGGGTACGCAAGAAGACTCTATGAAGAGCATTGCAACTATTGGCACGGTTCTTCAGGTGCTGCTTGGATCGATTGCGGGAATCTCTCTCGTTGTGGCGGGTGTTGGCATTATGAATATTATGTATGTGGCTGTGACAGAAAGAACGCGTGAAATAGGATTGCGAAAGGCGATCGGAGCAACGCGCGCAAGCGTGCTTTGGCAGTTTTTAGCAGAAGCGGTGTTTTTGACCTGTGTCGCGGGTGTCATCGGAATCTTGTTTGGTATTGCGCTTTCTTGGGTGGCGATTCAGATTATTAACTCGTTTCAAAGCGGTTGGAGCTTTAGCGTGCCTTGGGTTGGCGTTGCGCTTGGATTTGGTGTATCAACCGCCATCGGAGTGATCTTTGGCTACTTTCCCGCGCGACGAGCGGCGCGCATGAGTCCCATTGAAGCCTTGCGCTACGAGTAAAAAAAGAACCTCTTACGCAGAGGGAGGGCGATGGCAGCGTTCGGGGGCGAAGAGCCGTCGAGGAAGCTCACACCACTCGTTTACCGCAAAGACAAGCGTGGTCCAGCCGACGACGTAGGTGAGGAGGGAGAGCAGTGCCGCGACCGCTTGCCAGATCGTTGGGGGGTGATGCGCGCGGGCAAAGAACCCATTTTCACAGAAGAAGTCGAAAAGTAGCCCAGTGGTCATACAGCTGATCGCATAAGCAATGAGCGAGGGGGAGTCATTGGTGGACGCCTGCTCAGGTTTCGGCTCGCGCATGAGACCTCCGTCTTTTTAGCGTGACCAAAAACGAACCATTTGTCAACTCTTTGCCCAAAAAACTTCATTGACAGTTCGCTTGCTTTCTTGCACCGTGAGCGTGCTTCGAAAGGAGGGGTTGTATGGGTCGGCCTCGCAAGTCGAAACAGCCAGGACAGGAGCCGAATCTAGACTACGATCGAGGTCCATCACCTGAAGAGCTTAGGAGTATCGAAGCCGAGTTCAATGGTGAAGAAGAAACTGATCTGACCTCGCTGATTGAAGATGAGCGCACCTCGAAGCGCCATCCAATTCAGTCGTTTTTGCGCAACTACGGAACGCGTAAACCGTTTCGAGGAACGGATGAAATTGGTCGCCTCGTCGAGCGGTATCACGGCGGGAACACGACCGAGCGCCAAGCAGCGCTCCGAGAAATTATTGCCGGAACCGCACTGCTCGTTGTCTCAGTACAAAGGAGACATTACAGTCGACACGATGTTCCTCTGGACGATCTTCTGCAAGAAGGGGTCTTGGGGATTACGGAAGCGGTCGATCGCTATCGGTTTGAATGGGGCGCCTGGTCGACTTACGTGACGTGGTGGATTCGTAGTCGGATGCAGCGACTAGTGCTTGATACGAACACACGAGATGTGTGTCGTGTGCCGGTCCATGTACAAGACCTGATTTCAAAGCTCGATAAAGCACATCGGAAATACGAGGCGAAGCACGGCTCTCACCCGACGGCTGAGGAGTTGCAACGCTTTATAGCAAAAGAGGCCGAAGCTGATGGTAAGAAGCCTCTCGATCTTGCGAAAGTCCAAGCGTCGCTTGAGGTGACTCGCCGACGTGCGACGACGGTGCGTGTCGACGCGCCGCTTCTCGGGGATGATGGAGAAACGGACGCGAATCGCGGCAGGAAAGAAATGAGTAGCTTGCCAGGACAGGAAATCGGTCTCGATGCTCGGCGTGAATACGAGTTTCAGCGCGATCGTTATTTAGAGGCGCTTCAACGGTTGAGTGAAGTAGAGAAGGCGGTCCTTTTTCTCCGATGCGGGATCGGAAGAAAGGTCACGCGAGAACTTACACTCAAAGAAGTTGGCGATCTGGTTAAGAAGTCTCGAGAACGGGTCCGTCAGATTGAGGCGAAAGCCCTTCAAAAGCTTCGTAATGCGCTAGAAGCGGATTCGATGAAAATCGTGGCGCTTCTCTGCTTGATAGACGACGCGGGAGATATCTCCTCTGGCTATGACGCGATGGTCGTGCTCAGACGCGCTTGGCGTCTTTCGCCTGTAACAGCCGAAGAAGCAATCTCCTCGACGCAAAGCGGAGGCAGGACAAAGTAAAGGCGGAGAAAAGTGAGCTCTCCTCCGGTAACGAAGGAGTAGCAGCTCTCATAAATACGGGTCATCAAGTGGCGCCGAGCGAGTCTGTGACCGCAGCCGTTCCGCCTCCTTCGCCCGATACGAGTGCTTCATTACGAGCTTCGACAAAAACAGGGACAGCACCGCCGGCGCGTGTTCCTCCTGGGTTTCGTTCGTTTGTGAGGCTTTTGCTTCTCGCGCCAAACCAACGGGCACGGACACAGCTGTTCAGGGATCTGCTTTTGGCTTACCCGCCACTTGCGCAGGCAGTGATCGACGCGTCACCCAAGAGCTGGGGGCGCTTACAAAGAATGATCTTGGAGGTCGCGGAAAAGATCTCGCGAACCTCGCCTCGCTGAGCACCTGCTCAGTTTTTTCTTGCCTTCGCGGTTTCGGCGTGGTGAGATGCGCGCGAATTATGGCTTGGTCGCGGATTTTGCGATTTGCGCGCGAGCGACGTGTGCCCATTGTGGTGACCGACGACGAGGGAGAATCTCCCATGGTTTTAGTATCGCTCGAAGAGTTGGAAGCGATTTTGGATGGAAACGATCGAAGTGCTCCGCCACCCGATCTTGAGCCCATCATGTATCCGTCGGTCAAAAAAGAAGAAACGCGGGCGCCCAACTTCTTGGATGGTCACGATTTTACGACGCAAGGCAGTGTTGATAGCGACGAAGTACCGTTTTTTGAGGAGGAGACATTGCCCGTTGAAGGGCGGATCGCGGAGCCCTCGTCTGAGTTTACAACTCAGCAAACCGAGACGTTTCCAGATCCGCAGACGTTTCTGACGGAACTCGCTCCATCTATCGAGCTGGACACCTCTGAAGAGAGTGGTTCTTCTGCCCCCCGTGCGGAAGACGGGGGACGAGTAGCGGATCAAGAGATCTTTACGCTAGAACCTTTGCAGGCGCCTTCGACCGAGACCAAGTCAAATAATGGAGAAAGGGGAGAGGAGTTAAGCTTAGAAGAGCAGTTTTACCTCGACCACGGGTAGGGGGCTCAGTCCCCCACCCTCGGCGAATAGCTTTGTTAGCGACTCCGGTGCTCGACAGCGTACGTTTCAGTACGCTTTACGCCGCTCCTCGTCGCTGCCTCGCTCTTCATCCCAGGGTTGAGGGACTGTAAAATCGTGTTTTTCCTTTAAAAATAGCCAAAAAATGGCTATTTTTTGTTCGAGGGGGATGTTTTTGGGGAAATGAGCCTTACTCTTGCGTCTTTTTCTCGTTTTTGGTATCCTTATCGCGTTCGCAACTACGCGAATGGTTCAAAGCCCATTTCACAGCCGGATTTATGGGGAGAACCCTCCGAAAATCCTAGGAAAACCAGAGTTTCCGCCACTCGTTTCGAGGGCCGGGATTTCTGCTACACTAGGAAATAAGAAGGGCTCTCATTTTAGATCTCGCTCTGAGAACCTGCTCAAGATCCTTTGTTTCCTTGAAACGAGGGCCTTGAACAGGTTCCACTGTGGGCCTCCTTCTCGGCGACGATCTGGGCTTCCAGATGGTCGTTCTCTAGCTCTTCATTCATTTTCTGACCTTATGGCGGATCAATTTCAACGCAATAAGCCACACGTGAACATCGGTACGATTGGTCACGTGGACCACGGCAAGACCACGACGACGGCTGCGATTCTTTCTGTGCTTTCTAAGCACGGCATGAAGGCCGACGCCGCAAACAAGGATAAGTTGGACAAAGCTCCAGAATCCCGCTCCCGCGGTATCACGATTGCTACGGCACACGTGGAATACGAATCGGAGAAGCGCCACTACGCGCACGTCGACTGTCCAGGTCACGCGGACTACATTAAGAACATGATCACGGGTGCCGCCCAGATGGACGGCGCGATCCTCGTCGTGTCTGCGACGGATGGTCCAATGCCTCAGACGCGTGAGCACATCTTGCTTGCTCGTCAGGTCGGCGTTCCAGCGATTGTGGTCTTCTTGAACAAGGTTGATATGGTCTCTGATCCAGAGCTCGTCGACCTCGTCGAAGCCGAAGTCCGTGAACTCTTGAACAAGTACGAGTTCAAGGGTGACGAAACGCCAATTATCCGCGGTTCCGCTCTCAAGGCTCTTGAGAACTCAGGCGACGAAGCGGCTGCCAAGCCAATTCTCGACCTTATCGCCGCGTGTGACTCGTTCATCCCAGAACCAGCACGTGAAACGGACAAGCCGTTCCTCATGCCGGTGGAAGACGTGTTCTCGATCGAAGGTCGTGGCACGGTGGTGACGGGCCGCATCGAGCGTGGTCAGATCAAGATCAACGAAGAAATCGAAGTCGTTGGTCTCGGCGAGACGCGCAAGACGGTGGTCACGGGTATCGAAATGTTCAACAAGTCGCTTGAATCCGGTATGGCCGGTGACAACGCGGGTCTTCTCCTTCGCGGTATCAAGAAGGAAGACATTGAACGCGGTATGGTGCTCGCCAAGTCTGGCTCGATCACGCCTCACACTGAATTTGAAGGCGAGGTCTACGCTCTCACGAAAGACGAAGGTGGTCGTCACAAGCCATTCGTGACCGGCTACAAACCACAGTTCTACATCCGCACAACGGATGTGACAGGTGAAGTCCAGCTTCCAGCAGACGTCGCCATGGTGCAGCCAGGTGACACGGTCAAGATGACGGTCAAGCTCATTACGCCAGTCGCCATGGAAGACAAGATGCGCTTTGCTATCCGCGAAGGTGGCAAGACGGTCGGCGCCGGTGTCGTGACGAAGATCATCAAATAACTTGCTACTTAATTCCTGAACGGGGATATCCCCGTCAGCCAAGGTCTGAACACGTGGTTCAGGGTTCGGCTGACGGGGACCATCTCCTCTTGTCTTGCATGTCTGACGCAAAAACAAAGGCTCCTGCAAAGGAGGCTTCTGCCAGTCACCGCGTGCGGATCAAGATTCGGGCGTTTGATCCACGCTTGATCGAACAGTCCACGCACACGATTATCGATACCGCCAAGCGGTCCGGAGTCGATGTGATTGGGCCCGTCCCGCTTCCAACTGAGAAGCGTAAATGGACGGTTAACCGCTCTACCTTCGTTCACAAGAACGCGCGTGAGCAGTTCGAAATGCGTGTCCATAAGCGCATCGTCGATATCGTGAACCCCACGGCAAAGACGATTGACGCCCTCACGTCCTTGAACCTTCCCGCTGGTGTGGATGTAGAAATCAAGATGTAACCTCTTGATCAATACAGTCGGTTGAAAAATAAACCCAACCGTTCCGTCAAGGAACGATTCCCAAGGAGAAAGTTGCCCTCGAGCATTTGCTCGGGAACATGATCACAAAGAGTGGTCATGAGCATAACCTCCCTGCAGCTCTTACGCGCTCGTCTAAAATCGTCATCTGTGCGAGTTTCACAACAAACCATCCTCAGCGTACGTTTTAGTACGCCTCCGGTGGTTTCTTGTTCCAACTCATCACATCTGAACAGATTTTAGCCAAGCGCGCCTAAGATGCCCTTCAGTGGGCACGAGTCGTGAATTGGCTTCAAGTACGTTGGCTTCTCAATTTTGAGGGGCCAGAGGCTTGGAGACGATGATTCGTCTGCAGACCTCTGGCTCTTTTTCGTTG
>CAZIVC010000011.1:15046-35868 GCA_964542945.1 uncultured Gammaproteobacteria bacterium
TTGTGCGACCAATCCGAAGTATGAAATTCATCCTCGGGAAGAAACTCGAGATGTCGCAGGTGTTTGGACCAGACGGGTCCGTCATTCCTGTGACGTTGGTAAAAGCCGGTCCCTGCTACGTCACGAAAGTGAACACCAAGGAACGCGATGGTTACGAAGCGGTGCAAATCGGCTTTGAAACCGTTGGCAAGTTGAACAAGTCTGAAGAAGGTCACCTCAAGGATCTTCCAAAGCTTCGTCATTTGGCGGAATTCCGCATCGACACTCCTACGCAAAACCGTGGCGACGTGATCGAGGCCGGTGTCTTCGCTCCTGGCGACAAAATCCAGGTAACGGGCATGTCCAAAGGAAAAGGCTATCAAGGTGTGGTGAAGCGCCATGGATTCCATGGTCACCCAACCTCTCACGGTCACAAAGACCAAGAGCGTATGCCTGGTTCGATCGGCGCCGGTGGTGTGCAGCACGTGCTCAAGGGCCGTCGCATGGCCGGTCACATGGGACATGATCAGGTAACGGTGAAAAACTTGGTGGTCGTCGAAGTTCGTGATGGTGGCATTTTGGCCATCAAGGGCGCGGTCCCAGGAAGCCGCAACTCACTCATCCACATTCAGTCTGTCTAACGCGGTATGCCGAATGTCTCTCTCTACAATCAAACTGGCGAGATGAAGGGCGAACTTGCGTTTGCAGACCGGATTCTCGCGGTCACGCCTGATCAGGGCTTGATCCACGAAGTGATGGTGGCCCTCCGCGCCAACAAGCGCCACGCGATCGCGAACACGAAAACGCGTGGAGAAGTCTCTGGTGGTGGAAAAAAGCCTTGGAAGCAGAAGGGAACAGGACGTGCGCGTCAGGGTTCCATCCGCTCTCCACAGTGGGTGGGTGGTGGTATCGTCTTCGGTCCAACGAGTGAGCGTAACTTCACGACGAAGATCAACAAGAAAACGAAGCGCAAAGCGTTGTTCATGGCCCTCACGGATAAGCTCATGAGCAAAGAGCTCTTCGCTCTCGAAGCCGTTGATACATCGACACCAAAAACGAAAGTCTTTGTTGCGATGCTCACAAAGCTTCCTGTCGGACGCTCCGTTCTCCTCGTGGCTCCTGCGCATCAACCGATGCTCGTCCGTATGGCGAAGAACCTCCCAAATGTGACGATTGTGACCCCACAGTCGCTCGGTCTCCTCGATGTGCTTACTCACCGCACGGTTATCTTCATGAAGGAAGCCGTCCCTGCGTTTGAGCAGGTCTACCGCGCCTAACGTATGGCAACGGAACGCAAAGTAAAAACCGACGCGGCGGAAGCGCCTAAAAAGGCCGCCCGTGCGCGTGCCAAGAAAACAGAGGAAGTGAAAACAGAAGGCGTTTCTCAGACGGTCGCTCCAAAAGCGATTGCCGGAAACGCTCCTCTCGTTCGTCCTCATGTGAGCGAAAAAGCGGCCATCGCTGCTGATCGCGGCATGTACGTGTTCGATGTTCCAATGAGCGCCGAAAAAGTTTCGATCAAAAAGGCGGTCGAAGCGCTCTATGGCGTTAAGGTCCTCTCTGTCCGAACGATTCGCCACGCCGGTAAGCCGGTGTACCGCGGCAAGCGCGTCTCTGCACGCAATGCCTGGAAGAAAGCAATCGTTGCCTTGAAACCTGGACAGAAGATCGATCTCTATCAAGGTGTCTAAGCTATGCCTATTAAGCAATATCGTCCGGTTACCAAAGGACGCCGCTTGTCCTCGGTGCAGGACTTCTCCGACATCACGACGAATGAGCCAGAGAAATCGCTCATCTCTATCCGCAAGGATCGTGCCGGTCGTACCAACGGAAAGATTACGGTGCGTCATCGCGGAGGAGGTGTGAAGCGATTTATTCGCGACATCGACTTCAAGCGTACACGCTTCGATATTCCAGCGACGGTGACAACGGTCGAATACGACCCAAACCGCGGTGCGCGTATTGGTCTTCTCACCTATAAAGACGGTGTGAAGGCATACATGATTCTTCCAGACGGCGTAAAAGTCGGCGAGGAAGTAGTGTCATCGCAAACCGAAGCAGAAATCAAGCCAGGAAACCGTTTGCCTCTCGAAAAGATTCCGGTCGGTGCGGTCATCCACGCGGTGGAAATTGCTCCAGGTCAGGGCGCGAAAATCGCTCGTGGCGCCGGTGTCTCGATCGAACTCATGGCGGTTGAAGGAACGATGGCCACGCTCAAGCTCCCATCCGGAGAAGTGCGTCAGGTGCCAAAGTCCTGCTCAGCAACCATCGGAAGTGTTTCCAACCCAGACTGGCACTTGGTGCGCTGGGGCAAGGCTGGTCGTACACGTCTCCGCGGTATTAAGCCAACGGTACGTGGTAAAGTGATGAACCCGAACGATCACCCACACGGTGGTGGTGAAGGCAAGCATCCAATCGGTATGAAATTCGCGAAGACGAAGTGGGGCAAACACGCTCTCGGCGTCAAAACGCGTAAAGCCAACAAGGCTTCCAATAAGTTCATCTTGTCCGGTCGTCGCGGCCGCAAGAATCGCGCCTAATCTATGTCACGTAGTCTCAAAAAAGGTCCTTTCGTGGATGAGAAGCTCGCCGCGAAAGTCGCCAAGATTGGTCCAGGCAACAAAGCCGCGATCAAAACCTGGTCTCGTGCGTCTACCATTACGCCAGACATGGTCGGTGTGCGCTTCGCCGTGCATAACGGAAAGAACTTCATCGAAGTCCTTGTCTCTGAAAACATGGTTGGTCACAAGTTGGGAGAATTTGCGCTCACGCGTAAATTTACTCGCCATGGTGGAAAGTTGACCAAGTCAATTGATGCAACTAAGGCCCAGGCAACAGCTGCCTCGGCTCCCAAGAAATAACGCTTGATTTATGGATGTCCACGCTTCCTTGCGCCATCTGCGCATGTCGCCACGAAAGGTCCGCTTGGTGGTCAACGCCGTGCGGGGGCTTTCGATTGCTCGTGCCGAGGCGCGTCTCGCGTTCTTGAAAAAAGGGGCTGCTGAGCCAGTGCTCAAGCTTATTCGCTCTGCGGCTGCAAACGCTGAACACAACTTCAAGTTAGATCGTGAATCGCTCGTGATCAAAACGATTACGGCCGATGGTGGTCCAACGACGAAGCGCTTTCGCCCACGCGCCTTCGGTCGCGCGGCAGAAATTCGCAAGCGTACCACGCACGTGAACGTCATCTTGGCTCCAAAGAGCGAAGTCGACGCTGCGAAAAAGGCGAAGAACGAATCGGTGAAAGCAGAAACCCCATCAACCACGAGAGCGGTAAAAACGGCCGCTCCACGTGCCAAAGGCGCGCGTAAGTCACAAACCGCTTAATCTATGGGTCACAAAGTTCATCCAGTGATGTTCCGCATCGGGACAACGGCCACCTGGCCATCTCGATGGTTCGCTCGTAACGGACAGTTCTCCGCGCATCTCGCCGAAGACGTCCGCATTCGCGAACACCTCAAAAAGGAACTCAAAGACGCGGCCGTGAATCGCATCGATATCGAACGTTCTCGTGGCGCTCTTCACATCACGATTCACACGGCCAAGCCAGGTCTCGTGATCGGTCGCTCTGGCACCGGGATCGATGACATGAAGAAAAAATTCGTGACCGCGTTCTTTCCAGGAAAGGCAAAAACAGTTCAGCTTCACATCAATGTTCGTGAAGTCGCCCGTCCTAACCTCGAAGCCACGATTGTGGCTCAGGGAGTGGTCTCGGATCTCGAGCGCCGCATGCAATTCCGCCGCGTGCTCAAATCCACCATTGAACGTGTCAAAAAAGCCGGCGCCCTCGGTGTGAAGATCGCTGTCTCCGGTCGTTTGAACGGAGCAGAAATCGCTCGCCGTGAATGGTTGGCCTGGGGAAAAATTCCTCTTACCAACTTGCGTGCCGATATCGACTATCATCAAACCTTTGCTCGCACGATGGCGGGAACGATCGGTGTAAAAGTCTGGATCTACCGTGGAGACGTCTTCGAAAAAGACACGCTCTCGCAGTACCAACCAAGCACGCCAGAACGTCCTCGCTCCGATCGTCGCGATGGTCGTCCAGATCGTCGTCCAGGCTTCCGTGGTCCTCGTGACTCGCGTGGCCCACGTCGTGACGCGACCGCTCCTCAGACGCCCGCTCCTGAAGCCGCGTCCAACGCCTAACGTCTATGCTGATTCCGAAGAAAGTAAAATATCGCAAGACCCATAAGGGATTGTTCCCATCGGGTCACAACGCGACCGATCGCATTGAAGTGTCGTTCGGAACCTACGGGCTCAAAGCATTGACGTCCGGCTGGGTCTCGAGCCAGCAAATCGAATCGGCTCGTCGTGTGCTCGCTCGCTACATTAAACGTGGCGGCAAAATCTGGATTCGTATCTTTCCAGATCGTCCAATCACCAAAAAAGGAAATGAACAGCCGATGGGAAGCGGAAAGGGTTCCGTGGATCATTACGTCGCGGTTGTTCGTCCGGGCACCATGCTCTTCGAAATGGACGGTATCTCCGAGGCCTCTGCCAAAGAAGCACTCGAAGCGGCCGGCTATAAAATGAGCGTTAAGTGTAAATTCGTCACTCGCTAATCTATGAACGCGAACGAGCTTCAACAAAAAACGGAAAAAGAGTTAGAAACTCTTGCCAATGAACTTCGAGCCACGATTCGCGACGCGCGCTTTAAACTCGCCGTTCGCCAGTTGTCCAAAGTTCATACCGTCCGTGATGCCAAGCGTTCTCTGGCTCGTGTCCTCGCCGAAGTGGCGCGCCGAGCCCGAGCGACGAACGCGTAATTCCCACGTATGACCAATACAACTCCTTCTTCTCGTCGCCGCTTTGAAGGCGTCGTGGTTTCGACCGCGATGCAAGCGACGGCTGTCGCCGTGGTGAACCGCCGCGTGGCTGACCGCAAATACGGGAAGTACTACACCATCTCCAAAAAATTCATGGTCCATGACCCGGAGAAGACTGCGCATGTCGGGGACACAATTCTTTTCGAAGAATGCCGTCCTCTCAGCCGCCACAAGCGCTGGCGCTATCTTTCTACCGTGAAATCCGCCGCTAAAACGGCCTAGTCTATGGTGCAACATCGTTCCATGCTCAAGGTCGCGGATAATACGGGCGCAAAACTCCTTCAGTGTATTCACGTGAACGGAGGATACAAAAAGCGCTACGGCGTCTTGGGCGATTTACTGACGTGCGTTGTAAAAGAAGCAGCCCCTCGTGGCGCTGTGAAGAAGTCCGATATCGTTTACGCGGTTCTTGTGCGCTCTCACAAAGAGACGCGCCGCGTAGATGGATCGTACATTCGTTTCGATGAAAACGCTGCGGTCATTGTCGATAAGAAAAACAAAGAACCAAAAGGAACGCGTATTTTCGGCCCCGTGGCTCGCGAATTGCGTCTCCGTGGATATAACAAAATTATTTCCCTCGCTCCCGAGGTGATCTAACCCTATGCACGTCAAATCTGGCATGGAAGTGGTGGTGATCACCGGGAAGGACAAGGGAAAGAAGGGAAAAGTCCTCCAGGTGTTCCCGAAACTCAATAAAGTGGTGGTCGAAGGAGTAAACCTCCGCACGCGCCATCTTAAGAGCCGTCGCCAAGGCGAAACAGGTCAAAAGGTCGAATTCGCCATGCCGATTCACGCTTCAAACGTGAAGGCAACGACGGAAGAAAAGCCAAAAGCCTCCAAAAAGGTGAAGAAGGCCTAACCTCGTATGACGCTTAAAGAACAGTACGCAAAAGAAATCGTCCCGGCCTTGAAAAAGGAGTTCAGCATCACGAACGTGAATGCGGTTCCAAAGGTGACGAAGGTCGTGGTCTCCGTCGGTTTGTCCCAAGGGTTGAAAGATCCAAAGGTGCTCGAAACGGTAGAACAGACCTTGCTTCGCATCACGGGTCAAAAGCCGGTGAAAACGAAAGCAAAAAAGTCTATCTCGAACTTCAAAATTCGTGAGGGGATGGTCGTCGGCATGATGGTGACGTTGCGCGGTGATCGCATGTGGGATTTTCTCACGCGTTTGACCCAGACAACCTTTCCTCGTGTGCGTGACTTCCGTGGCGTGTCTCCCAAAGTGATTGATGCGCAGGGAAATGCCTCCTTCGGGTTCCGTGAGCACATCGCTTTCCCAGAAATTCGTTCTGACGAAGTTGAACGCTTGCACGGATTGCAGATCACGGTTACCACAACGGCACGTGATCGTGCTCGTGGCCTGGCGTTACTCACGGCTCTCGGCTTTCCTTTCCAAGCCTAATCGACTATGGCTACACAAGCTCAAATTGCTAAATCTAATCGTAAGCCCAAGTTCTCCACGCGAACGGTCAACCGTTGCTGGCGCTGTGGCCGCAAACACGGATACATTCGCTTCTTCAAGCTGTGTCGTATCTGTTTCCGTGAACTTGCGAACCGCGGTGAAATCCCGGGCGTTACCAAGTCAAGTTGGTAATCCAATGCGGTATGTATACAACAACTGATCCAATCGCTGACTTCCTCACGCGTATTCGTAACGCGCAAGCCGCGAATCATGAGACGGTGACCGCTCCGGGATCGCGCATCAAGCGCGCTATCGCCGAGATCCTCGCTCGTGAAGGCTTCGTCGAACGTGTAGAAGAGCAGAAAGATGGCCACAAGTCTTCGCTTGTCGTGACCCTCAAGTACACAGGCAAGATCGGTGCCATTCGTTCCATTCGCCGCGTGTCCCACCCAGGGCGTCGCGCGTATGCGAAGTCGACGGAACTTCCTAACGTCCTTTCGGGACAGGGAATCGTCATCGTTTCGACCTCGCAAGGACTCATGACCAATAAAGAAGCGCGTCGCCGCAAACTTGGCGGAGAAGTGCTGTGTGAAATCTTCTAACCTCATCTCGCTATGTCACGTATTGGAAAAAAGCCCGTGCTTTTGCCCGCCGGCGTCGACGCGACGATCGAGGGGAATCGCGTCACGGTGAAGGGCCCTAAGGGCACGCTCGTGGTTGCGCTTCCGCCACACGCCACAGCGACACTCGAAGCCGACCCACGCGCGCTCACGATCTCCGTTGAAGATGGAGAAAATGTGACGCAACGGGCCATCTGGGGCCTTGGTCGCCAGTTGCTTCAGAACGCCGTTTCCGGTGTTCAGAAGCCATTCGAGAAAGCGCTTGAATTCGTCGGAGTCGGTTACAAAGTGGCGCTTGAAGGCTCGAACAAAGTGATGATGGATCTCGGATTCTCTCATCGTGTTCCCTTCGAACTCCCTGCCGGTATTGAAGCGAAAGTGGAAAAACAAGTCCTCACGCTTGCTGGCATCGATAAATATCTTGTCGGCGAAACCGCGGCCTCGATCCGTCGCATTCGTCCACCGGAGCCTTACAAGGGCAAAGGTGTGCGTTATGTGGATGAAGTCATTCGTCGCAAGGCTGGTAAGACGGCTAAGTCTGGCTAATGCTTGAACTATGTCTTATACGACATCGAGCGCGAAATCGCGCCGCATCGCTCGCGTCCGCGCCCGTGTAACGGGAACGAACGAGCGTCCTCGCTTGGCTGTGGCTCGTAGCCTCAAGCACGTGAGCGCGCAGATCATCAACGACGCAACGGGTCAAACACTCGTCGCTGTCTACGATCGTGAACTCGCGGCCAGCGAACAAAAGCTTCCAAAACTCGCTCGTGCAACCGCCGTGGGAAAACTCCTCGCGGAACGCGCCAAAGCAAAAGGTGTTACGGCGGTCGTCTTCGATCGTCGCGATAAGCGCTTCCATGGTCGCATTCGTGCACTTGCGGAAGGAGCTCGTGAGGGTGGTCTCAACTTCTAATCATCATCTTTATGGACGAGAATACAACGAACGTGTCCGCCCAACCGGCCGCACAGGGAACGGGCGCACAAACTCCTCGACCAGCGGGTCCCCGTGGCTTTGGCCAAGGAGGCATGAACCGTGGTCGCGGAGGCGATCGTCGTGGTGGGCCTCAGGGCCGTGGTGGTCGCGGAGGTCGCGGAGGTGATCGTCGTGGTGGACGCGGTGGGGATCAGGTCCCTGCCGAGGTTGACTACGAAGAAAAGAACCTCGAAGTCTCTCGCGTCACACGTGTGACAAAGGGAGGAAAGCGCATGCGTTTCCGCGTGCTCTGTGTCATCGGCAACCGCAAGGGTCGAGTCGGTTACGGCTTGGCGAAAGGCGTTGACGTGGCCGGTGCGACGCAGAAGTCGAACGCGCAAGCTCGCAAGTCTTTGATCACGGTGCCGCTCAAGAACGAAACCATTCCACACGCGGTTGAAGCGAAATACCGTGCCGCTCGTGTCCTTATCAAGCCAGCGCCAAAAGGTTCTGGATTGAAGGCTGGTGGCGCTATTCGCCCTGTGCTCGAAATTGCGGGCATCCCGAACGTCGTTTCGAAGATGTTGGGATCCAGCAACAAAGTCAACAACGTGAAGGCTACCTTCATGGCCTTGAAGAAATTGCGCTTGCCACCTGCCCCTGAAAAGAAGGCAGAACCACGCGCCTAACCTGTCTTTCTTATGTCATTCATGATGCATACGCTCGCACCACAGGCGGGAGCTCGTACGAAGAGCTTCCGTGTTGGTCGTGGCCATGGATCGGGTCGTGGAAAGACGGCAGGTCGTGGAACCAAGGGTCAGCGCTCACGTTCTGGAGGTCGCAATAAACTCAAGATGAAGGGAATGAAGCAGATGTTGCTCTCTTTCCCAAAGTGGCGAGGATTCCAGAGTCGCTATGATAAAGCTCGTTCCATTCGTGTCGAGGATCTGTCCGTATTTGCGGACGGTGCTCGTGTGACGATGGCAACGCTTCGTCAGATCGGACTCCTTAATCGCAGTCATCGTTCTGCCAAAATTGTGGCAGGAGGCTCGTTGAGCAAAAAGCTTACGATCTCCGGCGTTTCAATGACGGCGGGCGCGAAGTCGGCGATTGAAGCGGCAGGAGGCATGATTAAGCCAGCGAAAGCTGCCTAATTCCGATTGACCCGCTGGTTGGGAATACCCTGGCGGGTCATTTCGCTTTATGTGGGAAAAACTGTCTCAAGCCTGGCGTGTCAAAGAGGTGCGCAATGCGTTGCTCTTTGTCTTCGCCATGCTCGTCATCTTCCGCCTAGCGGCCAACATCCCGATTCCGGGTATCGACCTCGTTGCGCTCAACCGATTCGTTGAAGCAAACCGCGTGCTTGGCCTTCTCAACCTCTTTTCTGGGGGGACAATCCGTTCCTTCAGCATTGTGGCATTGGGTGTGGCTCCTTACATCACCGCCTCGATTATCTTCCAGCTTTTGGGCATGATCTTTCCCAAGATTGAAGAGATTCAGCGTGATGGAGAGGCGGGTCGGCAGCGCGTGAACCAGTGGACTCGCGTCCTAACGGTGCCGCTCGCTGTGCTGCAGTCATTTGCGCTGCTCGCGCTCATGCGTCAGTCCGCGGTGCCGATTTTGACCAATCAAAGCTGGATCCATATCGCGTCCATTGTAATGACGGTGACGGCTGGAACAATCTTCCTGATGTGGTTGGGAGAGTTGATTTCGGAAAAAAAGGTGGGAAACGGGATGTCGATCTTGATTGCGGCAGGTATCCTCGCGGATCTCCCAACGTCAATTTCGCAATTTACCGCCACTTTTGATCTGTCGACGCACTGGCTCTCGCTGTTGCTCTACGTTGCAGCGGCGATCGCCATGATCGTGGGCATTGTCTTTATCACCGAAGGTCAGCGCAATATCCCCGTGCAGTATGCGCGTCAGTCGCGAGGCGGAGCAGCGCAGTCCAACTTGCCGTTGCGCATTAACATGGTGGGGGTGATTCCGATCATCTTCGCGATCTCGATCTTGCTCTTCCCAAGCATGCTTGCTCAGTTCTTCTTGCAGGCACGTTCTCCAATGGTTGCAGAAGCGGCTCGTCGCGTGATTGCGATCATGCAAGATCAATGGGTGTACGGCATTGCGTATCTCGTTCTCACGGTTGGATTTACCTACTTCTACACGTCGATCATCTTTCAACCAGACAAGATGGCCGAGAACTTGCAGAAGCAGGGTGGGTTTATCCCGGGCATTCGTCCAGGAAAGCCAACCGAGGATTACCTGAATCAGGTGATTACCCGCATTACATTGGGTGGCGCGCTCTTCCTTGGGGTGATCGCCGTGATGCCGCTCGTCGCGCAAGCGTGGACGGGTTCACAGGTGCTCGCACTCGGTGGAACGTCGCTTCTCATTGTGGTCTCGGTGGTCATCGAATCGGTCAAGCAGATCGAGGCGCAGGTCACCATGCGACAATACGACGTGTACTAAACACGTAACAAAAAAGCTCCAAACGGGGCTTTTTTGATTGCAAAAATAGGCAATACAAGGGCATGTTTGGCACCGGAAAACGAACCATGATACAGTGCCGAAACTGTGACGAAGAAACGGTTTGCCGCGGTCTTCATTGGTCCGCCCGGAAGCGGAAAACATACGCAGGGAGAACTACTCGCAGCGGCATTTGACGTCCCATTTTTATCCGTGGGGATTTTTTTGCGGGAAGAAATGGCAGACAAGACTTCGCTGGGAAAGCTGATCGAAGAATATGTGGAGTACGGCATGCTTGCTCCTGATGAGTTGGTAAACGCCATTCTCTTGAAGCGACTTCACGGAAAAGATCTTTCGCGCGGCTTTGTATTGGATGGATATCCTCGTAATATCGAACAGGCGCAGACGTTGGATCGTTTGCAAAAAGTGACGGTCGCGATTCACTTGAAGCTGTCTGATCATGACGCGGCGGAGCGTGTTGAAGGGCGGCGCGTGTGTCCAAAATGTCTCGGCATCTTTCATCTCAGGCATGCTCCGCCGGGCGAGCTAGAAACGTGTCGCTACTGTGGCGGCGGCTTGCAAGGCAGGCCGAGCGACCACCCAGACGTATTTCACGGCCGTTTAGCAGTCTATCACTTTATGACCGAGCCGCTTGTTTCGTATTATCGAAAACGAGGAGTTTTGTTGTCGGTTTCTTCAGATCGAGAGATCTTGTCTCAAGCTCAGTTTTTAGAGAAAAAAATACGTGCGCTGGGAATCGGATAAAGAATCCTCAAAAGTGCGTTTCACTCAATTAAATCAATGGTTCGCTGTAAACGATACGCTTGACGGTGGTAAGGGCAATGGCTACGGTAAACGTGCAGGTTGGTTTGAGCGCTTAGGGAGTCCAAGAACGCACGTGTGCTCCTCTTCGTCTCGCCGAGCTCTTAAATCGAGATTTGTTCATTGGTGCACAGATGAGCCGTCTCATTTATTGAGCCCTTCCTTCATTCCTTGTTTTTCAATTTTATGAATAACCAAGGTAGCACCAATAATCCAAATAACAATCCAAATACGGGCCGCCATCGAGAGGAAGAAGAAAAGAAGAAACGTGAAGGTAAAGGCCAAAATAAGCCAGGTAAGAGCGATGTGACAGGAAGTTATGGAAGATCGATTGATGATGGTAACGAACGTGATTATGGTGTAACCCCAGACCAGCAATATCGTTAATATTAAGAAGCCCCGGCACAACGCCGGGGTTTATGGTGAAGAAGGGGTGTGGCTCGTATAGCTAATGAGCGATTCGGGGTCGAGATGGTGTCCGTGTATGTTATCGAACAAAAAAATCCCGTGAAAGGGACTAGGGTTGGTCGAGCCGTTCGTACTCGCAGATACGAAGCGGGAAAGGTGAGTTCATACTTGGTTCAACGCGTGTTTCTCGCGTCGCTCGCCAGACATGAGGATCAATGGCGGGGAAGCGGCGATCGCCCGTGAAGGAGGCTTCAATATGGGTGATGATGAGCTTGTCTGCGCCATCGATGAGTTGCTCGTAGAGCGATTGACCACCAATCACGAAGATTGGCTTATCTGGCCAGTGATTAGTGCAGAGTTCGAAGGCTTCCGTGAGAGATGGGGCGTAGAAGAGGTGCGAGTGGTTTGGGTCGCGTGGCGTTCGTGTCACGACGAGACTGATCCGTCCAGGTAAGACGCATCTGATCGAATTCATTGTGCCACTTCCCATGAGTAGAACCCCGCCCACGGTCGTCTGCTTGAAGTGCTCAAGATCAGCGGCGATACGTGGCCAAGGTAGGCCACCGTTCTTGCCGATAACGCGAGTTTGATCCATGGCTGCGATGAGGGTGTAGCGTGGCATGAGCTGCTCCTCTCTCGAGAACGTCAGTATGGGCGTTGAACAAGGAAAGATCAATTCAGGTGACTACTTGAGAGCTTCCATCGCGGCCTTTACAAACCCATATCCTGGATTTGTGAGTGCGCCATCATGTATTTCAATCACAACAGCATCGTTTTGTAGAATAATGTTTCGTAACGCCTGTTCTGAGGTTGGTGTCGGCGCGTGCCTCCCATTTGGTCGATAGTGCGTTTGAAAGTAGTAAAGAAAGTCGTAATCAAGGGCGAGCCGAGCATCGCGTATGTTTCGCAATAGTCCCCAGCTAAAACTATCCCCAATAAGCAGAAACCGGAGAGGATTGGCGGTTTGCGTTGCGTTTCTTGGGTACGCAACCATCTCCAAGTGAGGTGTCTCATGCCAAATATTCGCGAGATCGAGTAGATCGCGATCGTCGTGCTCAGGAGCGCGAACGTCAACCGCGTCACACGTTGCTTGGCGCGCCCGTTCTTGAAGGGCGGTAATGAGACGATTCGCCACAAGACATGAGGCGTATCTTGTCCAGTGCGTTCCGCTTTTTGTAAAAAGAGGGTACGAAGAGCTGTTTTTTTGCGCGAGCAGTTGAGCGTGCGCGTCGATTATAGTAAGCGAACTCGACGAAAAAAGAGGTGTTATTTGATCGTAATTTGCGATCTTGTCATCGATTGTGGGTTGCTTGCGATCATTCGGAATATTTTCTGGGAAGAAACTCGCCTTTGTAGGGGCAATGAGCACAACGAGCTTTGATCCGTGCTCTCGCAGCAGGTGATCGAGCGTTTCTAGTTCGTGAATACGTGTGCGGAGCTCTTCTTTCGAAACAGCGTCGCGGCCAAGCCAGGCATCGATGTACGCCTGTTCGTAGAGATGGCCGTTTTTTCCGAGGAGGATTTTTGATCCAGCTTTTTGATGGTTTTCTTGAAAAAGCCAATGGTTAATTTGGTTATCTGTTTTTACAAACCAAGCTTTAAAGCCAATGTTCTGATCGACCCATTGTTCTGCGCGCTTTTGAAACGTGCCCGAGTGCCAGTTTTGTGGGGTGAGTTCTGGGACGGGGGTTGGTTCAAAAACGCCGTTAAGAGGTGTGAGCTTCCACGGCGTGTAAAACGATGCAACGCCAATAATGACGAGAAGGCTAATAAAGAAACAGTGTGTTATATATCCGCGTGACATATCAAAAACGATAGTAGATAAACGGATTAAAACGAGCATTTGTTAGCGCAAAAACGGAAAGCAGAAAAAACAGGATGGCTGATACGGATTGGACTCGAAAACGGAAACGTGGTGACAGCTTTTGAACGTGTTGAGCGAGGTGGCGGTACACGCTTGTAGCGGGAATGAACGAGATCATGAGTGCCGTAAACAGAACAACCCAGCCGCGGCGATCGATGACTTCGCTCCAACGAATAGCGGCGGGCTCAAACCAGGTTGGGAAAGCAAACATTCGTGCGAGGTAGCGCCAAGCGAGTCCTATGTCTTCGATGCGGAAAAAGACCCAGCTCACGAGCACGGTGATAAACGTGAGTGGAATGGTGAAAAAAGAAGGAATTCTCTCACTGATTCGCCCCCAGCCGAGTTTATCTATGACCATGAAGGCCCCGTGAAAGGCGCCCCAGATGAGAAAATTCCAGTTAGCTCCGTGCCAAAAGCCGGATGCGAGAAACACGAGCCAAAGGTTGATGTAGGTTCTCGTTGGACTGACGCGATTTCCACCGAGCGGAATATAGACGTACTCGCGAAACCAGGTTGAAAGAGAAATGTGCCAACGTCGCCAAAACTCGGTAATCGTCTTGGAAATGTATGGCATGTTGAAGTTTTCGTGAAATTCAAAACCGAGCATTCGACCGAGTCCGATAGCCATGTCTGAATACCCCGAAAAGTCGAAATATATTTGCATGGCATAAGCGGTTATTCCAAGCCACGCAAACGGAGAGGAAATGTCTCGAACGGTGTTTAGATGTATGATCGCGTCGGCGGTTTCACTGAGCGGGTTGGCGATCAATACTTTTTTCGCAAGTCCTCGACTAAATCGTTGAACGCCTCGCGCAAACTGCTCTGAGCTTTCGCGTCGCTCGATAAGCTGATCTTCTACATCAATATGTCTAACGATGGGACCGGCGATAGAAGTGGCGAAATCGAGAAGATAAGCAGCGAGCTCGGTAAAGCGTCGTGCGGGTCGAACTTTTTTTCGATAGACATCAATAACGTAGCTCAGTTCTTGAAAGACCGAAAACGAGATGCCGATAGGCAGAACAACGGCGCTCCAAGGAATGGAAGGAAGAGAAAGTTGGCTCAAGATCCAATTTGTTTGTTCTACGAAAAAATTGGCGTATTTAAAATATCCCAGCAACCCAAGGTTCATGAGTACCGATAGGAAGAGAAGGTGCTTGGCTCTTCGTTCGTTTGCTTGTTCGTGGGCACGAAAAATGGCTTTACTAAGGTGGTAATCCACCGTTGTAGAAAAAAGCAGAAGCGGAATGAATGTCGGTGCGCCCCAGGCGTAAAAGAGAATACCGCCAGCCGTGATATAAAAATTACGCCACCGAGAGAGAGTAAGGTAGTACCCAAGAAAAAAGAGAGGGAGGTAGAAAAATAGGAACAAAAGCGAGCTAAACACCATACGCGGGCAAGTATGCATGGGTGGATCGCGTTGGTAAAGAACGATGCACGAAAATCCCCGCTATCTGTGAATAAAAAAGAAACATCCTCTGGTTGAGGATGAAGGGGCTATTCGTTGCCCCAGAAGAGCGCGTAGATGGTCATGCCGGCCTCATAAGAGATCTTGTCAACTCCGTAGATCATGAGGGGTAGCTTTCCTCGTGATTTTAGTTGAGCAAGCTCCTCCCCAACGAGGGGTAGCTCTCCTCGTGATTTTAGTTGAGCAAGCTCCCCAACGAGAGGGAGGAGTAGGACGCTCTTGATTCCGTGAGTGGGCCATCCGCATACATCGATGTCCATATGTCTCGCCTGGCTACACGGCACGATCAAGCGAAGACTGGAGATGTCTGGGTGGTGGAGCTTACCACCTTCGAATCGAATGATAGCTTGAGGCTGGATATGCTCCTCGAAGATTTGAAGGACGTCACTGGTAAAGGCTCCGCACCGCGAAGCGATCTCTCGTGCTCGAGACGGCTCCGTAAGGCCGCACGCGGACGCATGCCTTTCAGCGTCTTGAGGGCTGAGAAAACGAAGATCTTCCCTGTTAAGCGTGATGGTATGGAGCTCGGTCTGGCGTGTGGCGTTCAATTCGTCCTTCCGGCGAATCGCTGTTACGACCTTCATCTCGAGCTTCCATCCCGCGTCACCCTGCGGACAAAGGAATAGCTCGCCGTAGCGGGACTCTTCGCCACACTCGTTCCAACCAGGAAGGAGAAGAGAATGATTGGGGTAAGACTCGCGCCTGTCCCCGTACTTGTCGAACCCGATGGTTGCTCCAAAGGGTCCACGGTACACCAATCGTTCACCGTTCTCATACCGCTTGATGACTTCTAGAAGGTTGTCGCGCAGCGTTCCAGGGATGTACAACTTGTCCTCTGATGCATACGTACGACGTCCGCCGGTACCAAGCGCGTGCTTAATGATGGTTCCGTAGCCCGGAACGCCACCTTCGAGCATGGCTGCGCCTACGCCGGCCAGACACCGTTTGAGATCAGCGCGCTCAATAAAACCCGAGATGTGGTGTTTGGAAAAGGGGTTGGCGTCGGGTACGAGACTGATACGTACCAAACTGCCACAGAAGTGTAGGTAGTACGTCATATCCGCGTACTCACCGACCTTGTACCCAGGAAACATGGGCATCCAGCGCGCGTTCTCGTTCATGACTCCTCCCAAGAGCTCCCACGAGGAACGGCAAGAGATGTTGCCGTATCGGGGATGATCTTGAACTACTACGGACTGCTCATCTTGTCAAGTCTTTCTCGGTTATTTAATGGCTAATTTAAGCGATCTTTTAACAAAAAACCCTCGTCATCGGTGGGTGATGTCGAGGGGCAGAACTACGATCCGTCGTAGACGCGCTTTACTGTCGCGTCACGTATGGCACCGAGTGCGTTAAGAATGATTGTCACCATCTGCTGAAAACCGTCTTCAATGATCTCCGTGACATTTTGCGTGATGTTTGATCGTTTGTCTGGGTCGCGACAATCGGCCACGAGCACGTTGATCAGGGGACGGACATAGTCTTCCATGAGTGTGTCATGGTCTGTGGTGATGCGCATGAGCTCATTGAACGCCGCGAGGTACTCATCTCTCGTGTAGAACCACCTCAAAACTTCATCGGCAGAATCTCTATCGAGAAGAAGTCTGTCGGGTGTCGTTCTCCGCTCAAACGCAAGCTCGAGAACGATGTTGACCCAGCGATGATGCTCGGCATGCGCGTCTCTTCCCGGAAGAACGAGGAAGCGTAGCGATTCCTGAGACCGTCGACCGATGGATGTTGCGAATCGCTCAAGAGCTTCTCTGCTCTTCGTGTCAATCGTTAATCCGCGCCTGAGCAAGGCTCTATTGGTGGCAGATTTTAAACAGCTAGCGAGCTCCTCTGGGGAGAGGAGCGTTGAGCCTGGCCTAAACGCTTCCAGCAATCGTTCTGCGAAGGCGAGAAACACATCTCTCCGAATCGACGCTCTGAATGCTTCAAGGAGGGGAAGCTCTGCAGATGGGATAAGGAGGCCGCCTGGATTAAGAGCGCTCGCGAGCTCCTCTTGCTCGATCGCTGCACGGAGCAGGAGGAGCTTGGCAAGTTCATGTGCGGTCAGTGGCTTGGCCTCGTTCTGCATCGTTGCCTCCGGTATCTAGCTAAGAGGTTTTTACATGCGTCGTCAACCAACGCATCAGGCGCAAGGGGCTTTTGATCGAAGAAAAAAACCAGGATGGTTCCTGGTAGGGTCGTCAGTGAAGTCCGTACGTTTGATGTCCGAGGAGGAGCTTTATGATTCTTTTGTGAGGGGATGTTTCATATCTGGGGTACGGGCCCGTTTCTCGCCGCTTTACAATGGTGCGAAGTTCGCCGGCGATGATGCGTCGAGCGCGCGGCGAATAGTGATGTTCGACGGTGATCCACCAAGCTTGGAACCGAGCTGGATCGAGGAGCGCGACGACCGTTGCGCCCTGCTCTCGCAAGTGAGCGGAACAGATGAGCTCCTCGTCTGTTTTTGGCGGAGGCGAAGAGAAAAGTGTTGCAAGGACATTTCTTGGCCAGTCGATTCGCTTACTGAGCTCGGCTGGTTTGATGTCCGGTCGTTCAAGAGCTTGCTTCATGTTGGACAAAACCATCCAACGATGATGAGAGCATCGAACCTTCGTTCCGATATCGATGAGCGCATCAAGACACGCAATGCCGGTGAGTTTTGCGCCCCAGTGGAGAGCTTGCGTAAAAAGCTCGCAGCTTCGCTTGGATAATCCTTCTGCCTCGAGTGTGGCGATGGTGAGACAGGCGCACGCAATGCGCTGACGAGAAAGATTGAATCCAATCTCGACCTGATCGAGCCCTTTGAGGTAGGCGAGAAGACGCGGCGTTTCTTCGAGATGGTCGGGCAAGACTGCTTCGATGTTGTTCGCGAAGATGTGCAGAACTGCATCATGCAGTTCTCGTTTTTTACAGGCTTCTTCGAGAAGAGCGAGCCAGATATCGGGAGCGGTTGGTCCGCGTTGCACGCGCTCCAGGAGCTTCGCGTTAGAGAGTTGGGTGAAGTCCGGAATGACGTCGACTGTCATGGGTGGCCTCCGGGAGAAAGCCTATAAAGCGAGCAAGTAAGCGGCAAGAAGTCGATCCTTTTCTCGCGCCTTGAGGTCTTTATGAAGCGACGCCCAAAAGAGCGCGTATCTCGTTTGTGGCTCGTGCGAGGCCAGGATCATAAATCCCTTGAATCGCTTGAAAGCGCATCGGTTCACTCAGGTTGTACGTGGTTGCGTCGAGCACGCTCTTCGCCGCCGCTTCTGGAACGTGAAAAAGCGTAAGCAAGTCGTAGTAGTCTTCTAACGACGGCTTGTGTTGGTAGAGCTCTCGGAGTTTTGCATAATAGCGTTCAAGTGCAGGCGCATCTTCGTTGCGAGGCGGGGTCTTTGGTGCGGCAAGCGTTTTTAAGATAGCGACATCATCCTGTAAAAGATCGTAGCTTAGCTGGTCTTCGACGAGTTTCGCGGCGGTCATTTGTTGCCAATGTTCACCCAGGCCTTTCACTGGAACGCCTTCCCAAGGCGTGTTCTTGAGATAGTCCTTCGAAACCGTGCGGTCGTAGACGAGGTGCGTAAACCAGCCTTTTTCGAAGTCAGAAAGGGAAAGATTGAGGGGGATTTCGGTGTGGGTTTCTTCTCGAGAAATACCGGTGACGTAGCGTGAATCTGGGTAAACACAACCGGCGTAGTAATCAGCTTCGTTTGTGACTTTAAGAAACGGTTTTAGATCTCGCGCAAAACGAACGTGAGTTGCTTCAAAAGCCATATGATAAACATCGTAGTGGGTTTGTCTCCTCTACGCAAAAAAGCTTTCTTGCCTAAGTCTCCAGAAAATCTTTAGCGTTCACATTAAAGAGTCGCGACGGCTTTTTTTCTGGATGACGATGTAAATAGTTTTGTACGAGAAAATACCCTAACGAGTAGCCCGTCCACTTAGGCAGGTGCTGCTCTTTGTTTCCGTAAAACCAGGCGTTATGGTCGTATCTCGTTGAATCAAACTCGGCTTCAGCGCGTTGGAGAAAAGACGCGATCTCTTCTTCGGATAACGCGAGATCCCAAGCTTGCGGCTCACCTCCCGTAAGTTCTTGTTCAAAATGATCGGCTAGTCCTTCGCTAATGAGTGCTTCTAATAGCGTTTCTCCATATCCCACGGTTTGCGAGCGTCGTACGTGATGCAGCTCGTGCGCGAGTGTGCGCAATAAGGGGATTTCCAATAACCGGGGAAAATCTTGGTGATCAATATCGAGGGAAATAAAAAGAGTGTGCGCGTCAGAGGCGTAGCCACCAACTCCGAGGTGAGGAATTGTTTGTTTTGGTGAATCCCAAATAATGAGGTCAACGCAATCAATTGGTAAGCATGACTGAATGGTGAGGAGATGTTTGTTGATGAACGATAAAAGCCTTTGGCGATGGGGAAGAAGGCGGCCACTCCCTTCGAGAATATGCGTGTAGATTCCCATAGCTATTTTACAGAGTAATCTGAGGCGGGTAGTTGCTTTCGCTTGTTGCGTTTCTTGGTTGTTGGAGGGCGTTCTGACTGGCGCTCCTGCATCAGGATGTCCATTGACTGCTCGAAAGACCGGATTCGTTTGTGAATCGCATGAATCTCTGCATGAATCTTATCCGTCTCCTGTAGCTCCGCAAGAATCTCTTTTTCTGTTTTTTCAGTAAGTTTTTTATCGCTTTTTAGCCCGGAAATGATAATTGCGTCACCGATGAAACTTGTTACAAATAAACCGATTGATAGAAGTAGTGCCGATCCTAACGCAATGGAAAGGGGGCCATCCCACCACGGAAGTTCAGAAATGCTCGTATGGACCGTTTTTGTTTGAATGGTGAAAACATAGCCCACGAGATAATCAACTGTATGCCAAATACCTCGCCAAAACAAAATAATTCCAGCGCCCCCAAGCGCGGCGTAAATGATGGGAATATGGCTAAGATATGCTCGAGCTTTATCTTCAAAACGGTCCCCAATGGCGTAAAGATTCTTAAAGAGCATATAGAGCGGCTGAGCCGATCATAGTATAACGCAACGAGGGTGTATTCGCACCCGTTATTGCCAAGAGACAATCAACCCATCAACACAATCTGGATTGCGCATAAACTCACGGGGCGAAGCACGGGGCTATGATATTAGCTCCCAAAACTCCGTTTCTTCCTCCTGATATCCATCCGGGCCTTCACGCGTCCCCGCAAAACAAAGTTCACAGGTGGTAAATCGCGAGCCTTCTTGAAATTCCTGCACGTATCCGCAGGGGACGCACATGTACATCCCATGCACGGGGGCTATATCTCCGATTTTATAGAGTGTTTCTGTGAGCATATGTTAGAACGCGGAATGCTTCGTGAGACGGGTAGTCTGTGTGCTGGCCCTAATCCTTTTGTTCCAGATCTTTGAGGTTTTTGCCGTCTTCCGTTTTCCATTCTGTTAACCCGTTCGCCGAACGAGCAAGCACGATCGCTGCTGCGGCGCTTGGAGAAGAAAAAAGGTGATCCTGACTAAAAGAATACTGACGATCGTTCGCGGGGGATAGAACCCCGCTTTCAATCATCCGTTCGCGTTGTCTAAAGTAGCTAATGCCTTCAAAGTTGCGAACATGTTGTTTTCTGGTCAGGCTTCCTTTGAGAATAAGCAAGCCGTTTTCGCTATACATACCTCGTGCGTTTGCGTCGGGTCCAACGCAGGTCACAGCGATACCGGATTGCTTCGCCACCGCCTCTACTTCGTAATGGTTCAAGAATTTCTCAAAAGTCTCTTTCGTCATCCCGGCTTCATCCCGATGCGTTCATAACAAGAGTAAATCCCTCATCGACTGTAGGTAAAAGCGTATGGGGTATCTCTCTACAAAGTACTGACACTTAAAACATGGCTCTTCTTGGAGCGCGGTACGGGCTCGAAAGGGGTCTCGTTATGTCTTTAGAAGTGCATATAAACCATAATGCACTAATAACGGATCCCGTTCCAGATAAAATGTCTACCAAATGTCTACCACCCGTCATTATCGATCAAAAGATGGTCGAGAAACTTCTCCAACAAGCATTCAATTCTCCGCTAAGATAAGAAAAAACCCGACGC
>CAZIVC010000012.1:0-28131 GCA_964542945.1 uncultured Gammaproteobacteria bacterium
AGCCGTCCTCAAGATTAACTTTCGACATAGGACCCTCCGAGACGCGGAGGTTGATAGGTGGTCGGTGTAAGGACTGAGAAGTCTTGAGCCGAGCCATACTAATAGTCCAATGCTTTGACCATCCGGTTTAGGATGGTGAGGTGTATTTGAAGATTGCAAAGGTCATGCCTTGCACATATCACATGCGGATAGAATCGATTTTCACAGCTTGTGAAGTCGGTCTTGGTGAACAATGAGATTGTTCGTCGTGACCGGTGGCTCAAGCAGTGGGGTCACACCCGTTCCCATCCCGAACACGGTCGTTAAGCCCACTAGCAGCGATGATACTTAGGCCCAACCCGGTCTTGGAAAAGTAGCCCGCTGCCGGACAGAGAACCTCAGCTAACGCTGGGGTTTTGTGTATCCAAAAAATGCTCGCTTGAACCTTTTTTGATGCGTGTTACGGTGTCATTGGTAATAGTTTAATCGATTTTGCGGAAGGCTCTATCTTGAGGAAGTGTCTTTACCGCTTGTGCATTCTTGCGTAGACTAGGCGCAATATTGTTTATTTTTCCTGATAAGTTGTCTATGCAATCGAGCGTTACGTCGGCATATCGGTATCCGTTTCCACTTATCGCTCTAGTAGCACCATCTGGGGCGGGAAAAACAACGCTTGGCCTCCGCCTTCAAGCGGAAATGGGTCTGTCACGGATTATTTCTTGCACGACGCGTGAAAAGAGAGAAGATGAATCTGCGATGAGCTACGTATTTCTCTCGAAAGAGGCATTTCGTACAGGGATCGAACGGGCCGAGTTTGCTGAATGGGAGGAGTTGTTCAATGGCGCATTGTATGGTCGACGCTGGCAAGAACTTGATGTATTGAGAGAGCGACCGGCATTCGCGGACATGACGGAGCACGGCGTGCGTACTCTCCGTAATTTAGGAGTAGATGTGTTTTGCATTCGCATTAAGCCGCTCAACTACGAGCTTCTTCCCTATGCGATCGAACGATCTCATCAGGATAAAGAGCGTGAACGAATTGAAATCCAAGTCGATGCGGTGGTGGAGAACGACCACGCAGCCCAAGACGGAAAGGGGCTTGATCATGCTTACGAGGCGCTAGCGAATATCATTCGACAGAGGTTGGCTATCACTGAATAGAAGCATTCTTCTATGAGATGGACAAAAAAGCGACGAGTATACCTACTTATTGCGATCGGCGCGATTATCTCAGTGCTTATTTTTGGTTGGTTGCAAGCGTCCTTTTTGGAAGTAACTGACATTTTACAGCGGTATGTGGAGACGTATCCACGACTTGGGCCTGTTCTTTTTGTCGCGTTTGCGGCCGGTTCGGTTCTTTTTGGTCCTCTTTCAAGTTCGCCACTTGTGCCGTCAGCGGTAGCGATCTGGGGACCAATCCAGACCCTTGTCTATTTGCTTGGAGGTTGGCTGATCGGAAATATTTGCGCGTATATTATTGGGTACTACTTAGGATATCCTTTGGTTAAGCGGATTGTAGGCGAAGAAAAAGTTCGAGAATGGTTAAAAACGATCCATGAACGCGTAACATTTCCTGTGGCATTTTTCTTTCGATTGGCCACACCATCAGAAACTGGGTACGTCTTCGGTATGGCGCGATATGATGTGCGTAAGTATCTTCTACTCACGTTTTTCGCCGAGTTACCCTATGCGGTCATTGGCGTGTCGGCGGGGCAGGCGTTTTTTGAAGCGGAAGAGGCTTTCATTGTTTCTGTTCTGGTTTACGTTGCGATTATGGCGGGAGCGGCGGCTTGGTTGCGCCAACAGCAAAAGCACGTTTCTCGAGAAAAAGACCGGGAGTAAGGTTATTTCTCGTTGAGAACCTTGTTTAACAAGGCGTATAAATCGTTTTCAGAAACGCCGGCCGCCCGTAGTTTATCAATGTGGTCACGAAAGGCGGTCTCGGCTTTTATCAAAGCTTGTTCTCTCAAGGCCGCGTCACTGCGTTCCGTAAACATTCTCACAGCAGCCCTGGACGATTCTTCCTGTTGTTGTTTGTGTTTTGTAAACTCTTGATCCATGTAAGCTTTGAAACTTGGATCGCTGTCGTAATGCCAACTGAAGACCCGATCGAGTTTCTGAATATAAGCAATATCCTTAAAGCCAAAGCCATCCGGCATATTGTTCCCAGCGGCGTTCGGTGTATTGACGAGTCGGGCTTGGTCTGCCTTCCAATCCATAAGCGCCATGCAGTGTTTTATACGGTCATGCAGGCCTGCATCGACGACGCTCTGAGGCATTGGGAGTTCGGTGGATTCAGCGAAGTTAAAAGGGCGTTCAGGTTTCATACAAATACAAGTATAACAGAATGGCAATGGTTGCAGGGAGTTTTTTTGGTTATCCACAATGCGCATTTGACGCGTCTTTCAAAAAGAGGAACGGAGTAAGAAGACCTCTCACGAACGAGGGGTTGCTAGGAGACTCTCATGCGCCGAGTGAAGTTTTGGCTCCAGCTCGTCATCATTCTCGTGGTCTTTCTCTACACAGGCTGTACGCCGCGAGGGCTCTGGCAGGTCTCCTGTCCGGATGGGGCAGTGATGGGTCCGGATATCGAGGTGGCGGATGCGGATGACGGACGCACGCAAGACGCGGGAAAGCTCAGCAGCGGCACCGACGTCGAGACGGTCATGTATCTGGATGCAGCAACGGACGTGATCTCTGCCGCGGTTCAGCGTGATGCGACGGACGTCTCGTCACTCAGTGACGGCTCGATGGCGTCTCGTGATGCGCTCCAGGCAGCGGATGGTTCGACGGCGACGCTCGAGAACGGGGTCGGCTTCCTCGCGCTCCCGGCCACATTCTGTGCGGACCGTCGGCTAAGTCTCTCGGACGAGTGGCGACGTCTCATGTCGGAGGGGGCGCGAGTTTGGCACGTGTGCTACCAGACGCCTAGCCGGATGACGTCGAGGCATCCTCTGGCAACGGAGCGATCTGAGCGGGTTGACGCGCGCGTGTATCATCCGGAAACCGGATGGCGCACGGTCGGAAGCTTCTTGCCGCCGCGCATCGCAAATCCCTGGACGGTCTCGTTCCTACTCCTCGTGCAGACGGGAGAGGCGCCGCGGCTAAATCTCTTCAACCGGTACGCCGGAGAACGAGAGCTCAGAGCGGTATCGTCGCTCGACGGGATCGCATTCCCTACGGTGCACGGCACGATGCGTCTCTGGGAGGTAGCGGGAATGGGCGAGCAAACGCCTGTACCGCTTCGTCCCATCTGCTGGCATCGCGTGCGTGCAGGTCAGCCGGCGTTTTTTCTCCCGGATCTTCGTTGCACCACGCGAAACCGGCTTTGGTGTGAGGAGGAGCGTCTCTACGATTGCCGCGATCCTTGAAAAAGGAAGACGGTCTTGCTGCTAAACAGGCTCTGTTTGGCTGCTTTTTTGTTTTTGCTCAAGAGCATCAATCCGCGCTCGTTGCTCGTCAAGATAGCGCTCCATGCTGTTGAGATAGTTCTGAATCTCTGCTGTTTGCTGAGATACGTCCATTGGAAGGGATTCCTTGTAGGCGTTAAAAGTCGCTTCGTGGGCAGAGAGTTCTGATTTTAAGGCGTCTATCTCTGCTTGCGTCGAGGCCACTTCCTCTGGTTGAGCGGGGAGCGCCCTCGTTTGCGTAACGTCCACGTCATTTGGAGGTTGAGTGGAGGAAAATTGAGCTTCATGTGAGGGCGGCTGGCCTTGTTCAGGGTTGGTCGGGTGCCGTGTTTCCAAATGATCCGATTCAGAAGGTGGAGAATCTATGGTGCGTCGTAGGCTATCTTCGATTTCTTCGATCCGCTGTTGGATGGCGAGTAAGCGCTCAATAAAAGCACGGAACTTTTTTTTGAAGTCCGAAGGGATCTCTTCTCCGTAAAGCGGATGAGCGGTTGCTTGGACATCGACGATGGTCAAGACATTTCCAAGCTGTTCTTGAAGTTGCGCAAGTTTCACGAGCGCTTGCCTCCCGGGATTTGGTGGTTCTAGCGCTCGTCTGAGCGAAGGTCGTTCCAGGTCATGTCCCTGATCGCGAAGTGAAGGAGGCATATGCTACTATGGTATCGAAAAACGAACCAGTTTGCTAAACTGAATCAAAATCGTATGTCGACCATTCAGGAGATTGAACAAGAAATGAACGAAATCGAACAGAAGATTACGGATGCGCAAAAAGAGGGCGACGTTCTTGTAGCGGGGGCAGGGCAAGCGGTTCGCGATGCTGCGTTGGAGCAGTTACGTACGCAAATAGCGAATCTGCCAGACGAACAGCACTAGACCGAAGAGGATCTCCCAAGAAGCGCTTTCGCGGTCGTTTGGGTAAGCGTTTTGGTGAGAACAAGAAAGACTAAGTAGCTTCCACCGGTAAGAACCATGCTTATCGCTGTGGGCAGAGCACTGTGTAGGAGCATATATCCGATAGTCGTCATGAGGATGGTTGAAATAAGTCCGCCCAAAAGAGTGCGCACGTGCCAAGGAATTCGAACATGTGAACGTGTGACGAGGCATGATGCGGTTACAACACTGACCTCAGAGACGACAGTAAGGATGGCGGCGGCGGTAAAGCCATACATTGGGATATAGATGAGGTAGGCAATAAGTGTAAGTAATGCGACGGCAGCATAGAGCGGAATCATCTGTTTTTGCGCCTTGAGTGCGATGATTGCGTGCGTAAAAATGGTGTTCAGGTAGATAGCGCCAACGGCAAACATCAAAATCTTGATGATATATCCAGCATCTTTGAATTCAGGACCGGCAATCAAGCTCATAATATCTTGGCCAAATAGTGCCACTCCGGCAATCATGGGAAGAACAAGAAGAAGCATTGCATCCACACCGCTACTAATCATTTGGCCAAGCTTTTCATGTTCACGTTTTGCCCAAGCGTGAGCCATAAGAGGGAGGAGGACGCCGGCAAGCAAGAACGGGACGGTGATGAGGATCTCGAGCACGCGGTATGCGGCGCCGTAGACGCCGACCTCAGCTTGCGAGCGGTAAAGCGACAAGATAACCGTATCAGCTTTGTAATAAACGACATTGAGAATAATAGAAATTCCCACAGGCCATGATCGAGAAAAAGCCATCTTCCAAAAAGCAGGGTCGATATTCCAAGAAAAGTCAGAAAAACGTTTCGCATAGCGTTGGTTCACGACAAACTGCGCTAGTGATGCAAAACTAATGAAGAGCGAGATCGGAACGAGTCCCCAGTGCAAGTACCGAGCAAGAATAACACCAAGAAGCACGATGGCCCGTCCCAAATTTTCGGTGAGGGTATTTGCGAGCATGGCCAGATGTCGCTGTTCAACCCCGATGACAATCTGGTTAATGCTTGGAAAGATAACAGATCCGGAGAGGGCTAAGATAGCGAGCTTGACCTCGAGCGGATAAGGACTGAGAACGGTAACGACGGGGCTAATAAGACCGAAGACAAGGAAACAAACCAGAATGCGCAGGGTATAGAGCGCAGAAATACAGCGTTTTTGGAAGACCGGGTCATCGGCGTGCTCTCCCAGAAGGGCGGTAAACGTCACGTTCATGCCCAAATCCAGCAGGAGTCCAAAGATTTGTAAAAAAGCATTGGCGGTTGAGTAGGCGCCGAAGCCGGTTTGGCCAAGATAGCGGGTTAGAAGCCCAACAACGAGGACCCCTAAGGCGGTAGAAAAAACTTTTCCAGCGATTTGGACAAGTGTGTTTTGAGCAACGCGAGCAGCAATAGACATGTGTTCCAGTGTACGGGATGGAAATAGATGCCTCAATGCTGTGAAAGAGTATTGTGGTTGAAACGTCACATCAAAATGTGAGGGGGATTACAAGAAATGATCTACCCATGTGCTACACTGGACCTATGAAGCGCTTTCTTATCGGCGTCGTTCTTTTTTTGGCCACCCTCCTATTACCAGGCAGGATGATTTGGGCGCAGGAATGGAAAGGATATGATGCCGAAGTTATCGCAATAGACGGTCCAGAGACGTTAGAGGTCGGCCAGACGGGAATCGTTACGGTTACGTTTAAAAACAAGGGTCGGGCGGCTTGGTCGCCCAACAGTGCCTCGTTCGTTTCTCTCTATCAATGGGATCCGAACACGAAGCAGGAGCGGTCTAGCGCGTTTTCTCACAGTTCATGGGAACGGTCGGATCGTGTTTCTCGGCCACCGGTCATAATCAAATCCGGCGAAGTGTGGCAGGCGACTTTTTTCATCGCAACACCAACGACGGCTGGGAGTTATACGCAACACTTTGTGTTAGCGGCAGAAGATGTGGCATGGATCAGGGGAGGGGGTTTCTCATTATCGATCCGCATTACGGCGCCTCCACTTGCCGCGACCCCTTCAGTAACGGCTCCCCCCGTAAGCGGGGAATGGAAAGCGCGTGTCTTGGAGCGCGGTGGACAGTCCATCGTGTTGAACGCGCAGGATGATGTGAAGCTGCGATTCGTTTACCGTAACGAAAGCGATTTTGGCTGGAAGGGCTTAAATGTTCCACAGTTGCGTCCCGTGGGGGAAAATGGAATTCCGCGCAAAAGCTCGTTTATCCACCCAACCTGGAATGGAGATGTTGCGGCCTCGGTAGATCCGGCAAGCGTATCGATTGGATTTGATGGAACCTGGAATCTATGGCTACGCGCCCCAAAGGAAGCGGGAACATTCCAGGAGCGGTTTGCATTATTTACGCCACAGGGACACATCATTTCTGGAACCGAAATTGTGATGCCGATTACCGTTTTGCCGGCGTTAACATTTATCGGGACGGCCCCTGTCGATGGAGCGACAAGCACGTCTTCGTCGGTTCCTGTACCTAGTCTGCCCTCGATCACGCCTTCGGCCGGAGCGGCGATTATGGGGATGTCGGTGTCTGAATTGCAGCTTCTTGGGAGCGGCCGACAGTTGGTGCAGGTCTACCTTAAGAACAAAGGAAGGTTTCGCTGGACGACGCTTTATGCAAGGTTTGTCGCTATTTCCCCTACGGTTCAAAAACAGTCTTGGCTTCAGGACGATTCTTGGTACGATTCAACTCGCACAAACGACGTAAATCTTTCTATCGAGCCAGAAGGGGAGATGACGTTTGGAATGTATGTTAAAGCACCACCGAAAAAAGGATCGTACCGCATTCGATTCCAGTTGTACGCAAACAAGGTGGCCTTAGATGGCGGAATGTTTGATCTTCCGTTGAATGTCCTGACGGATGGATATATTGAAGCAGGCAAGCCGATACCCGTTCCTGTGCCGGCAACGCCAACCGCGAGTTCGCAGCCAAGTATCGCAGCGGCGCCATTGAATGGTGATTTTTCAGCATTGCCGGAAGAGCCAAAGATCCGCGTTGGGTTGTACAAGTCGACCAATGATCAGTTGGCAGTCAAGCCACAAGTGAATGCGCAGGTCATGCTAGACGAAGCGGTAATTTGTCAGGTGCCAAGCGGAAACATTGTCACGATCCTCTACGATCGGACGGCGAATCTGTACCGTTTATCAGGAAGTGGGTGTATCGGAGAGGCGACGCGTCCCTACGTGGTGCGCGCCGCCGATAACTCGGGGCCGCTTGAAATAGATCAGTTTGTTCGACCTTCGGATTGGATGACAAACGCAACCGATCGAGTATTTCGGCGTCAGTTAGAGCTTCGTTTTTCTACGTCGCTCAAAGAATCGTGGGTGATTAACGAGCTTCCGGTTGAGTCATACCTTAAGGGAATCGCAGAAACGTCGAATATCAGCCCGCAAGAATTCCAGCGAACGTTGATTGTGGCGGCACGTACCTACGCGATGTATCATGTTTCACGGCAAACCAAGCACGCGGCAAAGGGTTTTACTGTAGATGCAACGAATGACCAAGTCTATCGTGGGTATATGGTTGAGATGCGAGCACCAAATATTGCGGCAGCGGTTGACGCCACACGCGGGCAAATCGTGACGTATCAAGGACGTTTGGCGATTACGCCGTACTTTTCTCGTTCGGATGGTCGTACGCGATCGTGGGGGGAGGTGTGGGCGGGTGGGGAGAATTGGCCGTGGCTAATTTCCGTGCCCGTGCCGTGGGATCAGGGGCGAACGCTTTGGGGGCATGGTGTCGGCATGTCCGCGTCTGGAGCGCTTGGCATGGCGAATGACGGGCGAAAATACGATGAAATTCTGCGCTACTTTTACACCGGAATCGAATTGCGTCGGGCGTTTCGTTAGGAAATTAGACGAAAAAACGGGAACTCCCCGTTTTTTACTGCGTGATGACTTTGTCGACCAATCCGTACTTCACGGCCGCGTCGGCAGACATGAAGTTATCACGTTCAGTGTCACTCTCTACTCGCTTCATGGGTTGGCCCGTGTGTTGAGAGAGGATTTTATTCAAGGTATTACGCGTGTCCAAAATGCGCTCCGCGTGAATCTTGATGTCGCTTGCTTGTCCCTGGAATCCGCCGAGTACCTGGTGGATCATGACTTCCGAGTTTGGAAGAGCGTAACGCTTTCCCTTTGCCCCTCCCGCTAAGAGCACGGCTCCCATCGATGCGGCCATACCGATACAAATAGTAGAAACATCTGGTTTTACGAGCTGCATCGCGTCGTAAATCGCGAGACCGGCCGTGACAGAGCCTCCAGGGGAGTTGATGTAGAGCTTTATGTCTTTTTCGCTGTCTTGGCTTTCTAAAAACAGGAGCTGGGCGACGATGACGTTGGCGATGTCGTCATCAATCGCGGAACCGAGCATGATGATTCGATCTTTTAAGAGTCTTGAATAGATATCGTAGGCTCGTTCGCCCATCGAGGTTTTTTCAATCACTGTTGGAACCAGCCAGCTATTTTGCGGTTGGATGTTGCTGATAGCGTAGGGATTCATAATAATCTCTATCTTACCGAAGAGAAAATTAGCAGTCAAATATTGAGAGTGCTAGCCAAAAAAGCCTCTATTTAAGGGGTTTTTGAGTAATACGAACCCAGTCTCCGGAATTTTCCAGTGTTCCTGGTACTTTAAATCCGGCAGCACGTTTATGTCCGCCGCCACCCAAGGCCTGACAAAAGCGAGAGATGTCTCGACGTGTGCTACGCATAGAGCCGACCACAAAGCCCTTTCCTTCATCAAAAAGTTGCAGAATGGCCTCAGTTTCGCCGTTTATCGCTTGAAGAACATTGGTTATGCTTCCCCTTGATTCGTCATCCGCTATGCCGGCGAGATCCTCTGGGAGGAGGTAAGTCACCACAAGATCGTGTGTGGCAAGTTTTTTCAGTCGAGAAAAAGCGGCGCCGATGAGATGCGTTGCCTTGAGGGTTTTTCCGGCACGAAGACTCGCTCTCACCGCTTCTAAATCGGCTCCTTTACGTAAAAGATCGGCGCCGGCGCGGAGTCCTCCTACCGTTGTTCCACCATTGCTAAACGAAGAAGTGTCGGTAAGCAGGCCGGCCATGAGCGATGTCGCCATATCTTTACTTATCTCAACTTTGAGATGAGTAAACAGCCGATGGAGAACTTCCGTGGTTGAACACGCGTTTGTCTCAACGATATTTAGATCGCCGTAGAGTCTGTTGGTTATGTGGTGATCGATGTTAATGAGTGGGGTTGGCTTAGGTAAAAGCGGTAAACCTTCTTCAATGCCTCCATGAAGCCGATCACTCGCGTCGTGAATGATCAAAAGATCCCACGGTTGCGAAAAAATCGAAACGTCGCTCGTAAAATGATCTGTGCCCACGAGGACGCGTAAGGTACGAGGAATGATTTCTTTACAAAAAAGGCCCAGCTCTTTTTCTTGTGTTGAAAGCCACGCCCACATGGCGGTTGTTGAACCGATACTATCGCCGTCTGGTCGTCCGTCGGAAATGAGAAGAATGCGTTTTGATGCTCGAATCATCTCTAAAAACTCCTTCGCTCCGTTCATACGTTTTGGTCTTCATCAATCGCTTGATTAATGAGGGATTCTAGATGACTCGCCTCTTCTTCGGTGCGATCAAAAACATAGTGAAGACGCGGTACCCGTCGTAAACGAATTTCGTGTACGAGGGCGTCTTTAATATCGTGGTCGTAGCGTCGAAGAGCTTCGAGAACGGCGTTTTCTTGCGCAACGGGCATGACAGAGAGGGTGATGCGGGCGTGAGCGGTATTGGCCGTAACCTTGGCGCCGAGAACCGTGACGAACGTCCCCACGGGAAATTCAACAACCTGCGACAGGACGCGGGCAAAGGCTTCTCGAAGGTGCTCAAAGCCGGCTTCAACACGGTGGGAACTCATAGAATAGGTTAAGCTTGCCCGAATACGCTCAAATCGTCTAGCATAGAGGACGTATGCGCTTAAAATCCTTGGAAATCCAGGGGTTTAAAACGTTCGCCGATCGAACGCGTTTTTTGTTTTCTGAGCACGGAAAAACCGGTATTACGGCCATTGTTGGGCCAAATGGATCGGGAAAATCGAACGCCGCCGACGCGATCCGTTGGGTGATGGGAGAACAGAGCTTGCGTCTTCTGCGCGGAAAAAGGGCAGAAGACGTCATTTTTTCAGGGAGCTCGTCTCGTCCGCGTTCAGGCTATGCGGAAGTGATCCTCACGTTTATTTCTGAGAAAACGGGCGCGAGAGAAGAGGTGACGGTGGGACGCCGTCTCTATCGTGAAGGTGAATCGGAGTACATTTTGAATGGTCAACCGGCGCGCTTGCAAGATGTCGTCTTGTTTTTGGCGCAAGCGGGCATTGCGCAGCGTTCCTACGCCGTGATCGGACAGGGGATGGCAGACGCGGTGCTCATAGCGACTCCTTCTGAGCGCCGAGATTTTTTTGATGAAGCGTTTGGACTCAAGCCGTTCTTACTTAAGAAACATTCTTCTGAACAAAAATTAGAGGAGGTAGAAAAGCATCTAAGTCAAACGGCTCTGTTGTTGAGTGAGCTTGAGCCACGGCTTACGTCTCTCGAAAAACAGGTGCGTCGTTTTCGTGAAAGGGATCAATTAGCGACTGAGCTCGCAGAGTTGGAGCTGGACTATTACGCAACATCTTGGCGCCAGATTGAGCAAGAGCGAAGCCGTATTGGGGAAGAAAAGCAGCATCTTAGTCTTCAGCTTGAGGAAGTGACGCGCGAATGGCGAGAGGCGCAGGAGCGCTTGCGCTCGCTCGAAGGCGCGCCTCAAGTGGATACGCGTTTTCAGGAATATCAGTCACGTATTCGTGAGTTAGAGCACGAGCGTGAAACGCTGCGCGCCGAGGAGCAGGCACTAGAACGTGAGCGCGTCCTCGCTGAAGCGGAGGCTCGAAGCGCGTGGTCGCCTCTGCCGCTTTCCAAGATTCTTGAAGCTACGCGAGATGCCTTACAGCATCTCCGCTCACTCCTGCGTGCATGGGAAGAAATGCCGGATGTCGACCGCAAACAGTCGCTTGAAGAGGTGTTTCATGGGCTAGAGCGACTTGAGCAGGGTTTAGAGCGTCCCGTGACAACGGCTCCGACCGTATCGACCGAGTGGCAAGAAAAAAAGCAGGCTCTGGCAGAACGTTTGCGTCAAGTTTCAGCATCTATTCAGGCAGCAGAACGTGCGTTCGCCGAATCGCAGCAAGTCCAAGCACAGGAGCGGTCTGAACTGATCGAGGCTCAGCGTCGAGTCACAACACTTAGCGATCGGCGGTATCGCTTAGATCACGAATCTTCACAAAAAGAAGTAGAGTTGGCGCGCATCGATGAGCGATTCTCGCATTTACAGCAAGATATCGGCGCAGTCCGGCCAGACCTGTTGGAGCAAGTGGACTCTTTTGTGTATCGACCTCGACTCACGGCAGAGGAGGTGGCAGAACGAGCAAGTCGAATTAAGCGACTGCGTACGCAGATGGAGTGGATTGGCGGTATTGATCCGGCTGTCGAGACCGAATATCAAACCACGCAAGAACGTGTTGAGCAGTTATCTCGTGAGGCAGGAGATGTCCGTCAAACGCGAGATGACTTGTTGAAAGTCATGGATGAGCTTGATTGCACGATTCAAGAACGTCGTCGTGATGCGTTCGTGCGTTTGAATGAGGAGTTTAAGCATTTCGCTCGCACCTTGTTTGGCGGCGGAGAGGCGGAGCTGTTAGAGGTGATGCCTGTTCAAGAAGAAGGAGAAGAGCCAACGCCGCCAGGAATCGATATTCATGTCACACCTCCGGGGAAGCGTCCCAAATCGATCACGCTTCTTTCGGGAGGAGAGCGTGCTCTCACGGCCATCGCGTTGATCTGTGCGATCATGGCCACCAATCCTTCGCCGTTTGTGGTGCTCGATGAAGTCGATGCGGCCCTCGACGAAGCGAACGCGCAAAAGTTTGCTGATATTATCACCTCGTTATCTCACGCAACACAATTCGTGATCGTCACGCATAATCGAACCACGATGACGTGTGCGCAAGCGCTGTACGGGGTCACGATGGGGGATGATGGTGTCTCGAAGGTTCTGTCTCTCAAATTGGGGGAACGGCCATAAAAACCAAAAGAGGCAATCTGCCTCTTTTGGTTTACGCCTGCTTTTTAGCGAGACGTGCGGCGTGCTTCTTCGAGATGGAAGAGAGCTTGCGCTTTTCTCCTTCGATGATCTTGTGTTCAACGAAGAGGTTGTTTACGGTGTCGGATGGTTGAGCTCCTTTGCTAAGCCAGTACTTGGCGCGTTCCACATCGAGGTCCATCGTGGCTGGGTTTGTGAGAGTGTTGTACGTTCCCAAGATCTCGAGCGCTTTACCCCATGGGTCGCGCGCTTTTTCACACACGATGAAACGATATTGTGGGCGCTTGGCTTTGCCGACGCGCGTTAAACGAATGGTTAACATGAGAAGAAATGAGTTGAAGTGAAGAAGTGATTCTCGCCTTACCAGGTGCAGAAAATCACCAACTGAGCATGCGAAAAGTCTAGGCGTTTCTACAAAAAATGTCAAGATCTAGCCATTTTTCCACAGTTATCTTGATTTTTTCGCTAAAAAATGCTATTATTTCCCCAACCCTGATTTAAAGGGAATGATTCTTAAGCCAGGATCTCATCATCATGATGAAATGCCACCTGTGTGGTTATGTCACAATTTCTTGAACAGGAACTTCTCATGACCCTCGTGAAAGCGATCGTCAATCAGCCAGAAGAGGTGAAGGTTGAACGAACCGTTGATGAACGAGGCGTGCTTCTCACGCTTCATGTGAGCCCTTCCGACATGGGATACGTCATTGGCCGCGATGGTCAGATGGCGCGTGCCCTCCGCATTTTGTTGAAGGGGGTTGGAGCGAAGCAAAATGCTCGCGTCAACATGAAGATTTATGAACCGGATGACGCACGTCGTGCGCATCAGGAACAGAAAGTGACAAGCCACGGCGAGGCCGGATTGGTCACGGATGCAGATCTCAGTGATCTCGGTATCTAGGCGAAATGCTTGCGGAATCAACTCCTCCACGCGGGGGAGTTTCCCGTTTATGAAAGATCATCCTCTTCACGTCGACGTTCTCACGATTTTTCCTGAGGTCGTTCAGCCGTATCTTGATGCGGCGATGCTTGGTCGCGGACAACGTGCCGGTCTTTTGACGCTCACGGCCCATCAACTTCGCAAATGGACACATGACCGTCATCAAAAAGTAGATGACCGACCATTTGGCGGAGGAGCTGGCATGGTGATGAAGGTCGCACCGTTCTTTGAAGCGCTTGTCGAACTCGGAGTGATCACAAAAAAAGGAACGCGATCGAAACGAGCAAAACGAACGCGTGTGATCGGAACATCGCCAAAAGGAAAACGGTTTACACAAGCGGACGCGAAACGACTGGCTGAACGCTATGATCGTTTAGTTTTTGTGTGTGGACGTTACGAAGGCATAGATGAGCGCGTCGCAGAACATTTGATTGATGAAGAAATTTCTATTGGCGACTACGTGCTTACCGGTGGAGAGTTGGCAGCATTAACAGTCACCGATGCAGTGGCGCGCTTACGACCAGGAGTTCTTGGCGATGAGATGTCTTCTGTGGATGAATCGCATAGCGAAGAAGGAGTGCTCGAATATCCGCAATACACACGTCCAGAGGCGTTTGAACCGGTGAAGGGCGTTTATTGGAGCGTTCCTGACGTGTTATTGTCAGGTGACCACGCAAAAATCCAAGCCTGGCGAAATACAAAAAAGAAACGATCGTCTTCCTAAGATGTGCAAATAAAACAAGTGATACCTTGACGGGTCACTTGTTTTTATTCACCCTAAAGCGGCTCAAGAATCTCTTACGCGCAACGGAAAAAGGAGTTCATGTGAACCTTTAACACCTCGGATTCATGCTGAGCGCACAAGAAGTTGGATCAGCTCTTGGAGCGGTATTCGCGCTAGGTGGATACATTCCATACATCCGTGGCATCTTGAGCGGGAAAACAAAGCCGTCGAAGGTGACGTGGATCCTCTGGGTCGCGCTCGATCTTCTGACGCTGGCGGGAATGATCGCATCGCATTCGATTAACGGGCAAATTGTCGCAGCGATCGCGGGTGGCATTTTTGTCACCTACATGGCAGTCAAGCGCGGTCATAATGAATGGACGTACCGCGAGAAAGGTTATCTCGTGGGCGGGGCCATGGGCATTCTCCTGTGGTTCATTACGCGTGATCCGCGCGCAGCGATCGCCATCAGTCTCCTGGTCGTTTTCTTCGCAGCGTTTCCGACCTACGAACTCGCGTGGAAGAGACCTCAGGATGAAAATCTTCGCGCGTGGATGTGCGGAGCATTCGCCGGTATTCCTGTGCTCGTCACATTGCCTGAATGGACGCCCGGCAATGCCGCGCAGCCGTTTTCCTGGACGATCATCAACGGCATTACGGTGCTCATTTTGATCTACCGCTTGTACATTCGTCCGCCGCAGGCGACCTCGCTCACCTCGTGAGCATTTTCTTTTTTATAAAAAACCCCGCAGGAACGGGGCAGAAGTTAGAAGTTTGTCGATCGAATCCGTCGTACCAAGCGTTCCAGCCGATCGCTCGCGCGTTCACCGTTGGGGAGAAGAACGTCGCCACGCGGCTCTGTGAAGAACGAATAGGAGCATCGTTCGAGGGCGGAGGTATTGGCGGCGGTGACACGATGATGCAGTCCTTGGAGGTGCGGCAGGTAGAGCTTGAGCGTACTTCCAACGCCCACCATGATTGATCCAGGGGCATCGAGTGCACGGATGGGATGCCAAGTCCCAGCAAACTCGCATTCAAGACCTCGCGCGGCACCGCCACCGAAGAGGGTTAGCAAGCCGAAGTCATGATGAGCAGAGAAGACGACGCGGCTCGGATCTGAGTTGGCGAAGTAGCGACTAAAGCGCAGCATGTGCGCTCCATTATGTGCATTCGCAGCCAGCGTTGTTCCAACCGCCGTATCGAGGCATTGGAAGCAACGCATGGCGATGATTTCGAGAGCTGAGCGGATATCGAGACCAAGTTTTGAGAACTCAGGGTGAAGATCGTGAGGTAATCGCGTAGGCCAGAGCTCTGGAGCGAGGAGGTCGAAGAACTCGCGTTCCCCGTCAGGAGCTTCATCGGCGACACGTTCGACGAATGGAGGGGTGTAACCGGATCCATACAGATCAGTCTTCCGACATGCTTCAGACTTCGCTTCGGGAGAGCGGAGAAAGGCACGGCCTCGGTCAATCAGCTGGACTACTTCGTGAGGATTGAGTGCTCCTCGAATCACAAACGAGTGCATGTGTTCGAGCGCTTGCAGAATCCACCGGCCGTCGTTTAGATCGGCAAGATCCATCGTTGGCTGGTGAAGCCAACAGTGCTCATCGAGCGATCCGTGGTGTGGATGATGCTCCAGTAGTTCACGAACGCTGTAACTCGTTCCAGGAACAACGAGGTTCGGTGCAAGATCGGCCAGTGGTCGAAGCGCGAACAGGCGTTCTGCAAGTCGCAGATGGGGGACTCTCAATGAGTCATCTTCGTAAAGCGGCCCATCGCTTGCGAGAAGATCGATGTCGATTTCCCGTGGGCCGAAACGCTCACGCGGAGTCCGTCCCAAGCTTTTTTCAATTTGTTTTACGAGCACGAGGAGATCTGGAAGCGCTCCCGGCCAAGTTCCTTCGAGAGCAAGGTCGAGGAAGAGCGGCTGTTCGAGAACGTGGAGCGGACGAGATTCGTAGAAGGGTGAAACGCGAATGTCGATGAGGTGTTCACGCAGTGCGGCGGTAGCTCGCCAGATGTTGCGCTCACGCGCGCCAGTGTTGCTGCCAAGACCCAGATAGACTTTCATCACAGGACCTCCGATCGGTGGAAGGAGCGCACGACGCCTACCGCCGCACACCCGGGGAGTTTTTTGGGTTTACGAATGCGTACCGTGACGCTCACGACACGTCGATCACGCAGACAGACATGCGCGATCGCTTCTGCGAGTGTCTCGATCAGGACGAATGAGGAAGTTGCGACGAGGGCGTGAATATCTTTGTAGAGCGCGACGTAGTTCAAAGTCCCCTGAATTTCATCACGAAGAATGGGAGGCGATCCAAGATCGCAATCGATGTCGAGAATGATGCGCTGACGACGACGTCGCTCACGAAGGGGAACTCCAACATGCGCCTGTACTTCGAGTTGCTCAAGCTGGATGTGAGTTGTGGCCATGACGTGCCTCCTGTGAGATGTGGGGCGATTGTTTTTTGGAAAATAAAAAGAAGGCAAAAAAGAAAGCCTTCTTTTAAAAAGAAACTAGATTTCGCTGGACCAGGTACGCAGGTTGCGTCGAATAAGCATGAATATACCGTAGCGGATGGTTTACTTGAGTGCAAGCAATTGAAGCGAGTTGGGTGATTTGAAAACGTTTTTTCGTCTAGCAATAAACAAAAACACCGCCGTTTGGCGATGCTTCTGTGTGGAGCGGGTAGGGGGAATTGAACCCCCCTCTCGTCCTTGGCAAGGACGCATAATAGCCTCTATACGATACCCGCATTCTGAGCCAGCTATACGTGATAGCTGGCGTGTGGATGGGCGGTACTTTAACGAATTTGTTCCTGGTTGGCAAGAGCGCCCGGATCCGCTAATAGGGCAGCTTCAGCAAGCTTAAGGTTTTTGGCCAAGAGACGCTTTTTATATTGTTTGTGAGCGTGTTTGGCGCCATGAGTGAGGGCAACGGCTCCTCCAGCCGCGAGAACGGTTTCCCAGGGTTGTTCTGAGGACGTTGTAGGAGTTGGGGCGATGGCGGCTGGTTTGGGTAGGGAAAGAATTGCGTCCGTTTGCTGAACGAGGATGGTAAGAGCATCTTTTCTGGGGTCCAAAAGCCCGTGAATGCGCAAACGATCACCTTTATTAAACCGACCGGCACGCATCTGTAGGTGAGACGGAATCGCAATGAAAACTTCATCTGTTGCGGTGAGAATGGTTAGTCCGCTCGACTTTATCGCCGTGATCTCGCCCTCTGCGACGGTGAGCGTCCAGTCGAGACGTTCATCCGAAGAAAGATCATCCAGGGTTTTTGGGGCACTCAGCACGCCATCTTTTTCACGTGTCCAAGCGTCGTTGCTTTTCATGGCAAGCGTGTAGCCGCTATCATTGAGTTCCAAATTTCCCGTGACACTTACCCAGCTTCCGCGCGGTGGCGATTGTTTAGTGCTTGGAACCTTTACGAGCAAGCCCTTTCCTTCGCTATTGAGAAGGATAAACTGCTGCTTTTGAAATAGGTGAGGGGTTGTGGCAACGAGTCCAAACAAACGAACGCGAACTGGTTGTGACATAGCGCTTGGGTCAGGGAGAGAGTCAAGATTAGTGATTGGAGAAGGGGTTGTTTTAGCGACAGCTGTCTTTGAGGTCTTTTTTGCGGACAGAGATTTTGTCACGGGTTTTCTGATAGCGATGCTCGTATCTGTTGTAATAGTTTTTGGGGGAGTATAAACCGTTTCAGGGGTGACGGTTGACGGGTTCTTCTTTGTTGCCAACAGAGTTTTTGTTTGTGTAAGGTGCGGTGTTGATGTGGTCGATTCCGTTGAGGCGCTAATAAGCGGAGTGGTTGTTGTTGTTGTTGTTGTTGTTGTTGGGTGAGCGGCTGAGCTTGTCGTGGTTTGAGGTAGCGTGCCTTGAATGGAGGTGGGGTGGTTTTCAACGAATGACCAGCTATCATCGGATTGTCGCTTCCAGACGGCATCTTTTTCGGCAGATGGGTAACGAGTGAAATCAATGAGCTGCCCGTTAGCATCGTAGAGCGCGACGAGGTCACCAGAGTTATTGAGTTTTGCACTAGGTAAAAATACGGTGATTTCGTGATCGTTTACGGCAATATGGTTTATGGTTGATGAGGTGATTAAAAAAATTGGTCCTGTGCTATCAGCAATTTTCCATCCGAAAAAACGAGCGATAGTCGGGCTTTCATCTGTGAATACAGTCACGGATTCTTTTCCATTACTCGGAGCAGGTGAGATGCGTTCAAGATGAACGATCAGCGGGACCGTGGTTTCGGTGACTGTTGGTGGCGGTGAGCTTTGTTCGGTAGGAGGAACGATTTCTGATTCGGTAATCAGAGGCGTCGAGGTTGTGCTAGTAGACGGGGCAAGTGTTTCTTCTGCTGATGGCGACGGAGTCCCATCTGTCGCTGTCGTACCACTCGGAGCAGGACTCGTCGTGGTAGAGGAAGTGATTACCTCGGGGGAGATGGATGATGGCGCTTCTGGCGGCGTTACGTTCGTTGGCGTTTGTATGCACGGCGAGGCACCGGTCTCAAGGAGTGACTCATCTGCGGTAGCGAGAGATGGCGCACCAAACAACACCCGCACCAACACGAGCACGAGGAGGGTAAGCATAGGCAAAAGATAAGTGAGTCATACTCCACTCCGTGCCATAGTTTTTGAGGTGGTCTGTGGATAAGAATGAAAAATAATAAAACCATTCAGAAAAAACGATGATTTGACGCCCCGTTTCTTTCGTTCTACTTTTGTTCTATAAGGGCCTATGACAAAACCGCTTACCCCCAAACGTCGTGAGGTGCTCGACTTCATCGTAGATTATCTTCAGGAGCACGATTACGCGCCTTCTTATCGCGAGATTGCTGCCGCATTGCGATTAGCATCTCCTTCCACGGTGCACGTGCATGTGCAGGCATTAAAAGAAGCGGGATATCTTGAAACCGCAGGGGATATCGCGTCACGCTCCATGCGCCAGCTAACGCCTACGTCCACCGCTGTAAATTGGGAGAAGAGTGTTTTGCTTCCGCTGAAGGGGCTTATTACCGCCGGTCAGCCAATCGAGGCTATAGAAGAAAACGAAACGGTTTCTGTGCCATCTTCGCTGGTTACATTCTCAGAAGGGTTTGCTCTTCGAGTTCAGGGTGACTCCATGATTGAAGAAGGAATTTTTGACGGAGACATCGTTATCGTTGAAAAACGTTCACGGGCAAAAAACGGTGATGTCGTTGTCGCGCTCATCGATCAAACGTACGCAACGCTAAAAAAGTTCTATCAAGAAACTGGACGCATTCGTTTACAGCCAGCAAATAAAACAATGAAGCCAATCTATGCGCGCAATGTGTTAGTACAAGGCATCGTTCGTGGACTTATTCGTTTATACGCATGACGATATATGGTCTTTTCTTCTGTTGGTGACTCAATCGATGTCCTGGTTGCCTTTCGGAAAAACCGACCTGAACCAATGGTGATCAAGTGGAACAATCGACACTATCAAGTTCGTAAAGTACATCGCGTGCATTTGGAACAAAACGAGCGTGAACGAACCATTCATTTTTCCGTGACAGATGATCGATGGTTATTTCACGTCAGCTTTTCTCCGAATACACTACGTTGGAAATTGGACGAAATGGCGCCGGTCGTTTAATCGGTATATACACGCATTTTATATGCGCATATACGTTACATCTTCGTTTGGTGATGATCGAGATACGGTCGAATATTTATGTTCTTTGGTCAAAAGAGCTGGCTTTGAAGACATGAGTTTTATCCGTGATGTTGAAAACTACGAGATAAATAAATTTAAAGATGCAAAAGAACTAATGAAGTGCTCAATGGAAGAGATTGAAAAGTCGGATGGGCTCTTGATAGATATGACGGATAAGCCAACGGGCCGTGCGATCGAAGCGGGAATGGCTTATGCGCTAAACAAGAAAATACTTGTAATCATGAAACAAGGAACAACGATAAAAGATACAACGCGTGGGATTGCAGACCTCATCGTCGAGTATAAAGAAATTGATGATATTGTTCCGGCGCTATCAGTGTTTTACCGAGAACTTATGGGGTAAGAAAAAATCCTCCGACCACGTGGGCCCGGAGGATTTTTAGACTAGCGGCGCTTCTTCGCAGCCTTTTTCTTGGCTGGAGCCTTACGCACGACGCGCTTCTTTGAGACGGCCTTCTTTTTCGAGACGGCCTTCTTTTTTGCTGCCATATAGAAGGATCAACAAGGTGCTGCGTTCCGTTAAATTACGGAATCGATGTCGTCTTTTTAGACCGACAAAAAGAACGAACACAAAGATAGTATATCACATGTACAAAAAAAGCGTGCAAGAGTTTTTTGTGCAAAACTATATGCATCACTCTGCTAACTGTTTTCTATAAAAAATTTGTGAGAAAAATTCACGTGGTGAATCTCACGAGGATAAAAAAGTTGACGCACATACGTCTCTGATTTTTTACGTCGATATTAAATTAGTTTCGAAGCTGATCTCTGGTACTACCTCAGATCCACCTCTGAGGTAGTTGCGAGGTAGATCTGAGGTAGGGGGTTATCGCCTATGACGAGCGCTGCAGGATAGTTTTGTTTCTCTGCGAAGACAATTACGCTCACGACGAGCGGGGTATACGGCGAACGCTTTTCGGCCCATGGTTAAACGGGGCGGAGCCCCTTAACAGGAGTAGGAGGTGGAGCTCTTTAGACGGGGGTCGGGGCAAAGCCCAGTATCTCGCCGATAGCCGGAACCGCTCGACGGAGTCGAAATAAACCCCAGACACCGCCTTCTAAACCGAGTTTAGGGGGCGAAGACCCCTTCAACTGGAGGTGATTCTCGGTTAGTTTGACAAAAGCCCTTTATTTTGGTATGATTTTACCGGATATGTACGTGCGAAGTCCTTCCAAATGTCGGGAATGGTCGTGCGCAAACGGGTATCCCTTTGTAAATTAGTCTGCGTGTCAAAACGCAACCCAATCGCATGGCTGTTAAGCTTTTCGTTGGAGGTATTCCTTACCGCTTTACGCAAGATGATCTTCGTGAAGCCTTTATGCAGGCAGGAACGGTGACGGACGTTTTCATCCCTATGGATCGTGAAACGCGCCGCCCACGTGGTTTTGCCTTCGTTGAGATGGAAACCCAGGAGATGGCTGATCGCGCAATTGAAATGTTCCACGGCAAAGAGCTCGGTGGACGTGCAATCGCAGTGAACATCGCCCGTCCTCTCGAGGATCGCGGTCCTCGCCAATAAAAAAATCCCCTCGCTTCGGCGGGGGATTTTTTTTACGAAATTCCCAGCTGTCGTTTTACTTCCTCTTCTGCGTCAATGGGGTTAGCGCGTCCTTCGCTTGAGCGCATGACGCAGCCAACAAGCCATTTAACAACGGTGAGTTTTCCTGTACGTACCTGTTCCACTTGGGTCGGATTTTGTTCCAAGATGGTGGCCACAAGAGTGTGTAAATCGTTCGCTTGCACCGATTGTCCGAGGTTATGCTCTTCTAATAAGTGACTCGGATCGGAGCCTGTATCCACCATGAGCGTCAAGAGCTTTGTTGCGTTCGTGCTCGTGATGGCTCCCGTGCCAATCAGGTGAATGAGTTCGGCCATGTTTTCGGCATCAATAGGTCGCTGCGTGAGCGTTTTTTGCTTATTCTGCAACAGAGGGGCATAGCGGTGAATCATCCACGACGAAATCAATTTTTTCCAATCAGCATCACTCATCTTGGATGAATTATCCGATGCGGTTTTCCATCCATCGAGTTCACTCGAGACCGCTTCAAAGAACGCGCCCCATTCGGGTCGTTGAGCAAAAAAGTCAGCCTCTTCTTGACGAAGTTCGTAATCGCTCATGAAGCGCATACGCGCTTTTCCTGGAAGCTCTGGTAATCGATGGCGCTCCTCTTGTTCGATGGCACGGAGTTGCAGTGGTGGAAGATCTGGTTCGGGAAGATAACGGTAGTCAGCGCCGGTTTCTTTTTTGCGTTGAGAAAGTGTTTCGTTTGTTTGATCATTCCAGCCCCTGGTTTCGCCTTCAGGGGTGATGCCCTGTTCAAGAAGGTGTGACTGCCGTTCAATTTCAAATGAAATCGCGCGTTCAACAGAGCGAAAAGAGTTCATGTTTTTGACTTCAACTTTTGGATTGTAGTTTTTTTGCAGTGGAAGTCCTTCGTCATCGACGGGAAGAAGAGAGATGTTTGCGTCGCAACGGAGATGGCCTTTTTCCATGTCGGCCTCAGATGCCCCGATAGATCGCAAAAGCGCTTGTAGCTCCTGAAGAAAGACGCGCGCTTCCTCTGGTGATCGTAGATCTGGTTTGGTGACAATTTCGAGTAAAGGGACACCGGCTCTATTAAAGTCAACAAAGGTACTATTTGTGGCTGCGTCGTGTATGTTTTTGCCAGCGTCTTCTTCGAGGTGGGCTCGTTCGATGCCCACAACGCGAATGCCGGTGGGTGTGAGGTTGGTGGGGATTTCTACAGATCCCTCTTTAGCGATGGGATCGGTATTCTGGGTGATCTGGTAGCCTTTTGGAAGATCGGGATAAAAATAATGCTTACGGTCAAAGCGTGCTTTATCTGGAATGGTGCAGTTGAGGGCGATACCTGTGCGAACGCCAAGTCGTACCGCAGCTTCATTAACGGTGGGAAGGGCTCCCGGCTGACCTGTGCAGACAGGACAAATGGATTGGTTGGGCATAGCCGCGTCTGATAGTAGAGCGCAGCGGCAATACATTTTTGTCTTGGTTTTTAGTCGCACGTGGACTTCGAGACCAATAATAGGGGCAAAACGCATATCGGTTTTAAGATTACTAGGAAGCTGTTGATAAAGCAAAGAGAGCATAAAACGCCTACTCGAGGCGTTTTATGGTGGTCATAGCGATTATTTTTCTTGGACTCGTTTCAAGTCCTGGTACAAAACGGAGAGTCCAATCACGATAAGTGGCGCGAAAAGGGCACGTGGAATGGTTTGAAGAAACGACGTGAGCGCGACGGACCGCCACCAGGTGGGAGATGTGAGAGCGGCAGCGGATACGGAGAGGTTCCCGGCACGCGCAAGGTCTCCAAGATTAGATACATTAATGAGTCCGCTAACGATAAAGGTCAAAATGGAATAGGTAATGGTCACGACGACAAAAAAAGAGATAAACAGAACCGAGAAACGAAGAAGTACGGACCACCAGCGGTGCTTTACGAGTTGAAGAGAACGAGCCATCGCTTGCAGGCCGGTTTGTTTTTCATCGAGAAAGACGTAAAGTGAAAACGATAGAGCGAGCATGAGCCAGATTCCTGGAAGGATTCCAACACACAGCCCGCCGATCACCGCGACTCCACTCAAGAGACTCACCCAAAAATAGCCAGGAACCTGTTTCCAGCCTATCGAGGGGTGTGTGGCGATCGCCTTTTCTTCGCTCGGATTGTGCGCAAAGGCAAGAAGGACGCTCCGAATCGTGATCCAAAGCGTCATAATACCTTGCACGATCATAAAAGCTCCATTTATCCACGGCATCGCCGCGAGCGGGACAGGAACAGACGGGTGAGAAAGAACGTACACGGTGAGTAGGTAAAAGAATGGAACGACCAAGAGCCAGGCACTCACCTCAAAAAACCGAATAAAGTGATGAAGGTACTGTTGCCACGTCTGGACCGTGACTTGCTTTACCGATAAAAGCGACGGCATATATGCCTAGTATACGTGGTTTAAAGAGGATTGAAAAACTCCGACTGATTCGGAGCTTTTTGATCATGAGGCGGTCGATGTGTGACCACGCTTTTCTTTCATGTGAACGTAGAGTTTGGTGGTGGCAAAGCTTGCGAGTGGCGTTACGAATACAGTTGCGTAGATGATGGCGAGAATAGCGCCTGCCAGAGGGAGCCCCATCCACTCAAGAAGACCGGCGGCAATTTGTCCAGGAATCGTTGCGATCAAGGTGAGGAGACCGGTTAGAAACGTCCAGACAAACAATTTCCATGCGTGTCCACGAACAAGTGAGGTAGAAGATTTAAGAGCGGCGATACCGCGCTTACTCTCGAGCAACGCCTCTTGTGAGAAAAAGTACCAGTGTAAATAAAAGCGGACGGTAATAATCGTACTCGCCATTGTCCCTATAAAGATTACGAGAAAGGCGGCGATACCGGCGCCAGCCAACCCACCAGCCGTTCCCAGACTTTCCGCGAGAGAGGAGAGGCTTCCTCCAAACACAATGGCTGCGATCCCGATGATTGGGATGGTTGTAAGGAGGAAGATGCCAAGGATGGCAAGGAGAGCAAGAAAGCCGGTCCATAGCAGACGTCCGGCTGCATTCCACGGGTCCTTTAAGCCTGTTTTTTGGGCGTATGCCGGCTCAACGACACGGACGATTTCGGTAAAGAGTTGAACGTGTAGCCAAAGGATGGGCGCAACAGAGAGCAAGAGAACAGCAAAACCGAGGAATGGGCGGTTCGTGAGGGGGAGGATCACCTGTATTATGCCCAATAAAAGCGCCAAAGGACCAGTAAAGCGAAAAAGGTTTTTCCAGTGCACGCGAACAAGCTCCGCGCTGTCCTTAAAGGTCGGCCAAACGGGAAGAAGATTCATATAGCGACGTTATATCAGGTTTTGGTCAAAAAAGCGATTGAGCGCATCGATGATATGCCCACGAACCTCTTCAGATGATTGTTGCGCCGGGACAGGAACAATGTGTGTACCGCGGGAGCGAAAGAGATCGAGAAGTTCTGGGTCTCGATAACGAGCGATGATCTTATGCTGAACATCGAGCGATTCAAAGATAGCGGCATCTTGTTTTTCGCGTTGTGAGAGGCGTTTTGCCGCGATTTCGTACGGCAGGTCGAGAAGAAAGAGAATCGCTGGTGGGTGGTCGAGTTCAAAGCGATTTCCTGGTAGAGAAACGAGTTCATCGAGCGATAATGGATCATGAATACCGAAGTGAATTGATTGATAGACAAGCGAACTAAGCACGCTACGATCTTGAATAACGTAACGTTTAGGGTGGGCTTCTAAAAACGGACACACGAGTTGCCGGTAGAGAATATGCCGATCAATAGCGAACGCGGCTGCGAGTTCATGTTGGCTGTAAATATGCGCGTGATCTTCTTTCGCGAGTTCATCTCGAATCACGGCTCCGATAGAGTGCGTGGTTGGTTCGGCGACCAAAAGAGCGTCGCTTGTTTGCAGTTCAGAATCATCACGATAGCGGGTGCTTTTTTCCCCGCGTCGGCGATCGCATACGCGTTTGTGTTTTGCTGAAAACCAGTCTGCACAGGCCTGAACGACGTTTGATTTTCCGGAGCCATCAATTCCGTCAACCGCAATAATGCGTTCCGTCGCGGGCATAGAGGTTACTTGGGTTCAATGCCAAACTGCTTCATAAAGGTGCGTACCTGCTCTATGAGCTGTTCTCGTGTTCCGTTGTTAGAAAAATGGTACTTAGCGCGATTCATGACGAACGGAATTGTAACTTCTGTCGGGAGAGCTTCCTCGGCAAGAAACTGCTCCCAAGTCATATTTGCTTCGGTAGCCTTTTCACCGCGTTTTTTCATTCGTTCAAAGCGAAGCTTTTGATCGGCTTCAATCGAGACGAGGTGAAAGTGAGGAAGTGGTTCCATGGCGACAATATCTTCTGGGCGGCGAATGCCATCGAGGACAATAATATCTTGGGTTGATTCGATAACTTTCTTTTCGAGGGCGTACGAAAAAATAGTCTCCCCAAAGGCATAGCGAATCACTTCCGAGAGCTTAGTGAAGTTTTTGCGATTTTTCTCAATCGCGAGAATGTCTAAGATGCTCCCAATCATTCCACTAAAACGCTCGTAGCCTGCCCCATATTGTTCGCGCAACACATCAGCGACGGTGCCTTTTCCGCACCCCTGTAGTCCGACAAGTCCGATAATGAGCTTAGGCATATTCAGTATTAGTCTAAAAAGCCGGCCGCTCGTCGTCGAGGGAGGGGTCAATACCCTGTTTTAGTTTAGTTTTTTAAACCACTTTGCGAGTTTTGGCCCGGATTGCCATTGATAGTTAGATTTGAGATCCATTCCGTACGCTTTTTCAGGAATATCAAGCACGTGTTCATAGGCCATTAGGCAAATCGGTTGACCGTCACGCAAGATAAAGTCGTGCCCGTACGCTTCTACTTCCAGAACACCGACAGCTCCGTGCGGTTGATCTGAGCTCCAACCAAACCCGGGATCAAAGAAGCCGGCAAAGTGCGAGCGAAACTCCCCATTTGCTGGGTCAAACGCAATCATTTCTGCTGCGTAGCACGGCGGGACAACGACCGCCTCTTTTGTGGAAAAGATCCAAAAATCTCCTGGGTGAATAACGAGCTCGCCTTGTTCCGGTGGCTCAATCGGTTCAAAAAATAAAGAAGGATTGTGGTCAAAGACGCGAGTGTCTAGAACCTCGTTTGTGCCAACTTTTCCTCGCCAGGCGACAACATCCGCAGACGATAAATCGATGCTAAACGGAAGTCCGTGCTGAAGTGAGTCTGGTTCGGAAAGAACCTGTCCGTTGGAATCACGAAGCAGGCCATATTGACGGTAGGCGAATCGCAGCTCGATGGGCGATAAGCGCGCATCACTCGTGAATAAGCGAAGTTGATTGAGTCGGTCGCTAGAATGAACGCGAACAGAGAATGATTTCGGAATGACTTCGAGCCAGAGCTCGCCCGCATAACCAGAAGGAAGGCGATCAAAATGAGTGACGCCGTCAGCGACAAGCCGTGTGCGCAAGTTGATGCGTCCAGATGAGCTTTTATTGCTTGTTCGTGCTGACAATTCGGGTGGAAGGCGAAGCGTTTCGTTGAGTCGAATGAGGTAAACGTGGTGCGCTTGAAGCGGTTCTTCGAGCGAGTGCGGGCAAAGCGTCGCCGACTTTAATAAGTCACGGACGGTCTCTTGTTTTCGTGGCAGATAAGATCCTTTTAGTTCGTACGCTTCCTCGCTTAATGAAAGATCGATAGACGATGGCTGAAGATGCTCCTCGTGCGCGCCTTGAATCACCCCAGATTGCATCGCTTGGCGAAGGAGCTGGTAGGGAAGAGTACCCGTTTCACGCATATGCGCCTCATGCTAGCAGGTTGTATCCGGAAGCAGAAGGCGAAACTGGTGCATTAGTTAAGGAAAACAAAAATCCCGGTAAAAACCGGAATTTTTCAACTTTACACGCTTGCTGGATCGATTTTGATGCCGGGACCCATCGTTGACGTGACGGTCACGGATTTGAGATAGACGCCCTTTGAAGAGGCGGGTTTCTGCTTTTTTACGGCGTCGATTAAGGCGCTGATGTTCGCGGCAATCGTTGCTGCGTCCATGGAAACCTTGCCAACGGCCTGGTGAACGTTCGCCGTGTTGTCGTTTTTAAAGGCGACTTTACCACGCTTAATTTCTTCCACCATCTTTTTCACATTCGTGCTCACGGTATCGGTTTTTGGGTTTGGCATGAGGCCGATTGGGCCCAAGATTTTGGCGACTTTAGCCATCTTCGCCATCATGTCTGGAGTGGCAACAGCGACGTCGAAGTCAATTTTTCCGCTCTTCGCAAGCTCTTCGATCATCTGTTCGCCGCCGACGAGTTCGGCGCCCGCGTCACGAGCATCTTTCTCTTTATCAGCGGATACGAATGCGGCTACGCGCTTCGTCTTTCCGATGGAGTGAGGGAAGATAATCGTGGAACGAACCTGCTGATCGCCCTTCTTCACATCGATGCCCAAGTTCATGTGAACTTCGACGGTGCCGTCAAATTTAGAGACGGACGTCTTCTTCACGAGGTCAATCGCTTCGTTAACGGGGTACAATTTCTTACGGTCGATCATCGCCTTGGCAGCGAGATACTTTTTGCTGTGTGCCATAGTTGCTCTGTGGTGCAAACGCTCTGTGTTGAAACAGGGCTCCCACTTAAGAATGAATGGCTAAAGAGTGCCAAAAATGGGGTTTTTTGTCAAGAAATAAGGGAGGCGATCGCATTTGACGCTCCTAGGGGAATCTCACTCGCGTTCGCTCTTGGGAACCCCTCGGTTCCCACGCTCGCCGGTCGGCTCGCTCCCTCCGCGACGGGAAAACTCCCGTTTTCCCGACCCCTTTCCCG
>CAZIVC010000013.1:0-25888 GCA_964542945.1 uncultured Gammaproteobacteria bacterium
CAAGATGTTCGTTTTGCTTGAGAGTCAGCATGTTGCGTGTCCTGTCCCAAGTTACGCAGTTGCCCAGTCATGGGGCGCTGTCGTGCGCCGGGGAACTGCGAAGGGGTATGAGATCTCAAGCCCGTTGCCATATCGTCCGGGCACAATTGTTCAGAACGCAAAGACACGGGAACGCTTTTGTGGGAACACTAAGGGTCGTGGGCATAAGTTTCCAAATAGTACTCAATGGATAAAGTTAGGTGACGGTCGAAATCGTATTATTGTTGATCAGCCTACAGCTCTTGCTCAGTATGAAAGCTCAGCAGTTCTGGTGCGAACCGACATACACCCTGATGGAACGCTCTTCTTGTTGGACGCAAAAAAGCGCGAGTATGCAATTTTGCACGAACGCATTCTTCATCCACTTAGCTATAAGACACTGCTAAAGTTCAAAGAAAATTCCGCACGTGCGGTTAAGCTGGCGCCGAGTGAGGATTACCCAATGGGGTCAAGTTGGAATTGACGCGTTGCAGCGGTTATGATATAGTTCCGCTCACAAATCCGCGCGGACGTGGCGGAATGGTATACGCGCTAGCTTGAGGTGCTAGTGGGGGCAACCCCGTGGAGGTTCAAGTCCTCTCGTCCGCACCAGAGAGGTAAGCCTCTGAGGGGTTTAAAATATACATGGACGCTTAGCTCAGTTGGTTAGAGCACCTCGTTTACACCGAGGGGGTCAAAGGTTCGAATCCTTTAGCGTCCACCAGCAAGAGATCCCGGCAAATCCGGGATTTATTGCTGGCAAATAACAGGCTGAGAACCGCAGGTTCGATCGTCGATCAAGACTTGACATTTTGTGCAAAAAAAGGTAAGAAATGGGCGCTCTTTACATGTTGCAAGCAGTCTTTCTGAAGCGAAGATATTGGCTTTAGAAAGGCCGCTTGCAACGAGCATAGTCTATCCATGAATGGTTCGTGCGATGGGCGCTCCCCTTGCCTCTCGGCCGACGCGGAGGTGTGTCATGAACGCAGTAGTTATTCCGAGTCCCAAGGACCTGCCCGCCGTCGACTGTTCCTTCGATGGTCTCGTCAGGCAAGCGGTCACCGCGTTGCAGGAGAATCCATTTCGTTGCTGCTTCTTGCTGCTCTCCGATCAAGAAGTGATTTCACGGCTGGAGGGGGTATTCCGTTCCCAAGGTTGGCATACGGCTGCGGTAAAAACGTTCTGTCTATACGAACGAGCAGTCGTTATCGGGGCTCCATGTCAGTACTGTCAAGGTAATGAGTGCCACGAATGCCGCATGACAGGATTTGCTCCTAATGTCACAGCATTTAACGCCGTGCATCCGCGAGTAGATCGGTACATCGTTGATCAGGGCGAACACGATGCCTTGAAAGAGATGATGGCTGCCGCAGAGCGCATGACGAGGAATTCATGGTCATTCAAAAGGGGTGGTGAGGGAGCGAGTTTTGATCCCAGAAGGGTCGATCGAAACGGGCTAAATGTCTATCAGAAGAGCGTCCTTGATCGCCCTCCGCAGGGTGTCCCGTCTTACCATTCGCGGTCTATTGAATACAGAAGCTTGATCGACTATCTAACTCGGCTGCAAGTCGCTGACGATATCACGCAAGATAAGAGCTGGTTGGAGACGGCTTTGCGTGAGCGAGCGGACTTGCTTGTGCGTCAAGCGAATGGCAGTACGCTCGTTGCCAACGAAAACGGTTTATTGTGGGGGTCCACACCCGATCATCGTTCTGGCTCAGTCCGTCACATGGTTCAGGCGGCTCTTGGGACATGTGATGGAACCTCCTATAACACGGAGCATGAGGATCGGGTGATCGACGCGTTACGAGAAGGATTTGTCGCTCTCGTTGGGGTCGAAGGGGTCGTGCAGATGTCGAGGTCCATGCGGCCGGCCCGCGCGCCACGAGCGGCGAGTCCTATTGATATTCCTCCCCCGTCTCTCACGTAGACGGGTTTTTTAATAAAAATAACACCTCATCAGGTGTCAGGTCTTGCGACGGGGCTTGATTCCGATCGAGCCTCCGTACGGGAGCCGCGTCATGTCTCGATAGTCGAGATAGCTCCGCATGAACGCAGGCGGAACGTGCGCGGTTGGATGAATCTGCCGGAAGAGCGCGAGCGCGATCACGTCCCAACTCGTCACACAGAGCGTGTCGGTGGTTCGTGCGAATGCCTCGCGAACAACGTCGTCAACACGTTCGACGAAATCAGTGAACGACTCATTAAGTTGGTTGCCGTCGAGCTGGTGGTTGGGATCGCCCAGCTCCCAATACCGTCTCTCCGCAGCGTCCGTCTCTAGCTGTGTCGCGTCAGGCTCGTTCTTGAGCGGCAAGAAGGGGAGCAGCCGCCTGTCTTCCTTGATCTGCCTATTTGGGCGGATGTCTTTGAGTCCGCTTTCACTGGCGTAGACAAAGGTTTCGATTGTGCAACGCGCTGGGCTAAGCAGGACATTGTGTATCGTGAGGCGTCCTAGGTGGGTCCGAAGTAGAGCGCCTGCGCTACTCGCCTGGGCCTGTCCGGTTGCGCTGAGAACTTGCCTCAGGCGCGGCTGGTCACCGTCACTGTGCTCTTGCCCATGATTCAGGAAAATGAGCGTCGTCATGGTCTCTCGTCCTTTCCCGTGCCGCATGTTGCGCTAACGCGGGGAGTTCGTCAACGAGCGCTATCTTATTCCTTCTTTTTATCAAGGACCTCAAAACGAAGACGTTTAAATACAAACCAAACCACCGCGGCCATGATTATGAAATCAATGACATTGGAAAGAAAATTACCGTACGTGATGGGTCCGATGGATAATGAGCGAAGGCCGTGTGTCGATCCAAACAGGAGGCCGATGATCGGTTGAATAATGTCTTGCACGAGCGAAGCGACAACTTTACTGGTGGATCCGCCTAAAATAAAGCCGATTGCTAAGCCAACGACGCCTTGAGTGCGAATAAAATCTAAAAAGTCTTTAAAAATACGAGTGAAGGTCATACTTCATCTACCATAACGAACGAGAATCTCTGTGAAAAGAGACGGTTTGCACGGAGGAGAATCATTCGATTATCCTAATGGTATGAAATCAAGCCTAGGTTACCTGATCGTGGGGCTCGTTGCGGTGGTTGGGGTGGGGTTTTTATTACGATTTGATGGAGGCGCGAATCAATCTCCCAAGACGTCGCAAGGTGGGGCCGTGACATCAACGAAGCAGCAAGTGCCTTTTGACTGGAAAACTGTTACGCATTACGAACTGAAAGCAAACGATCCTCGTGAAACGCGCCTGGTGTTTCAGGTTGACCTTCGTCGTGGCTCGGCTGAGGGGTACTATCTTTCGGGAAGCGATGAAGGGAGTTTGTATGGGGAAGTAGTGACGTCCACGGGAGAAATAATGCTTACTTTGGCCGCGCCCGATCGGGGCGAGCGTCCCTACGGAACGGCAACAACGACGTGGCAAGCGGGTATCCTGAAGGGAGAAGTACAGCTCGGTGCGTTTAACTACGAGCTCGCTCGTTTTACGCCCCGGGGCGGTGCCTCCGTTCAGTGGAGGAATAGCGAAAAGACCTACGAGCCTAACGAACAAACGCTGTGTGAGTTTGGTGCTCGTTGGCCGGAGGTGGTGGCGGGGAATGGTGTTTCCACGGCCGTCGCGCAACGCGTTAATCAGCAACTAAAAACGATCGTATTTGAGGGAAAAGATCCAGTGAAGATCAAAGATGAGTATATTGCCGGTTGTCAACAGGAACTGCGTGACTTGGAAAAAGAAGGGTTGCCAACGGAGGACTTTGGCGGAGCGTACCGACGCATGCTTTGGTACACGGTGGGTCTGACCGTGAATGAATCGGGCTACCTCGGTTTAGTTGTTCATCAGTCCACGTATAGCGGCGGCGCTCATGGGTTAACCGGTCGTGTCGGGGTTCTCTTTGATCTTCGCACGGGGAATCGTTTACTGCTTCGCGACTTGGTTTCAACGGAGTCATTAGATGCGTTTTGGCGTAAACAATTACGGACATTACTCGCTAACTATCGCGACGAGTTATTCGAAGAGACATACGCTGATCTCGAATCTCAAGCCACGAACAAGCGCCTTGTGGCAAGCTCTACAGCGCTTGCACTTTATGGGGCGAAGGACAACTTCTTTGTGACGCCAGGAGGAGTTACCTTCTTCTATCAGCAGTACGAAGTGGCGCCCTACGCGGTGGGTTTGCCAGAAGCGCGCATCCCGTTTGCTGGCTGGACGAATTGGCGGACTGACTTTCGTTTGCCGGGTTCTGAAAATACCCAAAAGTAAGGCTCCTTTCCCTCTGCTCTCGCGCGTGGCAGGATACCTCCATGGATGTTGCTCAAGAGATAAAAAGTCGTCTGGATATCGCGGATTTTATTGCCGAATACCTCCCGCTTAAGCCTGCTGGTAGCGGGACGTTCAAGGCGGTCTGTCCGTTTCACCAAGAGCGAACACCGAGCTTTCATGTTTCGCGCGCTCGTCAGGCTTGGCATTGTTTTGGTTGCGGGTTAGGGGGCGATCACTTCACCTTTCTCGAGAAAATGGAGGGTCTCTCGTTTCGTGAGTCGCTTGTCTTTCTGTCTGAAAAAACAGGGGTTGAGCTGCCGGTGTATGAAAAAAAAGAAGAGCTAGCCACAGGAAAAGAGCGTTTGTATGAAGTGAATGCACTGGCGATGCGCTTTTGGCGAGCGGTTTTAGAAGGTGCAACCGGAGAGCGAGCGCGGGCGTATCTCGAAACACGCCGGGTTGATCAGGTTACAGGTGATCTTTTTGAACTTGGTTACGCTCCCGAGCAGTGGACAGCCATGACCGACGCGCTCTTCAAACGAGGCGTTCGGTCGGACGAGCTTTTAGCGGCGGGGCTTGTGCTTAAGCGCGAACACGGTGAAGGCGTTTACGATCGGTTTCGTGGACGTCTGATGTTTCCGATTCACGACGTTCATGGACGGATCGTTGGGTTTACGGGGAGAATTTTGGCTCCCGATCCCAATCAACCCAAGTACATGAATACTCCGGAAACCGTGATTTATAAGAAATCAGCGGTTTTATATGGTCTTGATAAGGCGAAAGGGCAAATTCGTCAGCAGGACATGGCGGTGATTGTCGAGGGAAACATGGATGTTATTACCTCGCACCGTGTGGGAGTAGGAAATGTGGTCGCCGCAAGCGGAACGGCGCTCACGGCGGAGCAGCTCGCGCTTTTAAAGCGATTCACCAATAAGCTTGCCATTGCCTTCGATCAAGATACGGCAGGAAGCGCGGCCACGGTTCGCGGCCTTGATCTGGCGAGAGCGCAAGATTTTTCTATCAAGATTATTGAGTTGCCTTCGGAGGCGGGGAAAGACCCAGACGAGGCCTGCTTGAAGAACCCCGAACTCTGGAAAGAAGCGATTCGAAGCGCTCAGGGAATCATTGACTGGGTTTATCGACAAGCTTTTCGCCAGCATCCGGCAGGAACGGCCGAAGCCAAGCGTCACATTGTTGACCGCTTAGCATCAGAGCTTGCGCGAATTTCTCATCCTGTTGAGCGCGACCACTGGGTCCGTCGCTTAGCACAAGATCTCAGCGTGAGCCCCGAAGCGATTTTGGCGACGATGCCCCGATCTGGACATGCGCCGACTTTTGCGCCTCAGGATAAAGCGAGAAAAGCACCCCCGGCCCCCCCGGCCCCTTCGGCGGAGCAGCACATGCTTGCTCTTGCGCTCGCTCATCCCCGATTGTTCGATGAAGCGATGCAGGTTCCTGATCTCTTGCTAGAAGCATGGGTTGAGCCACCATTTTTTGCGCTTTACAAATCGATTCATGATCTTTATACTGTAGGCACGTTATTAAAGGATGGCGTCCCTTGGAGCCAATTCCTTACCCATGTGTCGGCGCATCTTCCGCCTGAACACGTGACGACTCTCAATCAAATCGCGCTCTACTCAGAGCACCATTTTGCCTCCCACACGGAGGAATCCCTCTCTCATGAGTGGCGTTCGACCTTCCAGCAGTGGCGACAAGCCCGCCGGGCGGAACGTCGACGTGCGCTCGAACAGGCTATGCGTGAAGCAGAAGCCGCCGGTGATACCGCGCGGGTTCATGCGCTCGCACAGGCGTTTCATGAATTGAACGCGTAAGCGTTTCTTATGCCCACCAAACCAAAAAAGAAATTTTTTCCTTCGACAAGCAAAAAGCAGATCGCGAAAGGGAAGAAGGAGGTAAAGCCCGTAGCGAAAAAAGCGGTCGCGAAAAAAGCGGCAAAACCGGTTGCAAAAAAGGTGGCGGAGAAGGCGGAGAAGAAGGATGTTCGCATCAAAAAGCCACCATATCAGCGTTCCGAGCCTCCTTCTGCTGAGGCGCTTGATAAGTTGTTTGAAAAAGCTCGTGCGCGCGGGTTTATCACCGAGAACGAGCTTGTTTATGCGTTTCCAGAAGTGGAGGACTACATCGACATCCTCGAGGCGTTTATCGATCGCTTAGATGTTGCTGGTTTGAGTTTTGTCGAGCAAAAAGAAGGAATTCTCGGGCGTACAAAAGAACGACAGTCGATTTTGCATACGCTTCACAGCCAAGAGGATAAACCACGTCCAGCAAAAAAAGAAAAGGAAGTGAAAGCAGACCCGATGGATCTTCTCAGTATCGACAATATCCAATTGTATTTGCGCGAGATTGGTAAAATCCCTCTTCTGACCGCCGAGCAAGAAATCGCCTTAGCAAAGCGTAAGGAAAAAAACGATAAAGAAGCCGAGAAAGAACTCATCGAAGCCAACTTGCGCTTGGTGGTATCGATCGCGAAAAAGTTTACGGGAAAATCACTCTCACTGCTCGACTTGATTCAGGAAGGAAACATCGGCTTGTTCCGTGCTGTGAAAAAGTTCGAGTACCGCAAGGGGTTTAAGTTCTCAACCTATGCCACGTGGTGGATTCGCCAGGCGATCACGCGTGCACTCGCCGATCAGTCACGCACGATTCGTATTCCCGTGCACATGGTAGAAACGATTAACAAGTACCAACAGATCGAGCGTGAGCTCATTCAGGAACTTGGTCGTGAACCATTGCCAGAAGAAATTGCCGCAGAAATGGGGCAGGAACTCGACAAGGTGCGCCACATTATCAAGATTTCGCAGGATACGGTGTCGCTTGCGACATCGGTTGGTGACGACGATGACGGTGAGACCACGCTCGAAGACTTTATTGAAGACGTGCGCACGGTCACGCCAGATCGTTCGGCGGCGCTTCAGCTCTTGCGTGATTACGTGTCAGATATCATTCGCGATCTTAACCCGCGTGAACAAAAGATCTTGGAAATGCGCTTTGGGTTAACAGACGGCGTGGGTCACACACTCGAAGAAGTCGGAAAAGAGTTTGATGTGACGCGTGAGCGTATTCGTCAGATCGAAGCAAAAGCACTCGAAAAAATTCAGCAACATCCACTCATTCGTAAACTTGCGGATTACTAAACGAATCACAAAAACAGCCGTTGACAAAGCCGGCTGTTTTTGCTATGTTCAAGTTATTACTATGAATCTCTGTCGAGTTTGGTTTATGACGTACGGCCTTCCATCTCAGAAGCGCCACGTTTTGTCATGCCCAAACTCATGGATGTCATAAAAATTATTTTTTTGTGACATTCACCGGCTTGGGCATGGCGCCTAAGCCGGTTTTTTGTTCGAAACAAGGAGAAACCACATGCGTCCTGAGCGGTTCTACATCGTGTTCCGCCTGCTTTGTCGTGGCAGCATGATGCTCACGGCAACGAGCTACGTACCGTCTCTGCAACACATGGGGCTCTCACTCGCGGAGGTTGATCTCCTCAATGCCTTCTTCCAGGCATCGATCTTCTTCATGGAGATCCCGACGGGTCTCATCGCTGACACGCGTGGGAGGCGATTTTCACTCCTCTTGGGTATTCTCGTGCTCATTCTGGGTGAGTGTATCTACGGTTGCGCGCATGGATTTTGGCTTGCTCTCCTTGCGGAGGTGACAGTGGGCATAGGTGCGGCCTGCCTCTCAGGAGCGGAGGAAGCGTGGCTAAAATCCGCCATGATGAAGCAATTCCCGTCTGAACAGGAAGCAATGGAAGCGTTTCGGCGCGTGGATCTCTACGCTGAGACCGCGTCGCGCGGTATTGGCGCGATCCTAGGCTTCGTTGGAGCGAAAATGGCAGAACATGGCTATGCACAAACCGTTTGGTTTGTTGTTGCTGGCTGCCACCTGGTTCTTCTTGTTGCTTCTGTGCGTGGATTGGGTGAATTCGGTGAAGAGGTGAGTCCGTCTGAGCAAGCAGACGAGAAAACGGCTGTATCTTCGCGTAAGAATGTTCGTAATGAGTGGTCTGTCATGAAGAAAGTCTGGAGTGATCTCCGTTCGAATACGGAACTACAGGTACTCATGGGACCGTCTATGATTCTGCGGTTTGCTCAGCCCGTCTTCTACACCTGGGCCATCTTCTTTCATCAGCATGAATCACGATCGCTGGGGTGGATATGGATTACGATGTACAGCGCGCTTCTGTTTGGTGGGATCGTTGCGCGGCGCATGCGACAAGATCAGGCTCGTATGGGGGCTGGTCTCATCTTGCTTGCAGCAGGGTTGCTCTTTCCCTGGTTTTCGGGTGTTTACGCGGTCGCGCTATTCCTGATCTTTGAGTTTGCTTGGGGATTTTTGCCTGCCTACGAGAAATCACTCGTGCTACGGCGGGTTCCTGCAGACCTGGCAGCGACGTACCGGTCGTTCCAGAGCTTCGCGAACGCGTGCGTCACGGCGTTTGTGCTCGCTCTCCAGTGGCTTATCTACCACCGCGAGCCAACGTCGGTGACGCAAATTCAACATAAGCTTTCGCTTTGTGCGGGGGCGATCGTGCTCGCAACGCTTTTCTGGGATCGGAAGCGCCGAGCTCTGCTGCGCTGAACAAATTGTTCAGCGTTTTTTATAAAGGGACGAGTGTCCCTTAAAACCCTGTTTAAAAAGAGGCTTCGCCTCTTAACCTATCCGGCGATAGCCGGAATCGTTCGACAAAGTCGAGAAGCTCTAGGATCGGCTTCGAAGCTGATCCGGGAGCTGCTCTGAGACCGGTTCCGGAACTGTGCGAGAACTGAGTTCGCTATATTTTTAATTTCAAGAAAAGACGCTCGGGAATGAGTTTGATAGCGGTTAAAATCACCCACCAAAACCACGGCGCGTAGAGCTCGCCCGAGTATTTCTTGTAAATCGCACGCACCACAATTTGGGCGATCTGTTCTGGTGAACGGAAGAGCGGATTCTTTTTGATGTGCTGCGTCATCACGGTGTCCACAAACCCTGGTTTTACAGTGAGAATACGTACATTGCTCACTCCTAAACGATGTCGTTCACCGGCAAGGTGGGTTGCGATGGCGCTTTTAGAGGCGGCGTAGAGTGGAAAGGCGCCGCGCCCTCGATCGCCAGCAACTGAACCAAAAACGACAAGTTGGCCCGTTCCGGTTTGCTCAAAGAGGCGAATAATTTGCGCAGAAAAAGAAAGAACGCTGGTTGCATTTAAGGAAAAGCGATCCATCGCCGCAGGGATGTTTTTCATGTCTTCTTCTGCGCCTGTAAGTTGGCCCTGTCCGATGATCGCGAGGTCGATGCCGCCGAGTTCGCGGACGGCAGTTTGAACAAGTTCAGTGTGGCTCGTGACATCAAAAAATGAAGCGACGTGAATGCCGGCAATGTCGGCGCCGCGCGCACGAAGATCGTTCGCAACGCTTGCGAGCTTATCGTTATTTCGCCCCACAAGCACGATGCGTGTCGGTTCACGAACCAACGTTCGCAAGAGGGTATGAACGAGCTCGGAGGTCGCAGCGATAGCGAGAATGCGTTTCATAGAAGTTATTGGGTTACGCGTTGAATAAAGGCGGAAGAGATAGCGGGATCAAGAAATGGCGGCATGTCGTTCCACGCAGGGTACGCGGCGAGAAAGAAGGTCTTCGACATGCGCGCGTCTTTGGCGGGGTAGAGCCGTCCGTTTGCGCTGTACACGATTTCATCGAGCGCATTGAGCGCGCGCAACGTTTTTTCGCCTTGAAAAGGCACGTCAACCGCAAGCGTAGCTCCTGGCCGTGGAAATGAGAGGAGCCCTGGTGAGGGTTTATCGCCAAAGATTTTTAGCACGGAGAGAAACGACGCTAGATGATGTTCTTGCATGCGTTGGTAGAGTGCGGGCAGCGCTTCTTCCGCGAATTCCAGCGGAATAACGCATTGGTACTGAAGAAAGCCTCGTTTTCCGTAGAGCTTATTCCAGCCATGAACCGCATCTAATGGATAGAAGAAGGGTTCGTAATGAATGACCGATTCTTTTTTTCCGTATCTTCCGACGAGCTCGTACGCGGTGTTAAACAGCGAAATGCTTGCACGGTTTAAAAGACTATTTGGAGCAAAGAAGGGAACGCTTGCCGTGAGTTTTGAGGGTTTTGCGGTGGCGTCGGTGTGAGATCCGCGATAAAAAAGACCGCCAATCTCTGAACCGGTTTTCGTTGTTTGAAGCCAAGCGACCGTGTAAGGGGCGTTCGAATCTGATTCTTGGGTGAGTGCAAAAAAATCTTTGAGAGAACCAAAGGGAACTGTTTCTTGCTTGATGCCTGGTCCAGGAATACGAATGAGTTGTATCTCCGCCCAAGAAATCACTCCTGTTAGCCCAAGTCCACCAATCGTTGCCCGAAAGAAGTCGCTTTTTTCGGTTGGAGAACAGGTAAAACGTTCGCCGGTGGAGCGAATAAGCTCAAACGAACGCACGTGACAACCAATGGTTCCGGTAACGTGATGGTTTTTTCCGTGCACATCATTCGCAATCGCGCCTCCGAGCGTCACGAATTTTGTCCCAGGCGTGACGGGCAAAAACCAGCCCGCCGGAACGATAACATTAAGGACCTCTGCGAACGTGATCCCTGCTTCAGCGCGTAAAATACCGTGCTCGCGATCGAAGGCGATGAACCGGTTCAGTCGAGTTGTTTGCAGAAGCGCTTCACGCGAAAGACAGCTGTCTCCATAGCTTCGGCCACATCCGTGTGGAAGAAACGCGCTTGGAAGGGTTCTAAGCTCCGATGTCCACGAAGGCGAGATGGTCGTCTTTGGTTCTACGTGTGGATAATTTCCCCAAGAAAGTGACATAGCGGTTAGTGCGCAAGAAAGAAAAAGATGAGCGTACCGATCGCAATCAGGTGACTCACGCGATCGCGCAGCGCAAAGACAAGCGGATCGCTGGTGACGACGCCTCGCCCCGCAAGGAGCCACATACGGAGCACCCAATACACCAAAAAAAGAGCCGCAATCCAAATATAGCCAGGCTCCGCAAAGGTGAGCGCGGTTTCGCTTAAATGTGTGTAAAGCACGAGAATGAGGACCGATATGAGCCCAGCGGAGAGGCCGGTTGTGCGCACGAGTTCGATATCACCTGGGTGATACCCACGTCCAAACGATTGAGTGGCGGTTTGTTTTTGGAGTTCGACGAAGCGTTTTACCAGCGCGAGACTGAGGAAAAAGAAGAACACAAAGCCGAAGAGCCAGTTTGAAACCGGAATCGCGGTGGCGTACGAGCCCGCAAAAATACGTGCGACGTAGAATCCGGCCAAAAAGAGAACGTCGACAATTGCGACACGACGCACGGAAAAGGTGTAGAGGATGTTTGCAAGAACGTAGCCCAACAAGAGAGCTGTGAGTGTTGTGGTAGACGCGAGACTAGCAATGATGATCGCGCCACCAAGAAGCGTGAGCGATGCAACGACGCCCCACAAGATCGAGATGTTCCCTGCGGCAAAGGGGCGCGTTCGTTTTTCTTCGTGCCCGCGATCATTATTTAAGTCAAAGAGATCGTTCCAGAGATAAACAGAAGAAGCGACGAGGGAAAAACTCACAAATGCGAATATGCTTTGTAGAAAAACACCTGGTTCCAGAATCGATCCAGCGAGAAGCGCTGGCAGAAAGACGAGGATGTTTTTTGCCCATTGATGTGGGCGGAGTGCACGTATGAGAAAGCGACATTGTTGCCCAAACGAGTGAGTGGCAAATGTTTTTCCTCGCTGTGTGGTGGGAAGATGGAAAAAGGCTCGATTCTCGCCGACTTGATGAGCGATCGTGGCGGCTTGCCAAATCGGAAGATCAATCGATTCGTTTCCGATGTATTCAAATGGCTCGCCGTTGGCGTGAGCGAGAATCGCTTCGCGTTTTGCCTCGCTTCGCAGATTGGTGGCTCCGGAGGCGAGCACTGCATCAAAAAGGCCTACGTGTTCCGCAACGCGCTGCGCAAGGTGTTCGTTGGAAGCCGTTGCAAGAAAAATCCGCGTTCCACTTTCTTTACGTTCTTTGATGTACGTGAGGAGCTCGACTCGATAGGGTAAAAGACTTGCAAGAAGGACGGTTTCGGCAGTTAGACGCTGCTTAAAAAAGGCTTTGCCGCGTAAGAGCCAAAACGGCCACGAGATGACCTGAAATGGACGCTGCTTAACCGCTTGAAGAGCAAGCTCAATCAGCGTATCGGTGGCGACGAGCGTTCCGTCTAGATCGACGTAAAGGCGGTTTGTTGCCTGCATGGCGAAAACGGTAGCACGGGACCATGAAAAATCAAATGAAATGAGCGAATTCGCTCTTCAAAACGGAAAGCAGCGATATCCCCCTGTTTTTCACGCTTCAGGGTTGACATTTTGGCAAAATAAGCGTATGTTAAGGCGTTTGTTTCACTTAAGAACCACGTTTCTCAAAACGGTAAGTCCCTGGGTCCGGCACGGTGCTGGGAGAGGGGATGAGCCAATCAAGCGGAAATGGTGAGGTTATGAGCAAGCAGAATGAATCGCGGTTCTCAGCTTCGATCGTATGCGTTCAGCCTGACTTCGATGAGTTGATGCGCCGGTTCATGGGCAGAGTAGATCCAAGCTTCAGGGGGGCCCGGTTCAGCCCGATCGAGCGCCGCAAGGGCGCCTCCATGGAGAAGCGCGATGTCACTTTTGACTATGTTCACATGGGTCAAAGTGCATCGACGGCCCAGGCACTTGCCCACATGGATCACTGCAACCGACTCCCGGCTCTCTATGAGGAGTTCCTCGGTTTTGCTGAGAAGTACCCCGACGAGCTGCGAAAGTACCCGATCGCAGCTCTGGGCTCCGTAACGGGCGAGCGTGACAGCAGCCGTATCGCGTACCTCTGGGACGATGGAGGCGACCTGATCCTTCGCCTAACAGAGATTCCCGATGGTTGGTACGGAGGCTTATGGATCGATGTCTGTAGATTCCTCGTCACCGTGCCCGACTAGTGTCGAATCGGTCTCTTGGGTCTTCAATAAAGCTCTTGAGACCTCAGACTCCTCGCTTCAGCCCTTCCGGCGTACCCCACAACTCTGCGGCGGTACGTCGGAGGGGCTGCTTTCTTTTTAACTTGTTGTAAAGGGTAGCGAGCTGGTCAGAAAGCGGACTTTTGGTTAAGCTGCCAGAACTGTATGAATCCTCGACCTGTCCGCGTCCGTTTTGCCCCGAGCCCTACCGGTTTTTTGCATGTCGGTGGCCTCCGCACGGTGCTCTATAACTGGTTTTTTGCCCGTCGTCACCAGGGAACGTTTATTTTGCGTATCGAAGACACCGACCGCACGCGCTTTGTTCCGGGCGCTATCGAGAAACTGTGCCAATCGTTGGCGTGTGTTGGCATCGTTGCGGACGAGGGATTTACGGTGAAAGGAGCGAAAGAGGACGGTACGCCTATTCTCGAAGATCGCGGCCCATACGCACCGTATTTGCAATCACAGCGTCGTGAAAAGCATCTGGAGTATGCGTATGAGCTCATCGAGCGCGATGCGGCCTATTACTGTTTTTGTTCTCAGGAGCGGTTAGAGGAAATGGCGAAAGAACAGGCGGCACTCAAACAGCCACAAATGTACGATCGCAAATGCCGCTCGCTTTCTAAGCAGGAGGCCGAAAATCGCGCTGCGGTGGGTGATGCGCATACCATCCGTCTCAAGGTGCCGCTCGAAGGTTCGATCGAGCTTCATGATTTGATCCGTGGTGATATCACGATACCGTGGTCTCAAATCGACGATCAGGTTCTCATTAAGTCGGACGGATATCCAACCTATCACTTGGCAGCGACCTCGGATGATCACGACATGGAAATTTCACACGTGATTCGTGGCGAAGAGTGGATTTCAAGCTTGCCGAAGCATGTGTTTATCGCTCAAGCGATGGGTTGGGATATTCCTGAATACGCACATGTGCCGCTTTTGTTGAACCCGGATCGTTCGAAGCTTTCGAAGCGTCAGGGCGACGTTGCGGTCGAGGACTATCTTGCAAAAGGCTATCTTCCTGAAGCGCTGGTGAACTTTGTGGCGCTTTTGGGCTGGAACCCAACTTCAGACCGCGAGATTTTCTCGAAAGACGAGCTCGCTTCTCTCTTTGAAATCGAAAAAGTGAACAAGAGCGGCGCGATCTTTAACACGGAAAAGCTCGATTGGTTGAATGCGCATTATATTAAGGAGTTGTCGGAAGATTTATATTTGGCTCACGCGGCTCCGTATGTTGAAGGAACGGATCTCGCTTGGTGGGGACCGAACCCAGAGGCATTCAAGAGGCGGGCGACGCTCATGGTGCGTGATCGATTGACAAAATTCAGCGATCTTCCCGAGCTCGTTCGCCCCTGGATTCAGGAACGGATCGAGCTCGACCCAACGCTTCTCATCTGGAAAACGCAGACATCCGAAGAGATGCGTGAACGGTTAACGGGCGTTCGAGAGGTCATCGCGGCGCTTACCGAGCAAGATCTGCATTCCATGGCAACGATCGAATTCCGCTTAAAAGACTGGATTCAAAGTAAAGGATGGGGAAATGGGGAAGTGCTCTGGCCATTGCGCGTGGCGCTTTCTGGAGCCAAGCAGTCACCAAGCCCGTTTGAGCTCCTCTATCTTTTGGGAAAAGAGCGCGCTCTTGCACGTATCGATCAAGCCCTCGAAAAAATCAACTAACTTTGTCGTCAAATGCACGCGTGTTACCATGGGGTCATGCGTGCGTTTGTTCGTTATAGCCCCATCGTGCTCGCGCTCGTGTTGTTTTTTGGAACAATTGTTCCTGGATTTGTGATTGCGCAAGAGTTTGATGCCGATCCGTCCACAGGCTTGCAGCAAGAAATTCAGGCGATTGAAGAAGAGGTGCGTGAGCGAGAGCGACGGGTAAAATCGTTTGATCAAACCATTACTTCGTACGAATCACGAATTAAGCAGCAAGCGCTAACGGCGAAGACGCTTCAAGATCAGTTAGCATTGCTCGAAACGCAAATCGAGATTGGAAAAGCGAAGGTTGCTCGTTCAAAAGAGCGCGTCTTGTTGTTGAGCTCGCAAATCGTCGCTTCCGAAAAAACATTGGCAGAACAGACGGCGCTTTTAGAGGTGCGCGAAACGCTTCTCGAAGATGCGTTGCGTGAGCTGAATCGTGCGGATGGAAACGCTTCCCCGTGGCAGGCCATCATCACGAAGCGGTCTGTTTCGGCGTATATTGCAGAACGTTCGGAATTGATCGCGTTAGAACGGGGATTGTTGTCGGTCACAGAAGAGCTTCAAGCACAAAAAAAGCGCGTTCTAGAAAATACGGAGCGTCTCCAAGGCGAGCGAAGACAGGCAGAAGAAGAGCGTTTCGCGCTTGAAAAAGAACAAGAACGTTTAGCGCTTGAACAAGCGGCAAAACAGTCGCTCGTGGCGGAAACGGAGAATCGTGAGCAAGAGTATCGCCGTCTTGTGAGTGATTTACGCATTCAGCAGCAAAATGAAGCAGATCTCGTGTCTTCGTTGCAAACGCGTTTGCGGGAAAAACTTGATCAGGCTGACGATCAGCTCGCACAAGGAAACACGATTTTAGCGTGGCCCGTTCCGGTACTTAAAGGAATTTCGGCGCACTTTCACGATGAAGCATATCCATTTCGGTATTTATTTGAACACACGGGTGTTGATTTGCCGGTTCCGGTTGGGACGCCGGTGCGTGCTGCCGCGGGTGGCTATGTAGCCTGGACGCGTTTGGGTCGCCAATACGGAAATTACATCATGATTATCCATCCAAATAACGTCGCAACCGTGTATGCACACTTGTCGGGTTTTGCGGTGAAAGCAGATACCTATGTCGAGCGTGGCGAAGTGATCGCATACTCCGGTGGCAAGGCAGGTGAACCGGGTTCGGGGCTTTCTACCGGGCCACACTTGCACTTTGAAGTACGCCAAAACGGAATTCCTGTGAATCCAGAAAACTATCTTCCTTCATTAGACTAAGACCTTCTCGGTATCCGGAATACTCGCCAAGATCTGGTCTAGATCAGCAAGCGTGTTGATGCGGACAAGTTGCTCACGAATCGTTTTCCAATCAGAACGTTGCTTGAAATACCAAGGCAAATGTTTGCGTAGTTTTACGAGTCCGCGTTCGCCGTAGTGAAGAACCTGTAATTCGGCGTGGGCGCGTACCGTGGCTAAGCGTTCTTCGAGGCTTGGTTCTGGAAGGAGTGTGCTATGAGCGAGATGGGTGGAAACGCGTTTCGCAAACCAAGGATTGCCGAGGAGCCCTCGGCCGATCAGGATGCCGTCCGCGCCGCTTATATCCATCGCTTCTTTGGCGAGTTCGGGAGTGGTGACGTCGCCGTTTACGAGAAACGGAAGATGCGGAACTTGGGCGCGTGCTTCACCAACACGGTGCCAGTTCGCTTTGCCGCTGTAGCCCTGTTCGCGGGTTCGGCCGTGTAGCGAGATGAGATCCGCTCCGGCATCCGCGATGATTTTTACGAATTCTAAACAATCACGATCATCGCTCCAGCCAAGACGTGTTTTGACGCTCACCGGGCACGGCACCGCGGCTTTCATGGCACGAACGATCGCGGTAGCACGATCGGGATCGCGAATCAGCGAGGCGCCGTTAAAGGTCGAAACGAGGTTATAAACGGGGCATCCCATGTTTACATCGATCGCATCTGGCTTGAAACGCTCGTAAATAATCCGCGCGGCTTCGGCCATGACCTCGGGATTCGCGCCAAAAATCTGTTGAACGAGCGGCCGTTCTCGTTCATCAAATGTCGCCATTTTGAGAGTTTTTGGGTTCAACCGAATGATCGCTTCGCTCGATACCATTTCGCGGAACATCAACCCCACCCCTTTTTCTTTGCAGATGAGACAAAAGGGAAGATCGCTCATGTCCGCCATAGGGGCCAGAGCGACGATTGGCTTCGGGAGGGTTTTCCAGTCGAGCATGGCGCCTATCATGCCAGAAAATGTGGTTATTTACAAGAGAAAACCATTGACGGACGAGGTCACTTATGATGCGATGGTCTCGCCTCACCCATCACGAGGCATGCAGGAGGAAGGGTCATGGCGAAGACGAAGCGATCAAACAAGTCCCGCGGCAAGGTCAGTAAGAACAATGGTGAAGCTTCGGAGCGATACACGCGTACGGCGCTCCTGCGGGACGCCTGGATCGCAACAGGATGCCGTCTTCCAACCCGAGGGGAGCTTGGACAAACGGTGTTTGCTGCATATGAGCGCTACCGAAGAGCTGGTTTGGTTCTCAATGCGCCGAGTGAACCGTTCCGAGTGGACCGAAAAGATGCGCTGCACGCTCTGGCCAACGCTCTACCGTTCACATATCAAGAGCGGGAGCGCATCAACGATTTGTTGAGACGAGACGACGTTCACCCGCAAGACATCATCTGTGAGTTGGCGCGGTGGCGCGATGAACTCAACGGCTTGCTGCGTGCGATCCTTGGTGAGCGTGGAAATATCCCCGATCCTGTAGCAGATTACTATAATGTCACGTCGACGCCGGAGTGTGAACTGCTGTATATCCTGGAGACGTTCTTCCGCGATGCGTCTCCAAAACCCATCCAGGCACGATACGCTAGATTCGGCTGGTTTTTGAGAAATTGGTTAGCGAAAGGCAGCTGTTTTGATCGAGAGATGTTCTGTCGTATTTTCGATGCGATGGGCATCGATCTGCGAGAGATGCCGTGGCAGGGACGGGTGCATTTCATTAGGAGCGGTCGCAAGAACCCGATTGAGCTGTTTGTGTGGGAGGGACGCAAGCACTCCGTTACGTTAATCGCCTATCGAGACGAGTTTAACAGCGACCAGATCGTGCTCGACGCCGCTTTCCATCCGGGAGTAACGCGTTATAACGATGTGGTGGCGAACCTGCGAGGGATGTGCAGTCATAAACAGCGTCACTCAGCGAGTTGGCTGAAGGCTGAGCAGCATCCGTTCGACATTGTCTGTCCCGGTGCCCTCGGTGCGCTCCGTGACCATTACGCTCTTCGTGCGCGCGAGCCGCTTTCTGAGCGTATCCAGACTGTTCTCAAAAGCTCGAACATCGAGCTCTGACCGTCACGTTCGTGCGGTTTTTTGTTTTACGCGAAGCTTAAGATAAGCCGCTTAGATTGTTGACAAAAAGGCTAAAAACCCTTAGGATCGGGCATCGCTTTTGCGTGCAATCTCGTACAAACAAGCGAGGAAGGACGGTTGTTTCCATGGCGATCAAGACGGCCCAGGCGGCGAGAGAAGAAGCGAGGAAGACGATCTCGATGGTGGACGTCGCGCTGCTTCACCTCAAGACCCAGAGAGACGTGGTTATGCGTAGGGCGGACGTGTTCCGTGGACAGCGTCACGAGGTCGGGCAACTTCTGACGAGGTTCTGGCTCACGTTGTATCGAAATGAACCTGAAACGGTTCAGCGGGCGCTCGATATGGACATGAAGACCGTGGCACGCGTCCTATCCCGGCGCAATGGCGTGCAGCGCAGGATCGATGATAAGTGCGCCGAGGTGGAAGGGGCAGCTCGTCAGCTGGCTCTCATTGAGCCGAAGTTTGAACAGGCGAAAAGTGACCTTGAAAGGCTGAAGAGGTCGCAGGCAGCACTCGAAACCTCTCCGCCGTTCATGCGGCTCTACCGCCTCTGGCTGAATAACAAGTACTCACCGACGCTCGAACGTCCTCACGATGTTCTGTGGTGGCTCATGTGTCTCACGGTGATCCCGTGCCTTATCTGGAATTGCTTTGCTCGTCTGCGGGAGTCCCGGGTAAAGAACGCGTTGCTCGAGGCACGGGATAGCATCGATGGATTTGATGGAGAACTTCCATCGGCTTTCGAGGTGTACGATCGCATGCCGCGTAAGGCGAGTCACCTTCTGGCAGTGGTGCGGGTTCACGGGTCCAACTCAAAAGCCCGCATGCGCCTTCTTGGCGAGCTCCAGACGCTCGAGAGGGAGAAGGCTGGTATCGGGCGTGAGCTCGAGGTTGCTGCCGGCACAGATATTGAACGTTACTTCAAGGAGCAAGCGCCACGGGTGCTCACGGCCTCGATGGTTGCTGCTTGGCCAGAAGATGCGAGAGCGGAGGGGTACAGCTTCGTGATTCTGACGAAGCAGATCCAACAGCTAGAAGCGGCGGCGGTACCGCTTGAGCAGAAGATCGCGGATCTGGGCAAGTATCGCGACACGGTCGCCCGTGCCAAACGAAAGTGGGAACACCTTCCCAAGCACCGGGTACTCGATGAAGACGTTACACGGTCACTCGTCACGCGTCGTGAGGCGCTTCTCCACACAGCTGAACGTGAGCGCGGGCGGTGTAACGCGGTCTACGCCGACCATATCCGCACGACCCACACAGGCCTCGACGAGGTGATCGGCCGTCTCATGGACACGACATTTGATGCCGTGGATGCTCTGGGTGGCCCCGAGGCGATCATTAACCAAATGGTCACGGGAGCTGAGATGGCCGATAGCGCTGCTCATCAAGCGGTCGACATTGTGGAGTGGGCCGCAAATGACGTCGCGGAAGCAGGCGAACGCGCTCTCGACGTCGCGCGCGACGCCGCTGAAGATATCGTCGACGCTGTAGAAGGCCTTGTGGACGACTTTGCTTCACTCGACGAGGTTGGTGTCGAAGCCGGAGATTCTCCCGCCATCGGTGACGACGGCTACGGTGAACAAGGTGCCGATCATACCGACGACGCGGGTGGTTCTACCGATGGGTGGGGTTCGTCTGGTGGGGACGATGGCAACGATCGTGACGAGATGGAATCTCCTGCGTCGAACGATCGAGCCAGCGATCCTCCTCCTGATACGAGTGGTGGAGGTTACGATGGCGACACCGGTGGATGGGGTAGTGATAGCAGCTCAGGCGGAGACGACTGAGCTCCTGATCCCGTGGATTCGTTCCCGGGATTTTCTTATTGAACAATGGCCGTTTGCCTGGTCATGCAAAATCGCGTACAACCAAGGGTATATGTCTAGCGTCTTTCAGCTTAAGGCGTCGTACGCGCCATCCGGCGATCAGCCGCAAGCGATTGAGCAGCTTACGGCGGGTGTTTTGCATGGCGACACGTTTCAAACGCTTCTCGGAGCCACGGGGACAGGAAAGACGTTTACGGTGGCAAACGTGATTCAGCGCGTGCAAAAACCGACGCTTGTGATTGCGCATAACAAAACATTGGCCGCGCAGTTGTGCAACGAGTTTCGGCAGTTTTTTCCTGAGAACGCGGTTGAGTACTTCGTTTCGTATTACGACTACTATCAGCCAGAAGCGTATATTCCGAGCTCGGACACGTACATTGAAAAAGAAGCGATGATCAACGAAGAGATTGATCGGTTGCGACACGCGGCAACGCAGGCGCTCTTAACGCGCAAAGACGTGATCATCGTGTCGTCGGTTTCGTGTATTTATGGTTTGGGCGCACCAGAAACCTACGAACAAATCGTGCTTCATCTGAACGTGGGAGAAAGTGTCGAGCGCTCGGGTGTATTGCAGCGCCTCGTCGATATGCAGTTCACACGCACGCCGGCGGAGCTTTCTCGTGGCCAATTTATGGCGCGTGGTGGCGTGCTCGAAATCATGCCAGTGAACGAAGAATCGATTTACCGCCTAGAAGCGCCACGTGGCACGATCGAGCGCATTTCTAAGATCGATCCGGTGACACGAGAACGTATTCGCGATCAAGAAGATTTGTGGATTTTTCCTGCGAAGCACTTCGTGACGCTCGGGCCCGATCGTGAACGTGCGATCAAGACGATTCGCGAAGAGCTTAAAGAGCGCCTCGCGTGGTTTGAAGAGCGTGGAAAATTGCTAGAAGCCGAGCGTCTCGAGCGTCGCACGAAGTACGATCTTGAGATGATTGAAAACCTGGGGTACTGCAACGGAATCGAAAACTACTCGCGACCTCTTTCTGGCCGTCCTCCGGGTGCGCCGCCAGACACGCTCTTTTCGTACTTTCCAGACGACTTTTTGCTCGTGATCGACGAATCGCACGTCACGGTTCCGCAGCTTGGTGGCATGTACGAAGGTGATCGTTCGCGCAAGCAAACGCTGATTGAGCACGGGTTTCGTTTGCCATCTGCGGCAGATAACCGACCACTCAAGTTCCCAGAACTCCAGGCGAAGATGAAGAACGTGATCTTTGTGTCGGCGACGCCTGGTCCGTTTGAATTCAACCACTCCTCGCAAGTCGTTGAGCAGATTATTCGTCCAACGGGGCTTGTTGATCCAGAGGTGCTTCTGTTGCCGGTGACGCCCAAAGCGGGGCAAAAAGGCCAAGTGGAAGACTTGCTTGAGCGCGTAAAGCCGGTGCTTGAACGCGGCGAACGTGTTCTTGTGACGACGCTCACCAAAAAAATGGCACAAGATCTCACGGACTACATGAAAGAGAGGGGGTTTAAAGTTCAGTATTTGCACAGCGATATCGACACCATCGAGCGTTTGGAGATTCTGGCGGATTTTCGCAAAGGAACGTACGAAATTATTGTGGGCGTGAACTTGTTGCGTGAAGGTCTAGACCTGCCGGAAGTATCGTTCGTCGCTATTTTAGACGCTGATAAGGAAGGGTTTTTGCGATCTGAAACGTCTCTCATTCAGACGATCGGCCGTGCCGCTCGTAATGTCCGTGGACAGGTGGCATTGTACGCGGATCAGATGACGGGATCGATGGAGCGTGCCATTCGTGAAACGGAACGCCGTCGTAATAAACAGCTCGCATATAACCAGCAACACGGTATTACACCGCAGAGCATTCGACGTAAGCAGGACGACCTGATTGCGATGTTGGGTTTGGAGGGAAGGCGAGAAGAGCGTGATATTAAGGAGATTCTTCGCCTCGAATTATCGGCGGATACGCACAAACTCGAGCAAGTTTTGAAGCAGAAAGCGAAAGAAATGAAAGAAGCGGCAAAACAGCTCGATTTCGAGCTCGCGGCGATTCTGCGCGATGAAATTGCCATTCTCGAAAAAGAGATCAAATCGAAGCAAAAAGGAGCGCCGTTGCCAGACGCGGAGGCGAAAAAGGTGGCCAAGCGTCGTGCTCCTCGGCATGGGCGAACGCGATAGATTCTAAAAGGCGTCAATCGGTGAAGAGAAAAAGCTCGCTTCCGCGGGTTTTTTGTGCGCTTATCCACATCCTCTTTTGACGAACGTGCGGCTTCGCCTTAGGATGGCATCAGGTGGCAGAAAGTGGCAGACGCTGCAACCTAGGATCAACGCGAACCGTCTTATGTTTCTCGGGGAGTATCATCATACCCTTGACAGCAAAGGCCGAGTCGCGATCCCGGCTAAGTTTCGTGATGCCTTTTCCCAAGGATTAGTGCTGACACGTGGACTTGACCAAAGTCTGTGGCTCCTTTCCGTTCATGCTTGGACTGAGTTTGTTCAAAAACTCAGCGTTCTTCCATGGGCACAAGCGGACGTGCGAAGCCTCTCGCGTCTCTTGCTGGCTGGAGCGATGGAAGAAACCGTAGACTCTTCTGGGCGCGTGCTTGTTCCAGAATACCTACGGACCTATGCGTCGCTTCACAAAGAAGTTGTGTTTGCCGGAATGGGCGGCCGGCTTGAGCTCTGGGACCTGGATCGTTGGCAGCAAGTGATGCGGTCCAGCGAATCTCGTGCGAATGAGCTTGCCGAACGTATTGCCTCCGCCGGCCTACTATGAGCGTTCATATCACCGTCTTGCTTGAAGAAACCGTTCAGGCACTGGCTCCTCGTTCGGGGGGTATCTATGTGGATGGAACGCTCGGTGGGGGAGGTCACACGGAGTTACTTCTTCAAAAAAGCGCTCCAGATGGTCGCGTTCTTTCTTTCGACGTGAATCGTAAAGCGCTTGAAAAAGCGCGTGAACGATTTGCTTCTTATGGAGATCGCTGGCAGGGGATAGAACGTAACTTTGCAGATCTTGAAGAAGCACTTCTTCAGGAAGGAATTCGTCAGGTAGACGGCATTCTTCTTGACCTAGGCTTCTCGAGTGACGAGTTACTCGATCCAGAAATCGGTCTTTCATTTGCACGACCAGGAGTTCTCGATATGCGGCTCGGCGAGGCGATCAGTGATGATGGCCTTACAGCAGCTCACGTCGTCAATCAATGGCCGGAGCATGATTTAGAAGAAGTGATTCGCTTGTATGGCGAAGAACGGTGGAGTCGAGTGATTGCTCGCGCCATTGTTCAAGCACGTAAACGTGAATTTATCACGCGAACTGATGCGTTGGCGCAAGTGATTGTGGAGGCGGTCCCGGCTTCCTATGAGCAGGGGCGTATTCATCCGGCGACGCGTACCTTTCAGGCGTTGCGCATTCTCGTGAACGACGAGCTCAAGAATCTTCGGCTCGCCATTGAGGCGGCAGAGCGAGTCTTGGTTCCTGGCGGGAGAATGGCGATCATTACTTTTCATTCGCTTGAAGATCGGTTCGTGAAAAAAGCGTTTCAATCGTCGGGGTGGAGTGTTCTTACTAAAAAACCACTGGTTCCTTCAACTACAGAAATTGAGGCAAATCCGCGATCAAGAAGTGCTAAGCTCCGCGTCGCTGAACGTGCGCTCAATTGATCACCTATGTCTCGTTCGTTTGTCCTTTCCATGAAAAAACCGCACGAAGCGTTCGGGCTCCGCGTTCCAATTTCGCGTCGTGTGGCAGAAGATGTGCAGGGTCGCTGGTTAACGATCCTTTTTTCCGTATGCGCCTTTTCCGGCCTTGTCTTTTCAATCATTTCCGTGAATCAATCAGCGGCAAAAACATTTGCGATTCGCTCGCTCGAGCATGATCGTGAGCGTCTGGTGGAGCAGGTGAGTGATTTAGAAAGTCGGATTGCGTCTACGCAATCGCTACAAGCCATGCAAGATCGCGTGAAAGGACGTGGCTACGTTCCAATTGAGCAAGTTGTCTATTTGAATAAATAAAAAAACAGCCAGGTTGGCCGTCAGCGAGCTCTCTTCGCGAGCACGGTTAGCTTGTCGAAGGTGAGTGTGAGTTCTTCGTACCAGTGATCCGCGCGCGCGTCATCGTTGTTGCCAATGGAGCCATCGTAGTGTGGGACGTGCTTGGAGAGGAGTTTCATGCCTCGGTAGCAGTTGGCGTCACCGGCGAAGTCACGGAGATCAAGCACTTCGCGATGAAGGTCCTCGACTTTTTGCAGGAGTTCCTTGTCGTATCTGTAAGAAACGCGTATGCGCAATTGTTCTACCGATGCGGCGAATTGAGATACGACATCGCGACGGAGAGCGAATGAACCGAGACCTTCTTGCAGAGCCTGTCGCTCGTCATGGTTCAGAATGTCGATTCGCCAAGTAAAGTCATCGGCTTTCGACGCCCATATCGTGAGTAGCGCGATTAGACAAAAGAATAGACATCCTAGGCGCATCTTGTGTCCGGGTAGGAGGACCATGAGGGTTACACCTACGCTAAACACCGGAATAGTCACCGGGATGTAGATTGTGCAAAGCGATTTTCCCCAGACGACCCAACGCGGGTAGGGCGGTTGACGATCGAGGAGAAAGCGTCTCTCGCGTTCGAGCTCTTTCACGCCCTTGAGGAGTGAAGTGTGGATACGAGGAGTATCAGCGAGTACGTCGCGCAAGCAGACCATGATGACCTCCGCTCAAGGCCACGGTTTTTTGAGGAAAAATCAAGTTTTTTTAAAAAAAGCCCCGGATGGGCTTAGGTTGCGGCGCCTTTGACGCGTTCACGAAGCTCGTCGTCTGCACTCTGGACGAGAGCGGCGTACCAATGTCTGGCGCGCTCGTCTTCGTCGAGGGAGACAGCACCGTTGTAGTGCGCGGGATTCTTGCCGAGAAGCGTCATGCCTTTGTAGGCGGTCGGCTCGGCGACGTAATCCTTGAGATCCTTGAGTTCAGTAGCGATGCGGAGGTGCGCGGTATCGCGATAGCCCCCTGACGGATTCTTTGTAGCCTCGTCGCACCACTGAATGAGTAGGTCGACAGCCGCTTGTTTTACATCGAGTGAGGTATCAATGGCGGCCAGCGCTTTCTTGCGAGCGTCGTACTGGTAATACGGGTGCTCTGCATAGCGGATGGAAAAAAGCTCCAAGCATACAGCGATCATAGCCAGTATTCCTAACGCCCACACCCAGTGCAGAGGTGGGCAATTCGCGGTTATCGTGGCGTAGCAGCCGACGAATAGAACGTCGACGCGTTGCTTGTGGGTATAAGCTTTACGCCATATAGGGAGAAGAGCGGAGCTCTCCTCTGAGCCGACGGTCATATTTCCAGCCGGCACCTTGAGCTTTTTTAAGACGATGTCGCACAGGAAGAAGCTGAGTACGAGTGGGATGAAACAAAACCAATCGCGGAACGGCCAACCATGGTAGAGGCAGAGGAGGATGGAGAAGAGGCCAAACCCGTTGATGAGTGGGTGAAACTGCCCTGTCCAGGGAGGAAATTCGCTCTTGAGTTTGACGCGGCGCTCTGCACGAACTTGGGCGAGTGCTGCATCAAACGTCCGAAGATGCACGGGAACTTGCACTGGCTGGCTCATAAGACCTCCGCGAGCGTTGTAGCAGAAAACAGGGGATTTGTCGATCTGTCCACCGTCTTTTAATAAAAAACACCCCCGGTTTTACCGGGAGATGCTTTATGGTCGGACTAGTGGGACTTGAACCCACGACCTCATGCACCCCATGCATGCGCGCTAGCCAACTGCG
>CAZIVC010000014.1:0-24053 GCA_964542945.1 uncultured Gammaproteobacteria bacterium
CAAAAACCCCGGCTAAAGCCGAGGTTTCTGTATGGCGGAGAGAGAGGGATTCGAACCCCTAGAACAGAATTCTCTTAATCCTTGATAAATCGAATAATTCGCTAAACCAAGATGAAAATAAACATTCTCAACTCTCATCATAATTCTTAATTTCGCCATCTGTTGTCAATTCGTGGGCACTAGATGGGCACTGATTCGCTCGATCATTTTGCATTTTTTATTGTAGAGCCTCCTTGATTGCAGATACTAGGGCCTTACTTACTTCGTCAGTCCATTGACTCGGGTCTGCTTTACGAAATTCTTCTTCAATAAGCTTTTGATTATTCTTGAATAGATCCGCACAGTGTTCAGGTAGATAAACGTATTTGTAACTATTTGAACCAAAAACTCTATCTGGACTATCTTTAGTTATGCATGCGGCAATCATGGGCAGCATAACCTGTGTACTAATGTGCATCGCTTGAACTATTGCGTTAGAAAATCTTGGCCATTCGATGAAGTCGTCTCTCTCTAGCGGTTGCTGCGGCTCTCGTGGAGTTACATACAGTATCTGTCTTAGGGTAAATGAATTCTTGCCAGATAGCGCCTGTACTAGCTCCTGCGGCTTACTAGCGTACGTATTTACCAGTACCTTGTGTAGCTCTTTTATAACCCGCGCTCGGCTATCGGTTGATCCGTCTGTGCCTCGAAGCAGGCACCTGCTATCGCTGCTATTCTGTCGAAAAGCATCTATGTAGTAGTATTTAATATCAGATAAGACCGATAGATCACCTTTAGTTGCGGCGACCACCGAAGCCACCAACGGCTCAACCAGATCGTCAGGGTGTATCTCTCCATTCTGTTTCAGATATATTGTCATTCTCCAGTGAGATATGAAGCCTTCCGGCGGTTGACCATATGGCGATAACCGACTTTGCTTCGCAATAATCTGATCGATAAGCAGTGGTAGTACATCGATGAGCAGCTTCCCGGTAAATAAGCGTTTAAAGTTTTCTACAGCATGAGCATTGTCACCTTCACATAGCTCATTTGCTATTTTGGCCGCTTCTTTTTGGTCAATTAACTGCAGTAGTCTCTGGTCTGAATGTTTCAATTCTACCCGTAAAGAAGAGCGGAGCCTCTTAAAGTAATCGATGTGCACTCTGCTAATAACTCCTTGTGGCTTGTCCACAGGGTCTACATCAAACAGAAGTTTCAGTATGGATCCAGCTGCTGATCGGTCTAGATAATAAAGCTTCAAGTTTTCAATTTGCTGCTTAGCTCTACTCCAGATAGCTTCGTACTCTTTATTGTGTTTATCTATTCTCAGTTGCCCGATATTCTCTCGAATCAGCCGAGATAACTCTGGTTCAAGTTGCTTGACGAGCGAAAGTACCAGTAGATCGTCTAGATCTACCTCTCCTTTATTTTTAGTCCAAAAGTCTAAGAACTCACGGAGTCCAAGCTTGAGCGCTCTTGGGTTTGCAAACAGTCCGAGCAACGCGTCTGTCTCGGTGTTGGTATATGCAGTATCGTAAATTAAGCTAACTCTAGATTCGTATAACTCTTGAGAATAGGTAGTTATTTTTTCGCGCACGCTTCTTGCTGCGGAATCTATGAATAAGGGATCGGACGTAATCATTTTTCTAAAATCGTCTAGTATCTTGCTCCTTTCTGCGACTTCGATGTCGGGAATGCGTTCAAGGTATTGAACGTTTTTTTCTAGGTCTAAACTTTCGTCAACTTCTACTGATGCTGCCAACACGACCGAGATGCGCGCGTGTTTGTGCAAATTGTATAAGAGTGCTCGTATCGCGTTCATTTTGGCTGGGTCGGTACCTTCTTGGCCCGGTTTAGCAAAGCTATTTGATGTCACGGCAAATCTCTCAAGATCTTCTACGCAAAGCACAAACTGCAAGTTTGTAGCTCTCAAAGCCCTTCCCAGATCCTCTAGAACTTGAAAAGGGGTTTCTGGCTTGTGAAAGAGGGAGGTAAGGAGCGACCATGTACCCCCAGCAGTGCCCGCTGCTCGCAAGTAACGATCGGAAGTATGCCTTAAATCGAGTGTATCAATATTCTTGCCGAGCTCATCAATAAGCGCTGTAATTATGCCGGAAACGGCCGCCTCAACACTTAAGTATTCCCACAAGCTCACCATCACAAAACGAATTCGGTGTGATTGCTCCGAAGCTTCCACAATCGAGCGCATCATTAGAATGATACCGCTCTTACCTGCACCCAAAGGTCCGATTAACGCTTGTGATTTTGGACTGTTGGTTTCGATATCATTTTGGATGACCCGACTCGCCATCGTAGACGCTAGGCTATAGTGCCCAAATTTATCAGATTCTTTCGACGAAATTGGTTCATCGTTATAAATCCATTCCAATGAGCCAGACATGGATATGTCGTCTTTACCAGCTTCTTCGCAGGTGGCGCGCTTATTATGTAGATACTTCTTAAGGCTACGAATTGTTTCGTGACAGATTGAATAGCTGACGGATATGCTGAAATATGCGATGTATATCGCATAAAGCGTGAGAACAGAGAGAAGAAAGCGTTCATCTAGCAGCATTTGTGCAAGTCCTGAATTAAACACTTCGGGTTTAGCATATATTAAAAGGCTTGTTAGTAGGGCTGGGTACGCTAACAAGCCGGTCACTAAAGGTGGATGCCATAGAACGTACATCAAGCCTTCCCGACTTGGTATATTGCCAATTGCATGGTACGTAATAGGGGCTAAAAATAGCAGCGAAAAAAATATCCAGAGTGGTACAGGTAGTTGAAGGCTTTGTATAGAGCCTCGAAAAGCGTAAAGTGCAATTGACGAAAGCAGCGCCAGCGCCACCGTCCCTAAGCCAAGCTTTTGCCATCGAAGTAGCACCAGATGCATTCTATTGGGAAGGACTTTCATAACCTTATTGAAAGACGGGTAAAATAACCTAGAATAAGCTCACTATGCCCGGCGAGTCTTCGCGAATCAATGGCCGGAAAGGCGGCCGTCCAAAAGGATCCGAAAACGAACAGACCAAGATACGCCGAATGATGCAAAAACGCTGGATTGAGCGTATTTACGGTTACGCAGATCAAGTTTTCGAGGCTCACTTGGTGTTAGCGATGGGGTATTATGAGGAACGAGTAACCGAAGACGGAATCCAGTGCGTTTACCGCCACTCGCCAAACCCAAGGGCTCTAGAATGGATAATGGAGCACATTTGGGGTAAAGCGCCTGAACACCTATCCACCGAGACCGACTTAATGCCAACTTTTGCAGAATCTGTGAGCGGAATAACACCGGAAACCCAAATAGCACTTCGTGAGGCGCTGCGCCGTGCCTGCCCGAAAGGATTAACTGAGTCTAGTAGAATTATTGAGTAGCAAAAACAGGATCATCAGATCCCGTTTTGTTTTCATTTACTCTGGTAAGCAGCTGTTTCCGATCTGTTTATAACCTCGTTTACAATACCAATTGCTTCCGTAAACAAATGCATTCGCTGGAGCGATAATCTCTTCGCAAGAGTTGCCAATCTGCTTGTATCCGGACTTACAGTACCAGCTCCCTCCATAGACGTAGGCGTTTGGCGGAGCTGCAACTTTCTCGCACGTGTTTCCAACTTGCCTATATCCCGATAGGCAGTACCAATTACTGCCATAAACGTAAGCGTTCGCCGGAGCGACAACTTTTTCGCAAGCGTTATTCACTTGGCGATAGCCAGAATTACAGTACCAACTACTACCGTATACAGACGCATTTTCAGGTGCAACGACTTTTTCGCAGGTATTTCCAACCTGTTTGTAGCCTGAATTGCAGTACCAACTGCTTCCGTAGACAACTGCGTTAGCGGGAGCGATCACTTTCTCGCACCCTTGTCCAACCTGCTTATATCCGGAGTTGCAGTACCACGTGTCACCATAAACATATGCGTTGCTCGGCGCTGTCACTTTGGTCGGAGAGTAGCTTGTGCCCGCATAACCGGACCGGCCTGATTCGTAGAGACTTTTTCCTACATAGTATTCTGGATCAGTTACCGTGGTCGGTGTGTCCCAGTCACTTCCTTTTGTACCGTAGGATGGGTTGTAGAGGCCTTGGCTTGGTTTATAACCATAGTTGTCATACTTGAGGCCGTTTGGCTCACTTCGGACGTGGGGTCGTACATATGTCCCATTCGACCGGTAGTAGCCCGGTACGCTGACATAGGCGTCAACGGACGGAATGGCGGTTGTAGCGATGCCTACTATCGCCAGTACAGAAAGCAGGACTTTCTTCAAAAAGGTTTTCATAAACGCTTTCAGCATAGTGCGAGCGATTAAGTATAGCAATCGGGGGTCTATGCTTTACCCCTTCGGCAGCCTCCCCCCGCTATCCAAACACGCATCCAAACTGTTGTAAGGCGTGTATTTTGATGTTCTGTCGTAGTGCTGCGTGCCTTGGGCGTGACATATGCCCGTGGAGCTTTTCTTTACCGCTGGCCCGCTGGACGGATTTGACGACGCCGTTGCTGGCGGTGTCGAGGTAGGTGCAGAAGTGGTATTGGCCGCCTGCGTGGTGTCTCCGTTACATGTGGACTCTGCCCAGAGACCAAGTTTGTTCGTGCGCGCAGCTGCTTCAGCGGCCTTAAACTCGCCTTGGTACTTATATGGAGTGTTATAGGTATACTCGTGACCAAAGCCCGTTTTAATCATCGCTAAAGCGAAGTTATCGCCATTGGGCAGAATAACGTATCGCAAGAGCCTGCCGTACTTATCTTTTTCATCCTGTGTGGCGTCGGCTTCAAGTTCCACCACCTTACCCGCAAGCAGTTCTTTAGCCTTATCGGAAGCTTCCTTACCGAAACATTGCACGGGTTTTCTCGGGTCTTGTGTTTCGGGCGTATCAAGCCCGATAAGACGTAATCGAGTTGCTTTTCCCTCTATTTCAACGTCGAGAGTATCCCCATCAATGACATTTACAACCTTGTATCTTGATTGAGCGTCATTTGTGGCCGGTTGCTCTGACGCTTGATCGCGGTTAGTCGAGGCGTTCGAAGGTACCGTGGTTGTGGAGGTGGTGATTACTGCGGGGCTGCTAGTAGTACTCGCGCCTATACTTGGGGCAATATCTGCCTGCATAGGCATAGGGGGTGTTGGTGGCTTGGGCGCAAGGGCACCACCAACAAGCATGACAAAGAACCCACCCAAGCCAAATACCGCTAACGCTAGTGGACGTGTTAGCCTTGCATGAAAAACAGAGGGCTTAATCAGTGCCACGACTCCTAGAATCCATCCAAAGAACCCAAGTAGAATAATGGTTGTAGAGAGAGGATCCATAATATGGCTATAGATGGCCGTAAACTAAAAAGGCAACCATCTGGTTGCATAGACCCAATCGAGCACGGTTTGCGCCCAATTGTTGGAAGATGGTTGCCCATTTACGGGAACAAACAAATTCCAACCCATTGGTTGGCGTGCTCGACAATCGGTTCAATTGGGTCTATGCCCTGACAAGATAGGACGTTTGGAGTAAAAACGCAACAAATGAATATGAAAAAACAAGAAAAACATCAACTAACCGTGGGAGATGAACGCTACAAGTTCTACCAATCACTTGTTTGTGATGAGCGTTTCACTCGCAGAGTTTCTGAGTTCCGAATGAAGATGCGTCTCCTAGGGCATCCGGTCAGTGAATTAACAGACGAAGAATCAGTAAAAGCGTGGATCGCAACCGTTCACGCGAGTCACTTCAAAAAGAAGATGACAGATCCAGACTATATAAAGAAACGCGCTCGCATAGTCGGTGATCGAGATACCTTCTCGTACAATGAAATGCTTGAGTTGGATGAGCTGGAAGATGAGCTTCTGCCGCCCTATCCGTACTTTCAGCCACTCATCAACATGCTCACTACCTTCATGAATGAAAAACGCGACAAGAAAAAGGATGAGAAGCCCTACACTGCAGACTCCCATGATCGCGAGTTCATTACACGTTATGCTCTGCTTGGGGAGATTATTTACAATAAGTGCCGTTACGTTCTCCAGCTTAGGTATGGAAACTCAAACACGCCTAAGACTCCTGAGCTATGGGTTCGAATCATGCCTGATACCAGACGGTCTGATATTGAAGATGGCTGGGAGTTCATCAAGCAGACCCAGCAGACGCTTCCGGGGTATAAAGTAAGAAGCCGTCGAATCGATACAAGCGAAAGCAGACTTGATGGCCGTACAGCGAACGCGGCTAGAGTTCAAAAACATCGTTTAAATAAGCGAATAGGGATGCGCAAGTAATAAACCCGCTTTAAATGTAATGGGCAGATATGGGCAATAGCTACTCTTGTGAGTGGCTTTTTCTTAATCCAATGCAACAATGAAAAAACGCTACTTCCAAACGAGTGATTTTCCTCTAGCGGTAACCTTATCCATATGGTTCCCGATAGGAAGGCTCGATAAAACAAACCAAAAACGAGCGGTATTTTACTTCGCCTATACTAGCGAACTTGACCAGCTAGTAAACGAATATAACCGCTCAGCACTACGGGTAAATCCCGCTGAATTCTACCAAGCTAGCAGGCTCATAAAGTCGCGTCTGTACCAAAACTAACCAAAAAACTACACAATGAGTATGAAGACCCGCTCCATCCAGTTTACAAAGGTGCCAACAGTTTTAGTAAAGGATGCTCTTCTCAGTTCTGTCGAGAAAGTGGTATATGCCGTTATCCGATCATTTGGTACGGAGAACAAACAAGGCTCAGCGTATCCAAGCAGGAGACAAATCGCTCAGTGTGTTCCATGTGCTATCCGTACCGTCGATCGAGCGATTAGAGGCTTGGTTTCCAAGGGCTATATTCGTTACGCGAAAGGCGGAAGAGGGCAATCCAACAGTTATACTTTTCCAGATTCGATGTATCCACATAGCTTTTGTGATTACCCTGTTCTGGGAGCTGCAATGACGCCACAGAGCGTCACACATGATCCGCCCATGGAGACCACGGGAACCCTCTACCAAGAACCATCTACCAAGAACCATAACCCAGCTGATCTATCTGTGCGTTTATTCCACGGTAGAGATCCCGCCTACATTCAAGACGATGGATCGGTTCTAATCATGGTATCAGGACAGCGAAAAAGCTGGAGCGGTTATGGTGCTCAGGACTTTGTTTTTGGGGCTGCGCGAGGAGAAGACGCTTTGAATCTTGCTCGTGCGATCTACGACCGATCTAGCAGAGGTCAGGGTTCTTCGTATACAGTTCAAGCAGTGCCCACGAAACGGCGTTGCTCATCGACAACTAAATAAATGAGATATGGAGCTTTCACTTCTTGACTCTGCTTCTAGTCAGCCCCTATTTCTCAGCCCCAAACAAGTGGCCAAGAGGCTCGGACTTAGCATGACTACGGTTTATCGCATGATCGAGTCTCGCTTGATCACTCACTACAAAATAGGTGGTGCTATTAAGATCGCCCCGAAAGATATCGAGATCTTTGTGCAGAAACAGCGAGTGGAAGCTCATAAACCACCTGAACATCAATATGGGCGTCCTAACAAGAGGTAAAACATGGTACGTGGACTTTCGCCTTCAACGGAAGCGTTATCGACTCAAAAGCCCAGATAATTCTAAGCACGGAGCGGAGTGCTTCGAGGCACGGTTACGCCACGAGTTCGCCGTCTCAGGGACGGTTAGCCATCTCCTGAAACCGCTAGAGCGCAAGACCTTCGGCAAGTTCGCGAAGGAATGGCTAGAGACCTACGTTCAAATACATAATAAGCATTCGGAACGTTACTCTAAAAAGAAAATTCTTGCGGGGCACCTTGTTCCGTTCTTTGGGAGTATGTCCTTAGAGGATATATCTACCGCACAAGTTGAGGCCTACAAGAAACGAGAACTGGAAAGTGGCGTATCTAAGAAAACGGTCAATAACCGACTAACCGTGCTAAGAAAATGTCTTAACTCTGCTCAAGAGCTAGGCGAACTGGAGGTTACGCCCAAGATCCGGCAATTCAAACTAGGCGCCACAAGTTTCACCTATCTGGAAGAGCGTGACGTACAGCGCTTGGTCGTTGCCGCCGCAACTGAGCAAGAGCGGACGCTTATTCTTGTGGCTGTACGCACGGGCTTGCGGATTTCGGAACTTCGAGCGCTGCGCTGGCAGGATGTAGATTTTACTCGTTCGATGATATCGGTAACACGAGCCTTGGTATATAACCATCTCGATACGCCAAAAAATGGGCGAGTTAGGCACGTTCCTATCACAAAGGAGGTCGCTCAAGTGCTACGGCGTTTGCCTCACGACGGCGATCTTGTCTTTCATCGGAATCGGCAGCCGTTGGCGTATTGGACGATTACGCACCGTCTACACCAAGCGTGTGCGCGAGCGGGTATTAAGCGCATAGGTTGGCATGTATTTCGTCACACGTTTGCGAGCCATCTCGCTTCCCGTGGAGCGCCGTTGGCTGCGATTAAAGACCTGCTAGGTCACTCAACGGTGAACATGACCATGCGCTATGCGCACCTCTCCCCGAACGTATTAAGGGGAGCTATCGATCTGCTCGATCCAGAAAAATGGGCGCTAGATGGACACAACCAGAACACACCGCCTTCTCACGGACTGCACGCCACCCTTGCAAGAGCGTTCGAATTCTCTCGTGAATAAACGAAAAACGGCGCACGTCGATAATCGATGGGCGCCGTTCTTTCATGGCGGAGAGAGAGGGATTCGAACCCTCGCGAGGCTTTTGACCTCCTACAGGTTTAGCAAACCCGCCCCTTCAGCCACTTGGGTATCTCTCCGGATGTGGCGGGAAGACTCTACCAATGATGACGTGTGGAGGCAAGCCGGGAGAGGGTGTGCCCGGCAATATGTGCTTGTAACCATTGACAACGGTCACAAAAACAGGTAGTGTCCTCCGGCATTTCAGCCAGGAGAACGTGTGCCATGAATAATGCATCCGCCGCCGGGTACCTCGATCTGTTCCGGTTCGGTTTCACCCCCTCCGGGCGCCTCAGCCAGTTCTTGGAAAAGGGGCTTGCAGAGTGGTGGGTCCAAACATACAGCATGCCTCGGCGTCGCACCTGGGTCGACGGTGTCTTTCCGACCGGTTGCATCGTGCGGGGCAAGGTCGGCCCGGTCGGCATCGTGCACGAGCGTCACGACAACGTGCTCTCGCTCCTCGTTCCGAGCCTGGAACGAGGTACGTGGTCTCGAGCAACTGTCAATGTCGAAGAGACGCCGCTTGAGGCTGTTCACCCCGCTCGAGAAGAGGCGACGAAGGATGAGCTGTTTCGCGAGGCGCTCGATGCGATAGCGATGCGCACATTCGTCGCCGGTCCGTTCGCGAGTGATGCGGTGGACAGGCTTTCGACCGAACAGATGGAGTTCCTTTTTCTGCTCGACGACAATCGCTGGCTGACCTTCGTCCTGGGCTGGTGGTACATGGTGAAGCACGACTTCCCATTCCTGTCACAAGCGATGGACGAGGTGATCGTTCCGGGATTGCTCCAGCGTCACAACACCGAGCGCCGCCACTCCCACCTCGCCAGCATCCTGCTGCGCAGATTTGGCATCAGATCCAAACGCCCAGAGCTCATCGATCTGAGCGATGACCCCCATGATTCCAAGTGGACGTGGGAGTACATCAAGGCGCTCCCAGTGGAGGACATGCGTCGCCTCTGGGAAGAGTGTGACGCGATGTGGGGGATCCAAAACCGATTTGATCACGATCGAGTCATCCGTGACTCGATCAAGCGGGTCGTACAAAAAACCTGACCTCCTCCGCTCTTCCCGGTGGGGGTTTTTATAAAATACCGACGCGATACGCTTGACGGTGGAGCGTATTTAGATAGGATGCCAGCACGGAAAGTGAGGGTTTGCATGCTCTGTCGGCGACTTCCTCGAAGTGGTTTTACGCTCTATTGCGTTCGTCACGCGGAGAGTATCGGAAACGCCCGAGCCAAGGGGCTCGAGGTGGATTCTGACTCATCGCTTAGTGACAGAGGTAAGGCGCAAGCAAGGTCGCTCGCGCTCATTCTGCCGCAGAACATCACGCACGCGGGTTCGTCAGATCTCGCGCGTGCGCAAGAAACCCTTGCCATCCTACACGGGTATTCTGCTCTCCTCGGGGCACGGCTACTCGAGCCATCACCATTGTTGCGCGAGCTGTCTCGTGGGGATGATGCGCGGTCGGGATATCCAATTGATTTACAAAAGTTGATGAGCGTGATCGGCGCGGATCACTACCGCAGTCCAAATGGTCACTCGATGGCAGATATCGCGACGAACTATCTGGATTGGGCGGTAACCACGATCGTTTCGATCGAAGATGAGGCGCCGCCATCCGTGCCCACTCGTTTGCTCGTAGTTGCGCATGGTAACGGGATTAAGGCGCTCTGGAGCGCCGTCACGCAATCTGATGCATCGCGACTGGCAGAACTCAGAAATACGTCTGTCACAACCATCGAGTATCATCCTGAACGTATCGAGGCGTGTCGATCGCCCTGGGTTGGGGTGGCATACGGCGAAGCCCCGCATTTGGGGATCTCGGAGTAGGTACCTGAGCGGCTCGTGATGAGGCGCTTTTATTTTTCTTGCCCCTAGACGCAACCTCCATTTTTTGCTAGAACCAGCGAGCGCCAATCAGGGCGCCATTTTTTTCAGAGGTTCGCCATGTCTCTGCGACAAAGTATCGGGTATCTCATGCCGATGTTTCCGCCGGAGCTTGTTGCTTCGAGTGTCTACGAAGTGTACTTCACGCTCGCGTTTGCCGGGGCAATCACCCGCTTCAGACGGCGTGTGGGTGGCATGAATATTGGGTGGGATGTCACGGGCTACATCAAGACCGCCGAGCTCGTGAGACAACTCGAGTCGGGAGACGGTACGCCCAAAACCATTCGCTTCGCCGAAGGGGCGTACACAGAGACGTTTATTGGGGCGGTTGTGAATGACACGACTCAGGAGATGAAGCCTCCGGGCGGAACCGTGACACTGACTTGTGATGAGGTGAGCCGTCTCCTTGCGGAGATCCATTCGTATCTCGAGGGGAAGCGGCTGCTCTATCGCGGGCAAATCGGGCCGGAGGTGGGCATAGATTCCGTTAGTGTTAAACGAGTTCGGTTCGCGGGTGGGCCGATACCGTTCTCTGGATGGCGTAGTACGTATCACGAGTTCGATCGGGGGACGATCCGGGCCTTCCCGAAAGGAACCGACCAGATCACGCTCGTCGCGTGCGCGCAGCGATCATTTTGCGCGCCATGTGCAAGCAGGGAAGGAGGCGTGATTCCTGTCACCACAATCAGGGAAGAGTCGCGAGAAGGCCGACTGGAGATCCTTCTTCTTCCTGAGCAAGAGGTGGCGAATGCATCACTCGCTCGCCTCGCTCGAGAGGTGGAGATGGATATCGGAGAGCTTCAGCGCGTTTGGCGCGAGTATAGAGATCTTGAACGGCACATGTGCGTCGTGTCCCCAGATGGGAGCGCGCGTTCCGTAACAATCGTGCGACCCGGGATCGACGATCAAGAAATCACCTTCATCGACGAGCGCGGCCGTCATCCGTTCAATATGATGCCGTTTTTTGCCGCCCTCGAGAGCGCGGTAACAACGGAATGCGTGATGGAGGATGGCGGGCTGAATGCGAGCGTCGGTTCACTCCGAATGCTGAGTACGCTTTTTTGGGGAAATGAATACTGATACGAACAAGAGCGCACACGCGTGCCTCGTTCGCTCTCCGCTACGAGCTATTCGTAGCGTTTTCTTTTATTGCTGGGCAGATTTTTATGGTCTAGACGTTTCTTTGCATAAAAAATAAAGTGACCACATGACCTTCGCTGAACGGGTTCTCGACGTTGTTCGCTCTATCCCGGTTGGGGAAACATTGAGCTATCAAGAAGTCGCAAAACGGGCAGGTTCGCCGCGAGCGGCACGTGCGGTCGGAATGATTATGAAGCAAAACTACCGCCCGGATGTGCCGTGTCATCGCGTGGTTCGTGCGGATGGACGTCCGGGGCAGTATAATCGCGGTGGGGAGGCGGTGAAACGAGCATTACTCACGCAAGAACGCGCATCTACTATATGAACGTCACGATTGGCAAAAAAGCACCCGACTTTTCGTTGCAAGATCAGGCGGGGAAAACGCATTCTCTCAAGGATTATGCGGGTAAGTGGGTATTGATTTATTTCTATCCAAAAGACGATACGCCGGGTTGTACTAAAGAAGCGTGCATGTTGCGTGACAACTTCCCATCATTCAAGAAAATGGACATTCAGGTGTTTGGTGTGAGTGTAGATTCTGTGAAGAGTCATGCTAAGTTTGCCGAAAAATATGAATTGCCATTTACGTTGCTTGCGGATGAGAATAAGGACATGGTGAACGCATATGGTGTTTGGGCAAAAAAGAAGTTCATGGGGCGTGAATATATGGGAACGCTCCGGCAAAGTGTGCTGATTGATCCAAGCGGAAACGTTGCGAAAGTGTACGAGGAAGTAAAGCCTGCGGATCACGCGGAAGAAGTCCTCATTGATCTCAAAGAGTTAGCGAAATAACCCCGGTCTCCCCGGGGTTTATGATACGTTGACGAATAGCTCGTTTTTTGGTGTAATCCACCCCCACACGAGAGGTCTCACATGGAACGACGTTGGTTCGATCACCCCTTCGCTACGCCCATCTTCTCGATGGCAACGCTCCCGCAGTACCGTGATCACTATCGGGAACATCAGACGAATCCCCCGAGGGGAAAGGGCTTCTATCCGGCGATCGCTCTCTCGTTAGATCGTGCGATTGTCTTGCCAACGCGCATTACAGCTCGCGGTATTCTTGACCCCAAGCAAATCGTCGCCTTCGAGGTAAAGCAGGCGAGTCCGCTCGGTGCTCATCTCGAGGAGCTCGAGAAGATCGGTCTACGTGCCGCCCGCTTCTGGGAAGGAGTGTATTTCGATCAGGTGGCCGAGGTGGGTGCACTCCCGGATCGGGAGCTATATGCGTTTGGTGATGTTCTGCGCATCATGGCAGACACGGGTCCACTGGCTGATAGGGCCCCGATGTTCTTGCGGCAAGTGCGACAGCTGGGCTTGGTGACGCTCGAGCCGTTTGAGGCAGAAGTTCCAGTAGGAACGCAGTATCTCGCGGTGCAAGAAATCTCTCGTTGGGGACTCTGATCGTTTACATAAACGATCTTTTCTTTTGCGTGATTTGTGTGTTTTTCCGTTGACGGAAGGCCTGTTTTGTGATCTACTCGCTCTCGCGAGGTGAACATGTTCGAGTACCTGTATGGAAAGTGCGCGGCGACTCTCGACGTCATGAAGCCGGATCTGATGGCCTTCCATCAAAACCCGCATCGTCGGCCGAATGGACAGAGGTATTACCCGGGCGCGGAGGAGATTCTCGCGGGAACGACCTTCCACCCGACCCCGGAAACGGCCGTTGTGCGCTCGGCGCTCCAGTGCATCCTCTTCCGGGTGGATGAATCACGTCCGCTCGCCGACCATCTCGCAGAGCTCAAGCGCCTCGGTCTTCGACCGAGCCTCTACGCTGAGGCCGTGTATGTGGATAAAGGCAGTTTCCATGAGCACGGGCTCTACGAGGCGCTCCTTGTTCTTGGGGAAACGGCGCAGACGGTTACGAGAAGTGCGATCTTGCCCCGACGCTTTCCCATGATCACCAAAAAGGAGCCCGGCATTGAACTCGTCTCCTGCGAAGTGATTCGACGAGAAGTGCCAGTGGGCGTGACCATCCTCGCCATCCGCGAAGTCACGGTGTCGAGTTCGCGACCGCCGCCGCCCATGCGGTTCTGACCACATCACCATGTGGTTCTTTTTTATAAAAACCTCGCCAATGGGCGAGGAATACGAGTTTATTCTTTCCAATCTTCGCGAATATAGAAGGCAGTGATCGGGCGTACGGGCGTCCCGTCTTCATGCGTTCCAGAGGTTGGATGGTGAATCACCGGCACGTGTTCTTTGGTGCTATTGCTCACGGCTTCGGTTTCACTGAGCCAAAAACCAATGTGTTTGTGCATGCGCGACTCCTCACCTTCTGGCCACACGATAACCGCTCCAGGAACGGGCGTTTCGACTTTTTTCCAGCCAGATTCTTCAAGATCTTTAACGGTGCCCGAAACGGTGGCGTGTCCAAATTTGAGCCAGCCGAACTGATACAAGATCGATGTCACAAAAAACGCGCAGGAGAGCTCGCCGTTTTCCACGATGTCCGTTTCTTTTCCGTCAACGGATGCGTAGAGATGTTGAAACATCTTTGTGCCGGGTGCCAGACGAATCATCGAGAGATAGGTTTTGTAGGGGAGGAGGGTCATCATACGAATAGGGTTAGCGAGAAAAGGAAATGGTTTGTTCGGGCGAGGAACGAATCGTGAGGGCGAAGCGTTCGATGCTCGGAATATCTTTGATGAGTTCTTCGTAGACATCGTTTAGGCGCGCCTGATCGTTTTCTGGAAGCGCGGCAATTTCGGTTGGATCTACCCAGCTTGTGGCGGTTCCGTTGGTTTCTTCGAGGCGTGTGAGGATTGTGCCCCAGAGTCTAAGAAGGGCGAGCGAGCGCGTTTTGCGGAGACGATAAATGATTTCCTGGCGATCGGCGCCTGCTTCGACGCAGTCGGCGACCTGCTCCAAGAGCTCAGGGGTGAGCGTACCTCGAAAAACATTGCTATCTTTGATTAGTTGGGTCAGTACTTGGGTGGCTATTTCGGGGGTGAGCGAAGACATGCGGCTATTTTTCTGGCTTTTTCGTGATCCGTCAAACCGCTTTCCCTTTTTTGGGTTTTTCGCTAAGCTCAGCGGTAACTCTATGCCTACCGAGCTTCCGAAGGCCTACCTCGCCGCAGAACACGAAGATCGCTTGTATGATGCCTGGCTTGCCACCGGGTATTTCAATCCGGATCGTTTGCCCGCGCGCTATCAAACCGCCAAGCCGTACACCATCATGATGCCGCCGCCAAATAGAACGGGGGTGTTGCATATGGGTCACGCGGCGATGCTCGCGATCCAGGACCTTCTGATTCGTTTTGAGCGTATGCGTGGACGAAAGGCGCTCTGGATTCCAGGAACGGATCATGCGGCGATTGCAACACAGGTTAAAGTGGAGCAGCTTTTGATGAAGCAAGGCATGAAAGACCCACGTCGCGAGCTCGGTCGGGAAGCGTTTTTAGAAGAGGTGGTGAAGTTCGCTGAAGGTTCTGCGAATACGATTCGTCATCAGGTGCGAAAAATGGGTTCGTCCTGCGATTGGTCTCGCGAAAAGTACACCTTGGATGAAGAGCGTAATCGTGCCGTGAACGAAATTTTTAAGCGCTTGTTTGAAGATGGGTTGATTGAAAAGGGCTATCGTTTAGTGAACTGGGATCCGCAGTTTCAGACGACGCTCTCGGATGATGAGGTTCTGACAAAAGAAGTGACGGCCAAGCTTCTGACGTTTACCTACGATGCCTCGTTTCCGATTCCGATTTCGACCACGCGTCCTGAAACCAAGTTTGGTGATGTCGCTGTTGCGGTTCATCCAACTGACGAACGGTATGCGCAGTACGTGGGGCAGGTATTCCATCCCGTTTTTTGCGGGAAAGAGCTCACGATTCGCGTGGTCGCTGACGAGGCGGTCGATCCATCGTTTGGAACGGGCGCTCTTGGTGTGACGCCGGCGCACTCGTTTATCGATGCTGATTTAGCAACGAAGCACGGACTCGAAACGATTCAGGTGATTGGCAAAGACGCGCATCTTTTGGAGGTGTGCGGTTCGGAGTTCGCCGGATTAACGATCGAAGAAGCGCGCGAGAAGATTCAAAAAACCCTTGATCAGACGGGTTTACTCAAGGGCGTCGAAGAAATTCCACAAAACTTGCCGATCGCTGAACGTGGCGGTGCGCCGGTTGAGCAGCTTCCCATGGAACAGTGGTTTATTCGCGTGAACAAACCATTCTCACTCCGCCAAAACACACTTGGAAAGTGGAAGAAAGGGGATCGTGTGACCATCAAAGAGCTGATGCAAACGACCGTTCGCGAAAAACACCTCGCGATTGTGCCAGAGCGTTTTGAACAAACGTATTTTTACTGGGTCGATAACCTTCGTGATTGGTGTATCTCTCGTCAGATCTGGTTCGGTCACCGTATTCCGGTTTGGTACAACGGTGCGGAAATGCGCGTGAGTGACGCATCGCCAGGTGAAGGCTGGACGCAAGATCCAGACACGCTCGATACGTGGTTTTCGTCGGGGTTGTGGACGTTTTCGACGCTTGGTTGGCCAGAGGCGGCGTCGGTTGATGCGGAGGGCAATCTTGTGAAAACAGGGGAATTGGCCGCGTATCATCCTACCGACATGCTTGAAACGGGGCGTGACATTTTGCCGTTCTGGGTGGCGCGCATGATTCTCATGACGGTGTATGCGCTCGGTGAAGTGCCGTTTAAGACCGCCTATCTTCATGGCCTCGTTGTCGATGAACAGGGACGCAAGATGTCGAAGTCGCTCGGAAATATTCTCGATCCGCTCGAACTCATTCCAAAATACGGTACAGATGCGGTGCGCATGTCGCTCTTAACAGGAACGACACCGGGAGTGGATACGCGTCTTTCGGAAACGAAAATTGAGAGTTTGCGTAACTTCACAAACAAGCTCTGGAATATTTCGCGCTTCATGCTAGGTTCCGTGGAAGATCAGGCGGTGTTTGCACACGATCAAGAGCTTCCGGCTGAGCGCACGCTTGCTGATCGTTGGATTCTTGCACGCTTTGTAAAGATTTCTGAGGATGTTGAGCGATTGATTTCAACGTATCAGTTCGCACAAGCGGCAGAAGTATTGCGCGAGTTTACGTGGAACGATTTAGCTGACTGGTATCTTGAGATTGCAAAAATTGAAAAGAAAAAAGACATCCTGTTCTCGATTCTGCTTCGTGGTATTTTGCGCTTGTGGCATCCATTTATGCCATTTGTGACAGATGTGATTTGGCGTGAAGTCAAGATGGGGGAGACACTCATGATCGAATCGTATCGCGCCCCGTTGGTTGTTGAGGCTGAGCCTGAGCTCTTTGCCTGGTTGCGAGATGCGGTCGTTGATCTCCGTCGTCTACGTGCAGATCAGGGCGTTGATGCAACTAAGAAGCTTGCGGTTGGTTTTGCGGTTCCGCTCGAAAAACAAGCAGCTATTGAGCAAGAAGCGGCTTGGCTTGGGCGCTTAATGAACGCCTCTTCGCTTGAGGTACTTACCGGCTTGCCAGAAGAATGGGTAACCACCGTGTCGCGTGCGTGGAAGGTTGGCTTTAGTGCAGAGGGTGTTATCGATCGTGAGGCAGAGAACGTGCGCATCCAGGGAGAGCTGGCCGATCTCGAGCGCTATATTTCTTCTACACAAGAAAAGCTTCAGAACGCTGAATTCCTGAATAAAGCCCCAGAAAAGGTGGTTCAGACCATGAAAAACAAGCTAGAGGAAGCTGAATCCAAGCGAGCACAGATTCTCGACCTTTTGAATAGGTAGACCCGACAATCGTTGACAAAAAGCCAAAAACCCGCCAGTATCCAGGGTGGGTTTTTATAAGGATAAGGAGCAGCTATGAACCGTTGGATGCGGATTCTCGTCGTCGTTGCGCCGTCGCTGTTCATCTTGCTGGGTTCTGCGATCTGGCGAGACCCTCTCTCTCGGATGGTTCGAGGGCTGAAGATGAGCATAGAACAACGTGCGCCATCCACGTCTACAGCGCGGAGAGCGCCTCCGCCACCTGCGTTTGAAGGGAGAGTTGCCACGGTCAGGCGCTGTCGTGTGTTACGGCATGTAAGCCTGCTGGACTGTCGAACATGTCAGGAGCCTCCGGAAGATATGGACGAGCTGTCTCGTGAAGCGATGCGTGACATTTGTCGTATCGCCTGTCCGGATGGGTTTCCTCGTCCAGATGACACGCTGCGGATGAGGGGCATCGACTACTTGGTCCTCGTTCCTTGCCCGCGTCAAAACGAGGCTCCTCCGGTTGAGCGATCGCCGGACGCGGGTCTCTCCATGGATCCGGCTCCCTATTTTGGAGAGGATCGTACGCTTGGGGGCTCGGTCTAGCCGGCCCTTTTCTTTTTTTAGCAGGTCCGTGTAGTCTTTCGCGTTCGCTTCATTCGTGTTGAACTATTGATATGTTGTCATTCTTGCTTTCGCTCCTCCCGTTTCTTGCTGCCTTTTTAGGCGGACTCGTGGTGTATCGCTGGAAGCGCGATCTCCACCCTTGGTTGTCGCTTTCTGGAGGACTATTACTCGGAGTCGCTTTGCTCGATGTTCTTCCAGAAGCGATTGAACTCGCTCAGGAGAGCGGTTATGAACCCCATCTCGTGGGCTGGATTGCGATCATTTCCATTTTGCTGTTTCACGCGATCGACCGGTTGGTAGGGGTCCATGCGCATCATCACGGAGTGCACGAGCACGAAGATGAGGAGGATTGTCACAATCAAACGCACCTGTCAGCAAAAGTGTGGACACGTTCGTTTGGTCTCATTTTGCATCGCTTTTGCGATGGTCTGGCGATCGGTGGAGGGATTTTACTCGATCCGAAAATCGGCATCCTGATTGCTGGCGCGATGACGTTGCACGGGTTTGGTGACGGCATGAGCGTTGTCGCTGTTTTAAAAGACGCTATTCAATCACGCCGCCAGTGGTTGTGGGGGCTGCTTTCTTTGGCGGTGCTCGCGCCCTTTTTAGGTGCTTTTGTCGCGTTTCTATTACCGATTTCGCCCGCTATCCTCATGGTTATTTTGTCGTGGCTTGCTGGCTTTTTCCTGTTTTTGTCGCTATCCGAGCTCCTGCCTCAGGCGCATGCTTCGTCGGCATCGCGTGGAACGGGGTTACTGCTCACGATTCTTGGTGTCCTCGTGGTTGGTCTGGCAGGGTTCTGGCATTAGGGTAAACCCCTTGATTTTTTGGGCGAAACGTGGTAGAAAGCGATCGCGAAAGGGAGGACTGCGATGAGTGATCAGGGTGATCGAGAGTCTGACGAGCTTGGTGAAGGCGAGCGCTTCCTCGATGAGGACGAGCTCATGGAACTGGGGGCGCTGCAAGCCCGCTACCAGACGCAGCGATCTTGGCTGAGGACGCTCGTGTTCGTTACGAGTTTGTTCTTCGGCGCGACGATTCACCTCTTCTACATGGTTGCGCGTCGTGGCCAGGCGGTGAACGATGCGCGCGAGGTGTCGCGCATGTTCGAGGGGCGCCTGGAACGCGAACGACAAGCCCGTCGGCTCGATACGGCGCATCTCACGCGCCAACGGACGGAATGCCTCCGTCTCTCGACGGCTCGAACCGCGCGCTGCGAGCAGTGCGTCGTCGACCGCATTCAGCGAGCGTTCGAGAGCGCGCCTGGCACGTCTCCCGCTTCGGTCTTGAGCGCCGAGGGGATCACGCGGATCCTCGCGAACTGCAAGGGTTCGGATCGGTGCCCGCCCTAAGCCCTGGCATTTGACCGGGGCTTTTATTTTTCGCTACGCTAAGCCCCATATGACTCCATCGACAGATACGCAGGCGGTTGACTGGTTTCTCAGTCATGCGGTTGAAAACGTTCTTCCCTCTAAAGAAGCGCTTCGTGAAAAGCTTCTCTCTGGGGCGCGTTTGCGTGTCTATTTAGGATTAGATCCAACCGGGCCAACGATTCACATCGGTCACGTGATTCAGTTGCAAAAAATGGCGGAGCTTCAAGCGCTTGGCCATGAAATTATTTTGCTCTTGGGAGATTTTACGGCCATGATCGGTGATCCAACCGATAAGACGGCCACGCGAAAACGTCTTTCTCGTGAAGAAGTCTTGGAGAACCTGAAGCAGTACACGGCGCAAGCGAGTCGCTTTTTGCGCTTTGACGGCCCAAACCCAGCCCAGGTGAAGCTCAATAGCGAATGGCTTGGGGCGATGTCGTTTTCGGATGTTGTCGAGCTCGCGGCTCATTTTACGGTCCAGCAGATGATGGAACGCGACATGTTTGAAAAACGTCTCGCAGAGCAAAAACCAATCTACCTTCACGAGTTTATGTACCCGCTCATGCAGGGATACGACTCTGTAGCACTGAATGTCGATATGGAAATTGGTGGAAACGATCAGACATTCAACATGCTTGCGGGGCGTACGCTGTTACGCGAAATGAAGGGCAAAGAAAAGTTTGTGATGTCGTGCAAGTTGCTCGCCGATCCAACGGGAAAGAAAATGGGTAAGTCAGAAGGCAATATGATTGCGCTCACCGATCATCCAAACGACGCATATGGTAAGATCATGAGCTGGACAGATGCGATGATCCTTCCTGGTTTTTCAGTGCTCACGAACCTGACGTATGCTGAATTGGATGAGTGTAAAGCCAGGCTGGATGCGGGCGAAAACCCCATGACGCTGAAGCGTGAACTGGCAGAACGGGTTGTCTCGACCTGTTTCGGCGCAGATGAAGCAAAAGAGGCGCGTGAACACTTCGCACGTGTTCACCAAGAGCACGAACGGCCAACCGATATTCCAGTTGTGACAGTTTCGTGGAAAGAAGCGGCGCTCGTCGATGCGTTAGTTGAAGGAGGGCTTGTGCCATCGAAGAGTGAAGCGCGTCGTCAAATTGAACAAGGCGGCGTCCGTGTGAACGACGAAACGATTACAGATGTAAACGCCCGCATTTCGCTCGAAGGCGGGGAAGTGGTCTTGCAAAAGGGCAAGCGACACTTTGTAAAACTCTCCGCCGTATGAGTCTCATGACGGAATGGAAGCAATCGTTCGCCAACGTGCTTACGCAAGCACTCGGTCGCGAGGTTCGTGTTGAAGAAATTCAAACGCCTCCCGATACCACGCTCGGTGATTTGGCGTTCCCCTGTTTTCGTGATGCGAAAACGGCGGGCGTTCCGCCACAAGAGCTTGCCAATCGATTGGCGTCGCTTGGTGTTTCGAGCGAGCTTTTTTTCTCGTTTCAGGCGGCGGGGCCTTATGTGAATGCGACGCTGGTCGCTTCTCGAGTAACACAGGATGTGATTCATCGCGTCCGTCATCTTTCGGGCGGGCAGTTTTTGCAGCATCCTGCACAAGATCGAGCGTCTTTTACGTTTGAATATGCGAATCCGAACACGCACAAAGAAATTCACATCGGTCACTTGCGCAACTTTGTGACGGGCGCGGCACTTGTTCGTATTTGGAAGGCGGCTGGCTTACCGGTCACTCCTCTGACGTTTGTGAATGATCAAGGCGCGAATGTGGCTCGTACGCTCTGGTGGCTTGCGCGTGAAAAGAGTGTTGCTATTCGTGAAGCGTCAAAAGAGGCATTAGAAGCCATGACTGTATCGTTCAGCGATGAACAAAAAACAGGTCGCTATCTTGGGCAGGTGTATACCGAAGCCACGAAAGTCATGGAAACGGTGCCAGGAGCAGCTGATGAAGTGTCATTTATTCAAGCGTCTCTTGAGGCGCATCACCCTGGCTGGGAATGGCTTTGGATCGAAACGCGGAACTGGTGCGTCGAAGAGCTCAACCGAATTTGTGCCGATTTGGGCGTAGAGTACGAAAAACGCTATTTTGAGTCAGATCTCATTGACCGCGCACAGGAAGTGGTGAACGATCTCGAGCGAACGGGTGTCGCAAAGATCAGCCAAGGTGCGCTCGTGGTGGATTTGGAAGAAGACAAACTCGGTGTCGCGCTTATTCGCAAGAGCGATGGAAATCTTCTCTATATTTCCAAGGATCTAGCCTTGGCGGAGCTAAAAGCGAAGGAATATCCAGACGCAGAACGTCACTTAATTTTGGTGGACAAACGTCAGCATCTTCACTTTCAGCAGCTGCAATCGATTTTGCAGAAACTTGGCCATACGCAAACCTTTGCGGATGTCGGGCACGAGCTTGTGACGCTCAAAGACGGAGCGATGTCGAGTCGTAAGGGAAATATTGTGACCTATCAGGGCTTGCGTGAAGCGGTTGATGCGTACGCACGAGAGCAAATTCGCGCTCGCCATCCAGACTGGACAGAAGAAGGGGTGGCAGCGACAGCGAAAGACTTGGCAAAAAGCGGCATGATTTTTTCCATGTTAAAGCAGGGCATCGACAAGCTCTTTGTGTTTGACATGGAGGAGGCGCTCGCGTTTGAAGGGATGACGGGGCCGTACTGTCAGTATGCGTGTATTCGTTTTCATTCGATTATCGAGAAGGCAAAGGCGTTGTCCGCGAGTAATGAGCGCGCATCGCTTGAAGATCGGGCTTCCAAGCAGCTCGCGATTAAGCTCGCGTCGCTTCCGGATGCGGTAAACGCAGCGGCGGAGGCAGCGAATCCGGCGCTTCTCGCAGTCGCTTGTTTTGAGCTCGCACAAGAAATGCATGCGTTTTATCGAGATGTTCCGGTGATGGACGCGGAGCCGGCCCTTCGAACATCTCGCCTAGACCTTGTGGGCGCGGCAAAGGTGGTGTTGAGCGGCGGCCTCTTGCTTCTCGGTATCGAAACGCCTAATCAAATGTAGCGCATTGGTAGATTCTCGTATTGACATTCTTTGACCCCTGGTTTTCCGCCCGATAGAATGCAAATGCGCTTGTCTTATGTTTGCAGCTACTGTGAAACCTGTGTCTCCTTCCTCCGGCGCTCCTCTCGCGCATCGTTCAGATCAAGAAACCGTGATCGCGCGGGGTGTTCGTGTTGAAGGAGAGTTTAAGAGTCAGGGTAATGTGATCATCGAGGGGGAATTATCAGGAACGTTACATTGTGGTGGGCATTTAATGGTGGGACCAGAAGCCTTAATTAAAGCAACGATTCAAACGGGGGATGCGACAATTTCTGGAAAAGTGCTAGGAGATATTACGGCAAATCGCCGCTTAGAATTAAAACCAACGGCTCAGGTGAGCGGTAATATTACCGCAGAACAAATCGCGATTGATGTTGGGGCAGCGCTCGAAGGAAATGTGAAAGTTGGCGGAGGGAAGCGTGAGGCGCCCACTTCGCCATCTCGAGAAAAGAAAGAGGTGACGATTGGTACGCCAGACGGCGAGACGTCTGAGTAGAGGCTATGAATCCCGCCTTTGCCTATGTCTACGACGCCTCGCTTGAAGATGAGCGTCGCAAGCGGGAGCTAGATCGCTTTGAGCTCGAAGTCGCGCGCCTGGGAATCCAGGGGCGTATTTTGCGTTTGGGGCAGTATTTGCAGGGTGAACCACCGATGGCAGAGTTTTTAGCCACGGAGGGGCTGAAGAATATTATTTTTGTGGGAAACGATGAGCTCTTTTTCCGTTGGCTTCCATCTTTGGTAGGAATTTCGCATGCGGTTGGTATCGTTCCCTTGCGTGCTACCCCGTTATCGAGTTTGCTCGGTATTCCTGATACGTCTATTTCGGCGGGAATCATGGCAGCACGTGTTGTTGAAGTGTTTGATGTAGGGAAGGTGAACGATCATTTTTTCTTCTCTGAGGTATTCGCACGGGAGACCACGGTCGCTCTGCACCTGGAGGGGTCGTACGCGATTTCGGCGCGAATGCCGAGCCCACTCGCTATTCGAAACGTGGGCATGGATGGAAAAACGGGGGCGGCAAAAGCATCCCATCGCGATGGGATGCTGGAGGCCGTACTTGAAACGGAGCGCGAGCGTCAATCTGGGTTTTTTGGTCTTTGGAAGAAAGCTGAGCGTGACGAAACGCGTGTATTCTTTGAGCGCGCTTCCATGAAATCAAAAGATGAGCTAGATGTGCTTGTCGACGGGCGTCCATTTAAGGCGAAAGGCCTGCAATTTTCGGTGGTTCCCGCGGCTTTGACGCTCATCGTTGGACCGGAAAGGCGCCTTTTGGAACCGCCTCTTGCCAGGGAAAAGGCTCCTTGATACAGTGGGGCTCGTGAAAAAAGGACGAGGTGGTGAAATTGGCAGACACACTACCTTGAGGTGGTAGCGCTCGCAAGGGCATGGAGGTTCAAGTCCTCTCCTCGGCACCATGCAAATATCCCCGGTGGAACCGGGGGTTTTGTTTTAAGGGGCTTCGCCCCTTAGACCCTGTAGGGGAGAGCTAAACTCAGTTCTCACTCGGTTCCGGAACTGATCTCAGAGCAGCTCCCGGATCAGCTTCGAAGCTGATCCGAAACTGCTCCCAGAACTGAGTGAGACCTAGTACGCACCAGGTACAGACCTGACACGAACCTGGCACTGACCTGACACCGTGAGTTGCG
>CAZIVC010000015.1:0-19655 GCA_964542945.1 uncultured Gammaproteobacteria bacterium
AAAAAACTCCGCTTGAGAGCAGAGTCAGTCTTCTACTATCACGCGGATGGTTTGCTTGCCGCGTCGAATCTCCCACGCGTCCGGCCCCATGTCGGCATGAAGCCGGACCTCCGGAAACTTCTTCATGAACGGCTTTGCGATTTGTTGCGTAAAGCCGCGCACAAGCGGATGAGCCGTCTTATCCGTCCGCTGACGAATCATGAAGATTGCCTTTCCGAACCCGCCATCCATGAGGACGGGCACGAAGAATCCGAGAGGAATGACGTACTGTCGATCATTCGGACTCATATCCAGCGCATCGATACGCCTCGTAAGAGGATCTATCTCCTGTTCCACCTCCTCACGAAGCTCGGGACGCAGATCTCGCAGATGCCATCGGGAAAAGCCGAAGCGCGTGGTGAGACGCGCTGCCCACTGACTCACCCCGCGGTGACGAGCAATGTCACGCGCCTCTCCCTTGGGAAGAAGCCCCCTTACCTTCACACGACCGATGAGATCGTATCGATCCGGGAGCGGCTCGCGCGGATGCAGCGTCCGTAGGCCAGGAAGAAATTGATTGTAAATTTCGCGATCGATTCGGAAGCCACAGCTGACCTTGTGGTAAGGCCACTGCTCCGGATCCATGTACGCCATCTCCGCATCCGCTTCGTGCCAAGCACGGGCTTCGGCGACCGACTCCGGGTACTTCTCGTCCATCGAAAAAGAAGCCGGGTAGCGATACTTGAGCGCCGATCGCAGCACACGCGCAATCACCCTTCCCTCCTCAAGCGGGCATCCTTGCATGCGTGAAAGCTGGTTATTCAGCACGCGAAAGTTCGCTGAGATCGTGAATCGTGTCGTCACAGCAGACGGCAAGAGGGCCCGGGCCCGATCACAAGCCCATGCTTCTACCGCGTTGTTATAGATCTCTTCAGGCTCGTCTGGAAGGCGAAGGAAGCGATTTCTCGCCACATCCAGAAGCTCGGCCTTCGCCCCCTGATAGAGGGTCCACCACCTCACCAAGATCTCGTCGCTTTCTGAAGAGGGATACGGATTTGTGTAAAAGAGCTTCGTCCCATCTACATATCGCGTTGAGACGCGCGTCCCGGCGTAAAGGCGGAAATCCTGAAAGTAGTTCGTGACGATGTCGGACGCGCCCTCCACGATACAAGCTACTCCGCTCGCCCCTTCGCCCACAGATTCATGTCCGAATCCTACATAGACACGGCGAATAAAGCCGTCACTTCCGTACTTCTGCAAGAGCTTGAGATGATCGATGACCGAATCGGTACTTCTCGACGTACGTGCTTGCAGCACGGCGAGCGCTTGCGGATCACCGCCCATATCGAGCACCGCGATACGAACTCGATTGCCGAAGATTTTGACATCTCCGACGATGCCGATATCTCTTCCATCCTGTCCTCGAAGGGTGAACCAGTCCGGAACATGGTCCGTGAGCCTATCGAGGGGCAGCGGAATATACGGCTGGATGACGGGCGTGCCTTCGGTTAGAGACATGACTTCTCTCGCTCCTTCTGCGCTTGTGCGCCCACCGTTTTTACAAAGCGAGCAACGCCCGGTCAAAGAAAAGAGTGGATAACCACTCTCTCCATGTCAGACCCGTGTCAGGTCTGCGCCTGGTGTGTACAAGGCTTATCAAGTCCGGCGTAAGCCGGAATAACTCGACGCAGTCGAAATTTCTTTAAACCAGGCCTAAGGGGCGGAGTCCCTTAAAACATTGCCAAAGGCGATTCATCTTTTTAGACTACGCTCATCCTATGCCCGACGTGCGCATCGAAGCGAGCTGGAAAGAGCGTCTCGCTCCTGTATTTGAAGAGGCTTGGTTCAACGAGCTGACCACCTTTGTCAAACAAGAATACGCATCAACAAAGGTCTTCCCACCGCCATCGCAAATTTTTCACGCATTCGAACTATGTCCGTTCGACCAAGTTCGCGTCGTACTCTTGGGACAAGATCCCTATCACGGGGACGGTCAAGCTCATGGCCTCTGTTTTTCGGTCCCGCCCGGCGTTAAGCAACCCCCTTCTTTGCAAAATATATTTAAAGAAATCGAAAGCGATATCGGCACGCCACCCCCAGAAAACGGCAATCTGGAACGCTGGGCCAAGCAGGGCGTCTTTCTCTTGAATGCCACGCTCACTGTTCGTGCACACGAGGCCGGCTCTCACCAGGGAAAAGGTTGGGAACGGTTTACCGATCATGTTATCAAGCTCCTCTCTGATGAGCGCGAGCATCTTGTCTTTCTTCTTTGGGGACGTTACGCTCAAGCAAAAGAACCGCTCATTGATACAAATAAGCATCTTGTCTTAAAGGCCGCGCACCCCTCTCCATTTTCTGCGTACTCAGGCTTTTTTGGATGCCGTCATTTTAGCCAAACGAACACCTACCTCAAAGCGAACCATTCGACGCCCGTGGCTTGGTAAAACTCGTCGCTTGTGCTAGCGTGAGTATGCTTATGCTGCACAATGCTTTAAAAAGAAGCCTGCAACTTCTTCTCGTCGCCGGTCTTTCATTCAGCGGTTTTTGGCAGGGTTCAGCGACTTTTGCAGACTCGACAGTCGGTACCACCAACTCAGGTCTTCGCTACGATATCGGACAAATAACGGTGCAAGATTTTTGGATTGACCCCGTTCGTGGAAACGACGCAAATCCAGGAACGTCACGCGCTCAATCATTTAAGACCGTTCAGGCAGCTTGGCAGCGCGTTCCTAAGAACGCGCCTCTCACCGGGACGGGTTATCGCTTCAATCTCCTCCCTGGGCGTTACGGCTGGGACAATTTGCCCAACTTCTGGGAAGACGGAAAAGGCACAAAATCATTCCCCATCATTGTCCAAGCAGCCGACGGGCCGGGGACAGCGATCCTTACTCGCGATATTAATAGCAAGGGACTTTCCTACTTTTACCTCATCGATCTTACGATCGCTCCAGAACCAGCTGGCGATGCGCTTCACCTTGAAGCCGCCAACCACGTTCTCATCCGCAACACGACCTTAAACGGTGGAAATCGAGCCGCCCATGAAACGCTTAAGGTAAATCAGTCACAATACGTCTACGTGGAAGACAGCACCATTTCGGGCGCTGACGACAACGCCATCGACTTCGTTGCCGTGCAGTATGGACACGTGGTTCGCAACAACATCTCGAACGCCGCCGACTGGTGCATGTACACCAAGGGCGGATCGGCCGACATCACCATCGAAGGAAACCTGATCTCGAACTGCGGGATTGGTGGATATGTCGCCGGCCAAGGCACCGGTTTCGAGTACATGGTTGCGCCCTGGATTCACTACGAAGCGTATAACATTAAGTTTATTAATAACGTCATCCGTGACACCCGTATCGCCGGCATGGGCGTGAACGGTGGTTATAATATTCTTCTCGCGAACAACACGCTCTATCGCATCGGTAATGGCGACCACTTGTTTGAAGCCAACCTCGGACGCCGTGGCTGCGATGGCGAACGCGCGAACTGTCAGAAAAACCAAACGCTCGGCGGATGGGGCAATACCGGTGGCGAAGAACAGTATATTCCAAACAAGAACATCTACGTGTTCAACAACCTCTTCGCCAACCCAAGCGGCTTTGTTTCCCCTTATCCGTTCCAAATCGCCCGCCCTGCAACCCCTCCTGCCGGAACGAACTTGAGCGGCTTACAGCGCGCCGATGACGGCCTTGTGATTAAAGGCAACGTGATTATCAACGGAACATCGCGGGACCTTGGCTACGGAGACGACTCCTCAGGCTGTCAGGATAGCCATCCAACCTGTTCTGTTGCTTACGTGCGCGCCAATAACTCGATTAACGCTACGCAAGTCTCCTTCGTGAATGCCGCAGGAAACGACTTTCGCCTCGCAAATGATGCGCTTCGTTCGATGGCGAGCGTTCCGGTTGCCAGCTTTCCAGGAACGGGCCTTCCAACAACCCCACTTGCTCCAACAGGCGTTCTCGTGAACAGCGTGTTACGTGACCGTACGGGAGCGACTCGTCTAAGCGTGAACGCTCCGGGCGCCTACGCCTATAGCGATCAGCTGGGTTCCGGTGGCACCGAAACTCCAGCCCCAGCCCCCGCTCCAGCCCCAGCCCCCGCTCCGACACCGGCCCCAACGCCTATACCGGCCCCCGCTCCGACACCGGCCCCAACGCCTACACCAACACCAAATCCGACTCCTGCCCCAGCTCCAACCCCAGCACCAACACCCGCTCCGGCGCCAGCTCCGGCTCCAACACCTACACCACCTCCAGGAACACGTAACGTTACGGCCAGATGGAAGAGCTTGACGCAAACCTGCACGAAGGTACGCGGAGGAACTCGCTGTGTCATCCGTGGACAAGCGCAGGTGCAAAACTCGGGTAGGGTCAAAGTTCCCGGTCACCAAGTTCGCTTTCTCGGAACGATTAACGGCTCCATTAGCCAATCTTCCTTTTTACTTCGCAAAGTCAGCATCGGTCCGCTCAACGTTGGCCAGTCCGTTCTTGTGAACGTGACGTACACGTTGCCACTAAATGCCTACGCTGACTCCGTCGTCTTCGCGATCGATACTCTGGATAAAATTCAAGAGTCAAACGAATCCGACAACGCTGTTTCTCGGGACGTTCGACGCTAGCCATCCATAAAAACCCTCTTCATGAGGGTTTTTATGTCGCTTCGTAGAGATCAACGTATCGTTCTACCATCTGCTCGAGAGAACGCTCCGCATGAACAAGTTCTGCGGCACGATGTGCCCGCCTTCCCATATCGACAACATGGTCACGCGCATATTCAAGCGCTTCTTGCCACGCTTCTTGCGTTTGATGTTTTACGAAGAGCGCACTCTCTTCATCAAAGATCTCTCGAAATGCTGGCAGATCCGATAAAATAAGTGGAACGCCGCTCGCTGCCGCTTCGAGTAGCGCGATTCCCTGCCCTTCCCACGCCGACGGAAAGACAAACATATCTGCTTTAGCAAAAAATGGTCGCACATCCGCTTGTGAGCCATGAAAAATAACTCTCGGAGCAATTCCGAGCGTTGTTTTCAAGGTGTTAAGCGAGCGCCGCTCAGAACCCTCGCCAATAAGATGCCACTCCCACGCGCCCTTTAGATCTGCGAGCGCCTTCATGACGACAACATGGTTCTTTTGCGGTGTTAACCGAGCAACCGTGAGAAGTTGCCATGTATCACGGTACACAAAGCGTGTGGTTGGCGAAAAGCGGTCAAGATCGATGCCATTCGGAATGACACGCGTCGCTCCGCTCTGAACACCCTTCTTCCGCCAATAATCGCGCACAGCCGCCGATACGAATACAACCTCACTCGCCTGATTCCATGCCATGACATGCGCCTTCTCTTTTAGTAACGAAAAATCACGGTCATCGTTGTGACACGTTGAGATCCAGCGAAAACCCAAATAACGCGCGACCAAACCCAGCCATAAATCCATGCCAAGATGTGTGTGAACAAGGGTGCTTTTTGGAAAACCAGACAAGACATCCCAGGCGAAATCGAGTCTTCCAATACGCGAAGTCTCTTTTGGCAGTACATGAACCGGGACGCCTAGCGCCTCAAAATCGGCTCGCATGGCCCCATCTTCCACCGCAATTACTTCAATGGAATATCGTTGTTTTAATAAACGAACAAGATCAAACACCATACGCTCGGCCCCAGCACGTTCGAGCGACCAGAGCGCCTGAATAAGCTTACGTTTCATATGAATCGCGATAAAACACATTCCATGCCGCGAACAGTATGCCAACCGGTAGCCAAAGCTTCGCCGTCCAATACGTTGTATTAAACAGCTGATAAATAAAGGCACCTAGAACAGACACCGATAGATACATAAGCGCTCTTCCGGCTCGCGTATGCAGAGAAATCGTTCGTCGCGCACGCAAGATGAGACTCCCAATGACTCCCCAGACCCAAGCAAAAGCCATACATCCAAGGGCCCCCGTTTCTGCTAAGAGCTTTTGAATAACCCCGTGCGCATCCATGGGTCCGCCGAAGAGTAAGTGATACACCAACGTTTGATCTACGTGACTCACAAAGGTTCCCGCGCCAACTCCCAAGATCGGACTCGACGTAAAGAGCTGAAGCGCGATTCCAAGCAGCGTCGCGCGAGCTTCAGTTGATCCTTGTCCCTGTGTTCCCAAAGTAAAAACCAACATGACGATCGTAAATGGAATGAAGGCAATAACCAGCCATGGCCAATGACGCTGGTAGGTTTGCAGCTGTTTCTTAAACAAAATGCTCAGCAAAATCCCGATCTCAAAAAAGGCAACGATCCAAGCCGTTCTTGAGAATGTGAGAAGCGCGACCACAAACGCAACAACGGCAAACCAACGCAGATATTTTTTAAGAGATACGTGATGCTCTAACTCGCTTAACGCTAACGCGCTAGGAGCAACAACCAACAACCACTCGGCCAAAACATTATGATTGGTACCAAATGGGTAAACACCAAACCATGGCATCGGCTGAGCGCGTGTCGTTGGATCAACACCGCCCACCATCACAAAGGCGCGTAAACCATCAATCACCAAAACAGAACCCGTTGCCACAACCGTCCAGAGCGCCCAACGCAACACTTTAACCGTGCGAATTGCCAACACCGGCAACGCCACGTAAGCAGCGTAGGCAAAAGCCACCGGACGCAAAGCGAATTTCCAAACCGCTAATCGGTCAGGGCGCCAAGGCGAAAACGCTGATAAACCATGCGCAAGTACAAGGGCCGCGTAAGGCAACTTGAGCGGAACAGCGTTGAACCACCTTTTCCATCGGCCATCGCGTAGAAATAACCAACCCCAGCTCATCAGCGCGAGAACGGCAAATACATCTGCGACCGGTAAATCGAGCGAACCCGCAAACAAGCGTTCGGATAATTCACTCCGTTCCAATGTGAAGGACATCATCCAGCCAATCATCGGCGCCGTGAGCAGCGAGAGAAGAAAGAACGGCACCGGCCAGTACATGAGCGCCATCCCAACCACTGCCAGAACAACCAACATTCCTACAAGCGACGTTACATGAAAAAACACAGCCAAGGCAGTGATAAACGCAAAGAACGCGATGACGAACGACGCACGTCGCATACCGCCATTGTACCACGTAATGAAGCTCCTGCATTTGGCAGGAAGCTTTTTCTTTTCACACCTGCTAGAGTTTACGCATATGCGCGTTCTGATCTACACCCAAACCGTGGATGAACAAGATCCGATTTTAGGCTTTTTCCATCATTGGCTCAAAGAGTTCGCTCGTCACTGCGCACGCGTGACAGTGATCTGTCTTAAAGAGGGCCGGCATTCCCTTCCGCAAAACGTCACGATTTATTCGCTCGGCAAAGAGAAGGGGCATTCAAAATTTGGATATATCGTCCGTTTTTATGAGCTTCTTTGGAAGACACGGGGAACGTATGACGCGGTTTTCGTGCACATGAACGCCATTTATGCGGTTTTAGGCGGCCTCTTTTGGCGACTTTCTCGCATTCCCGTTGGGCTGTGGTACTCGCATAAACACACGCCTGTAGTTCTACGCGTCGCTGAGCGTTTTATCAATCATCTCTTTACCCAAACGGCGGAGAGCACGAGCATTAAAACAGACAAAAAACGCATCATGGGGCATGGGATCGATGTTGATCTGTTTGCGCCATCGCCGTCCTTCACCACAGGCCATACTCGCCTCATCGCCGTCGGTCGTGTCACGCGCGTAAAAAACCTTGATGCGCTTATTGAAGCGTTTTCTCGACTTTCCAACACAGATGCCGAGCTCGATATTGTTGGCGGGCCGATTACACCAGAAGACGTGGAATATCAAAAAGAGCTACAAGAACGCATCCGTGCGTTAAACATTCAAGATCGTGTTCACTTTTTGGGAACAAAATCACAAACAGAATTACGCCCACTTCTTGCCACCGCGAACCTCACGGTGAATCTCACCAAAACAGACAGCTTCGACAAAACGCTTCTCGAAGCCTGGTCGATGGAACTTCCTGTTCTCGCAGCAAATACCTCGGCGGCACGTGCATTGGATGAACTAGATCTCCCGTCTTGCTTTAACACAAGCGCGACTGACATTCAGAAGATCGCAAACGATTTAGAACAGTGCTTACTATTGTTACAAAATCCTGACGAAAAAGAGCACATCGGAAAAGCGGTCAGGCAATACGTTTCTGAGAACCACAATCTTCACAATTTGATTCCAAGAATCCTGAACATGCTCAAAACGAATTAAAGCGAGGCGGCAACAAAGCTATTCGCCAAAAGCAGAAGTCTTCATTGAGAAAAAATAAGACCGGCTGGGAGCACTCACTCGCGTGATGCTCGACCAACCGGTTAGGCGACCCGTCTACTGCACGCCCGCGTCGCCGGGGGGCGGGCGGCAGTTGTTGTCGATCTGCCCGTCGCAGTCGTTGTCGATGCCGTCGCAGATCTCGGCCGTCGGCGGCCGGAGACCCACGCACACGGTCGACCACATCCCGTTCGCGCAGGTCTGGGTACCGCGGCGGCACTGCCCGACCCCCTCCGGGACCTCGTTCCCGCCGCAGCTCCGCGTGAGCGGGGCCGTGGAGGACGCGACGTTGTCGATGCGGCCGTCGCAGTCGTTGTCGACGCCATCGCAGGTCTCCGTGGCGGGGGCGCCCGGAGTGACCGGACGGCCCGCTCCGTCGACGCAGACCGGGATCCCCGCGTCGTTCACGCGGATCACCCCGGTGCGGGCGCAGGCCCCGACACCCGAGGTGCAGGCCGGGCCCATGAGGACGTCGGCCGGCGCGGGGGCGTCGACCGTGGCCGCGTCGGCGATGACGGCGTCCGCGGGGGCGGAGCCGTCGGACCGGGGTGGGCACGACAGGGGTCGCGAGCACCCCCACCTCCCATCCTGACCGCAGTACCAGTACGCGCCCGGGCAGGCCGGGTCGCACATGGTCTGCCCCACCTCGCTGCTGGGGTTGCAGCGGGCCCCGATCGCGGGACCGGACCCGCTGTCGGGCGCACCCGGGATCGGGGCGCCGCAGGCGACGAGGAGGGACGCGACAGAGGCGAAGAAGAAGATACCCTGGATGTTCTTCACGATGATTCTCCGGTGGTTTATCGAGCCACCGGCTCCTGAGTGATGCCCCAGCCGTTATCAACAGGCCGAGACGGGTACTTTCCGCTCACGCCACCAGGCGCGCGCAGAACGCTCCAAAATAACAGAAAAAGCTCGTTTTGTCAAGAGCTTCTTATCAGTAAATATGGCTTTTTTGGCTTATTTTTGCGATTTTATACGCTTTGCGTAAACAAAAACAATGAGTCCCGCTCCGGCAATAAAGAAGGCGCTTGTGAGCAGATCCTCAACTCCCTTAAATCCGTGTATTACGGCTAAATATGTGGAAAGTCCCGCATACCCCGTCCCAATCACAATGAGTCCACGAACAAAATTTCCCAAAAGCGTGGCTGTCACGAAAGTTTTTACTCGCATGGAGACCAAGCCGGCCACGATCGAAATAGGCACACTCGGAAAAAATGGGATGCTCCGAAGGGTAAAAATCGTTAAAAACTCCCGTGAGCTATATTTGTTTAAGCGCTCCCCCACACGTCGCAGGTCATCTGATGTGAGTCCAAGATACTTTCCAAATCGAGGAATAATCACTCGTTCCAAGAACTCCGCGGTCCAGTAAAAAAACATGGTTGTCGCCGTTTTTGCGAATGACGCCAACCCGGCTAGCCAGAGAACGCTCCACCAGGCTCTGCCTTGAGCATCCGCAATCGTTCCCGCGGTAATCAACACAAGTTGCGAAGGAATAGGCGAAATAAGCTCTTCGAGAACCTCGCCAAGAATCAAAAAAATCTCGAGAGGCACCTGATTCCCCATGGCCAGCATCCACTGCTCAACCGCCGAAAAAATCATCATACCGGCAGTGTAGCACAAAGCCCGCTTTACACGAGAAATCTCGTCTGTGGATAAGGAAGCACCGCCATCTTGCCAGACCAAACATCCTTTGCTACGATACGCCCACAATTTCTTGGGTCAGTGGTGTAGCCCGGTTAACACGTCTCCCTGTCACGGAGAAGACCGAGGGTTCGAATCCCTTCTGACCCGCCATACAATAAGCCCCGCACTCGCGGGGTTTATTGTATGTTGAATAGAAGCGAACCCGAGCAGAGGGTTCGAGTCTCGAGGATGGCGAGGGATATAGATGATGGTAATCAGCTATTCCGAGCGGCGCAGAGACCTGCGACGAAGGAGCAGCATCCCTTCTGACCCTACAGGGGGGGGTAAATAGGGTTGATCGTAAAGAAAACTAGTTCCATGAATTATCGTTTGTCAATATATTTGTATTGATATGCGTAAATTATGTGCTTTTTTGTATTAAAAAACCCGCTGCGTGACGCGCTCTGAAAGCGCATCAACCAACGAGTCAGAATCTCACCTCTCGGCCTGCGGAACCGATCGGCGGGCGGTCATCTCCGCTACCCGCACGGTTCGAACGATGAGCTGGCGAACAAGCTCGGCCCAGCGTGGATTAACCACGAGAAGCTGCTCGTGGAGCCCGCGCGCCTGGTCGAGCGTTACCGTCGTAGATTCAGAGAGGTCAGGCGGACCCTTATGAAGCGACTTGGTGGCCTCGTTCGACATCTTCAGTCGAAGGATATCGATTAGTCGGAAGACGCGCTTCGCGACAGGAGCCTGAAGCGAATGGCGTTCTTTTTGGATCTTATTGAGAAGCTGGAACGCTGCCAAGAAGTCCCCCGCATCGCCCGTCACCTCTGCCAAGAAAGAGATAGCCGTCGCCCGATCAATGAGCGAAAGCAGTCGTGCTGCGCCGCGCGCCATCTCAAGATCTTGTGAATCCCGAGTCATGAACCAGAGAATCGCCCAAGCCTTCGAAGCCTCGTCCAGATTCCTCTTTCCCGTGTTGAGCAGAATACGTTCCGCAATCAATCGACGCGCTTCCTCCAAACGAGATGGCGTCGGATCGGCCTTATAGAGATCTGCGATGATCGACGCGTAGTCGAGCGTACTCTTCCCAAACAAATCCGCAGTAAGCTGAATCGCTCGCTTGAATTGCGTTCGCTCGATCAGTGCGGACACGAGAGAACGCCGATAGTTCCACGCTAGCGTACGCTCTTCCTCGTTTGTTGCAGGAAGTCCATTGATGAGCTCAAGCCCTACATCGAGTGCATCCAGATCAACGAGTTCACCAAGGAGCGCCTCACTGATCTCGTACACATCTTGCTCCCGCAGATCAGCTTGAAGGCGATCAGCATCATCGCCATCGGGAACCGACGTGTCGGACAGGGGCAAGCCCTCATAAAGAAACGCTCGATCGCGCGCTTGCTCGTTAGTAGTATCCCTGAGCAGAGCGGCGATCTCCTTGATATCGCTTGGCGACAGTTCATCCGCTGGAACAGTCGCCTCTGCCGCTGCCCACGCCGCCCTGACTCCCTCGATCGCCACCGCCCGCTCCGTATCCGCCACCTTGCTCGTCATGACCGTCCTCCTCGGAAATCTCCTCCCGACCTTCGGGAACAGATTAGTCGCTCAGTATACTGGTTTTTCGCTAAATGTCAATGGTTTTTCTAGTTTTCTGGCCTTAAAGTCACCCCATTTGCCCCGGCCCACTCCCCCGCGCTATGCTGAAGCGAGCTATATGAAAACATCCTCCGCCCTTTCTACCGTTGGCAAAATTTTACTCACCCTTCTTTTGATCACACCTATCTTCGGTGCTCTCGGCGTATTTCCTGCCCCAACGCCGGACATGTATCAGACGCCAGCAGCCTTTCAATTCGTTGATCTTCTCATGAAGACTCGCTACGTGATGATCATTGACGCCATCGTCTTTGCACTCGCGATTTTCTGCCTTTGGACGAAGCGCGTCGCTCTTGCCGCTCTTCTCATTTTGCCAATTACGATCAACATCGTTGGTTTTCACGCCTTTTTTGACGGCGGACTCCATAAGCCAGGCGCCATGATGGGAAACGCACTCTTGATTCTCAACCTCGCGTTCTTGTGGAGCGAACGCGCCCGCTATCGCTCGTTATTACAAAAGGCCTAGTCTTTATAGCTACCCCCTCCCTGTGAGGGGGTTTGCTTTTTCTTACGACAACCGATTAGCTTGAGATATGGACACGATCATCTATGAAACAGCTCATTTTTTGGTCACGACGAGTGATCATCCGCATATTTCTCGTGAAGATGGCGGACATCTTGTGATCGCACCAAAAACGCCCGTTATTGATCGCACACAACTTTCGCCTCCGCTTGCGATCGAGCTTATGCGCCTTACCATGATCGTTGGCGAAGCGATGACAATAGCACTTAACAAATGCGGGATCGATATTGGAAGAATCAATTATCAAGATAACGGAAATTGGGGCGTTTTTACACCCGAGGGGCCGCACCTTCACATTCATCTTTACGGACGGGCAAAGAGCGCCAAATTCCAACCTTGGGGCGAAGCGTGTTATTTTCCTCGTCCTGAAACTGGATTTTACAATGGATTTACGCCGCTCAGCACAGAAGACATTGAGGTAATCAAAAGTGAAATTGAGGAAATATTAAGGCGCGAGAAATTTCAAGAAAAAAATTGGCGGTTATAGACGCGGCTAAATAATAAAACCTCGCTCACTACTTGTCCTAAGACTCTAAGCGAGGCAGACACGCCACATCTACAAAATACTCTGTTTCTGCTGCGACTCAACGGTGACCATTCGTAGCATGAAACTGGGCTCGTTATTTACCTTAAGCGCATCGACGTAAACAAGCCACTCAGCGGTACCACTCGATAGCCGGAACTTTACCGCTGGAATTCGAATGCGGTAACCATCCGCTTCGTCCTTTGTCAATTCGCGGATGCTTGCACAGACAGCGCGATCGAGCGGAGAGGAAACAACTCCGCTTGGGTGAAACCTCCTTATACTTTTTTTCGCCCACATCACCGTGAGGTCTTCTTCTGTAAACCCATGCTTTTTTACGAAGTTCAACAGAAGAGGCTTGAGCGGAATTCCCTTATTCGCGTCAGACATGTGAAATCCTCCTGTCGTTCACTGATTCGATCAATGAACAACTTGTCTTTGGTATCACAAAATACCCAAACAATCAAGCCCTTTGTATGGCCTCTGCCACACCGGTAACCGCGTGAAGCCTAAAATAAAAACCCCATTCCCTGTTCCGCCCAGAACAGAAACGGGGTCAGTATGTTTACAGGTACGGGTATGGCGATCCGCGATGTTCGAACCGAGGATCATCACGTCTATCTTCTGTCCACATGGGAGATATCACGCCTTGCTCTCTTTGGAACTGCACCGTTGTGAAACGGAGCGCGCGTTGCTTATCGCCATTTATCATCACATGCTCCACCGACACCAGCCATTGAGTGTCACTATTTTGCAACCGGAACTCAACTGCGGGCAGATGGATCCGATAATCATCCGCATCATCTTGCGATAATTCGCGAAACTCTTCGCAGACAGCGCGATCGATCCGTGCAGGCAAAGCCTCTGCCAATAGCAGTGATCTTGTTCCCTTTTTTGCCCACAAACGCACAACGTCCAGCTCGGTAAAGCCTCTGCTCTCAAAATAGCCCGTGAGAATCGGCTTGAGCGGTTGACCCTTAATTACCTCAGACATGCGACGCTCTCCCTCTTGATTGATACAGATAACAGATAGCCGAGCTTTAATATCACAAAACCAAAAAAACATCAATCCCCTTAGGCGTTTAGTACGTTACAAACGCAAATCTATCTAAAGAAAAAATCCCCCTCGTGGGGATTTAGTAATACATCGTGCCAATTTCTACTAACACGACTTCTGACAGGTTGTAGTTCCAAAGGCGTTCACCTTCCAATAGCTCTCCCGTCGCGCGATCGTAGACAACATACGTGTCGTGAGACAGTTTTTGCAACGTCTCTTTTACGATTGCGTCGATCCGCGTACGAGACAGATTGTAGCTACCCGCTATCTCTAGCGCCGTAGCCTCTTCTTCACCATTGATTCCAAAATACCTCTCAATAATCTTCATGTGCCAACCCAAGCAGCGACGCTGAATCGCCTGACGCAGCGCTGCCTCCACTTCCTTTTGCCACAAACATCGCTCTGGGGTTTCTAGCAGCTCTTGTTCTTCGAAGCCTTGAAGTGCGCGCCAAGCGGAGCTCACTTCGTTCACCATCTGACGACGTTCCGATTCATGCGTACGACGCCAATCGATCCGACGTGTGATCTCACGAAGAAGCGCTAGATCTTCGCGGCACGAACGATCGTCAACGACCTCGCCCACGTCTTGTAGATACCGTTTGGGCACTTGCCTCAGAAACAGACGAACGAGCCAAGCGCGGTACCCTTGTGTCGTGATCGGCACACCGAGATAGCTCATGAGATGCCGACCCGAACCGCGAAAGAGCACGTGATCTGCCTGCATCTGGAAGAATTCTCGCATAGACGGCGGCCGCTCCGGATCAAACTCCGGCATCGTGAGGATGACCGCGCGCTGCTCACTTCGAGATCGCTTGTTCAAAAGCGGACGATCAAGAGTCGCGCAAGTCACGATCCGGCTTCGAACGATCACCGAGCCCGAGAATTCCGGACCCTTCCGATCGATCCACTGCCCCACCGGCTTCGGCTTTCGCCCCCTCTTTCGGCCAAATTTGAACGGCTTATCAGAGCCGCTCTCGTGATAGAGCACATCCGTTGGATACACGGGATGCGCCGCCATGCCAGACGGTATGAGCATGTGAATCGTTGCATGCGCATCGCCATCCACCGTGAGTGGTCGGTAGTACTTCTGCGTAGCACGAACGAGTGAGGGCGTTGGAGCAACATCGATCAAGAACTTGCAGACTCCGTCGTCCCAGCCCTCAATCAGTGTAGCGATCTGGACAATTGTCGAAATCTTTCGCGCGTGAAACGCCTCTCGAATGCGTTTACGCTTGCCAGGCGATTCTTCATAGGTGAGGCACGCGACCGGCTTCACGTCTTTCGGTCGATACTTGTTGAGCGCTTTCGCAATAGCTCGCGCTTGCGCGATTGTCTTGCAACAGACAAGACAACCAAGACCGCGTGTCTTCGGATCGTCGAAGCGAAGTGAACGGACTTTCTCGATCATCGCCTTATCAAGAAGCGCGCGTTCGAGCTCCTCTTCGTCGTAGTCATCCCCCTTCAAACGGATATCCTTCCGACCAACATCCACTTCGTGAACATAGGCCGTGACCTTGGCGAGAATACCGAGCTCCACCGCTTCTGGAATCGCGAGCTCGTAGATGAGCTCCGGGAACTTGGCCATAAGTTGGCGCGATTCGTTCCAGTCTGGACTCGCAGTGATCGCAATCCGGACCGCTTGGTGATCGAAGAGCGCATCGAGCCACCCAAGACGTCGCTCGGTGAGCACATGGTGCGCTTCATCAAGAACAATAAACGCGCACGACGCAATTTCGGCCGGAACGTCGCCACGATCGAAATAGGCGCCCATTTGTTCATACGTCGTCACAATGATTCCGCCCACGGTGAGTTCTTTGCAGTCTCCGTAATGCGGCACAATCTCGACAGACGGAAGTTGCTCTCGAAGGCGCGAAACCGTTTGATCGAGGAGATCGATCGTTGACGCAACAAAGAGCGCGTGCACCTGGGCCGCACCAATGATCTGCCCCACGATGACGGTCTTCCCCGAACGAGGCGGGAGCACCATGCGCAAGTAGCGCGTCGGCAGTCCTTCTTGAAGAAGATCAGAGAATGCCCTGAACGCCTCCGCCTGATATCTCCTCAGACGAAACGCAGAACCCGACACCGTCGTTCCGTCACCGACGCACAACAAGCGCTCTGCCGCCGTTCGCCAGCGATCCGTCATCGAGTTGTTCACGTTTCCTTTTTCAAAGACCACCATAGATCACCTCCGTGCCGATCATGGTGCTCCCGAACCTATCGTAAAAAAACGGTTTTGTCAACCTTGAAGCGGCTGTTCAGAACGATCTTTTATACCCTTTTTGATATAATGAAGACATGTCCCGCTCGTTCCACCCACAAGAACAATTTGAACTACTCCAACGCCTTCCCAAAGAAGAAAAACCCGAAGCGGAAAAAGCTTTTTGGATTGAGCGCGCTAAGCAACGCGCAGGGATCGCCACCGTTGCCGCTCTTGTTTTGGAACAACTGTTTACTCGAGCTGATTCTACAGAAGATGAGCTTATAGCGACTATTTTAGATTCTGGTGAAGAACTTGCCCTCGCAACCTATCAACTTTCTATCGCGAAAGAACTCATACGAACAGCCGTTCAGCGGCGAAACCAGCTTACCGCAGAGGAGAAAAAATACTCTTCTCCGGAAGCCCACCTCGAGGCCGTTTCTCGCGTGCGAGCCGCAAGTCGAGTTGAGCGCACTAACCACGTGCTCACGATCCATTTCAAAGTCCCAAAAGAAACCTATATCAAGCTAAATCGTCAGAGCGGTGAACGAAGTGGTGGATTTTTTCAACGATCCCGTCCGGAATACACGTTCGAAAATGGGTTAACGAACCACGGCAGATTTATTCAGGTACATGAAGAAACTCACGCACTCTACTTTTTATTTAGCCAAACGCTTAAACGCCGCCTGGGGGATCCACGACAACCGCATCCGAACATGCGACGAATGATTAAACGGATTCAACACGAGGGACTTGAACGCATTGTTAGTGAATATGCGTACGAGTACGCCATTTCAGCATCTGACTACGTTAAAGACGAAATTCTTGCTTTCACTCGAGAAGCTCTCCGAACCACGCAACAAACGGCTGGCATCCTTCTAAAGCCATCGGATAAGGAGGGTCTATACGATTATTTTGATCACGTTATCCATCACGCCAAGCACGAGATGCTGCTCTCGCTCCCGAAGGAGCAGGCCTTAAGAGCGGCTCAAATCCTTGAGGTTCGGCTACGAGAACAACAAGAAACTCTGGTGAAAAATGGTCTATACGCTCTGCGAACCTTGCTCACAAAACACAAATTCACACCTGAAATGGCCTTGTTTTATCTTGGTGATAGTCCCCTTGAACACTGGGAAAAAGAAGTGGCGATTCTGGCAGAAATTTCGTATTAGTCCTTTGTGGGGTTCTATATCTTTCGCGTCTCAACCAGCTGAACATGACCGGTTTTTCCAATCGGTTCACCCATCACCACAATACAAACATCGCCCGTTTTTAGTCGCTTCTCTTTTTTCAGCATTTGAATCGCCAGCTTTTGCCAGGCTTCTTCGTCCATGGTTTTTTTGCGAGGAACGTAAAATGCCGTTACTCCCCAAGAGAGCTGCATACGGCGAGCCACGGGAAGCGCGTCAGAAATCCCATAAATCGGCATCGGTGGACGATGGCGTGATAACCACTGAAGCGAGGCACCTGTAGGGCTAAAGCACAAAATCGCCTTTGCCGTCGTCGCGTAGGAAAGAATGCTCGCAATATTTGTCATCGCTTCTTCTGGATGCTCTGGATTCAGCTGAAGGTGCGGTGGCAGATCATCGAGTGTTGTCATTTCCACTTCATGCAGCGTTTTTGCCATTGTCTCAACCGCTTCTAGCGGAAATTTTCCATTCGCCGTTTCTCCTGAAAGCATCGTGGCATCCGTGTGATCGATGGCTGCGTTCGCAATATCCGATACCTCGGCACGCGTGGCTCGTGGCTGACGAATCATCGAATCAAGCATTTGAGTCGCCACAATCACCGGCTTTGCCGCATCCAAACACTGCTGAATCAGCTCTTTTTGCACAATTGGAACGCGTTCTGCTGGTATTTCAATGCCCAAATCTCCGCGAGCCACCATAATTCCATCGGCAGCATCCACAATCTCTTTGAGCTGTGCAACCGCTTCGGGCTTTTCTACCTTGGCAATGATTTTCAGCTCTTTCCCCGGATAACCATGCTTTTCTGCATACGCACGAACCGCTTCGATATCTTTCGCAGAACGAACAAACGAAAGAGCGATGAATTCAACACCTTGTTTTAAGCCAAAGAGAAGATCTTGCTGATCTTTTTCACTCATCGCCGCAATCGAGGTGTGGGTTTCTGGCAAGTTTAAGCCTTTGTGAGAAAATAATCGCCCACCAAAGGTAATTCCACACAAGACGCGGTCGGCATACACACGCTTCGCCTTTACCGCGATAAGCCCGTCATCCAAAAGAAGCGTTTGCCCCACTTTCACGTCTTTTTCAAGTCGCTCGTATGAAACCGGAACGACGTAGGGAAGTTTTCCTTCACCGGATGTAAATGAAACCTCGCCACCTGTTTTGAGCTCGATCCCTTCGGCAGGAAGGTCACCTACACGAATCTTTGGACCTTGCAAATCTTGAAGAACCGGAATCGGAATCCCTGTTTTTTTCTCGATGCCACGGATCGTCGCGATGTATTTTGCATGATCTTCATGCGTCCCGTGAGAAAAATTCAACCGACATACGTTCATTCCTGTTCGCAAAAGCTCCTCGAGACGCGAAGCAGAGGCAGGCCCCACGGTACACACGATCTTGGTTCTTTTTTCAATGAACGACATAGCGTTAGCGACGATCATCTGTACGCTCTTCGAGAGTTACTTTTACTCGCTTTTCCTCGCCTTTGCGAAGAATCTTGAGCTCGACCTCATCACCGATTGAAAAACGTGAAACCGCCGACATAAGCGATCGCTCATCGTTTAACGGCTGTCCCTGGATTTCAAGGATGATATCGTTTTCTTCAATGCCTGCTTTGGCCGCTGGCGATCCGGGAACGACGGCTACATCCGCCACCCGCGGTCCTCGCAAGACAAACGCTCCCGATTGAACGGGCAAACGATTTTCTTTAGCGAGTTCCGCGTCGATCATGACGAAGCGCACTCCAAGCCACGGACGGCTGATTTTGCCTGTTTTTTGGATGCTCTCAATGGCGTGCTGAACGGAATTACTTGGGATTGCAAAACCGAGTGACTGCCCGGTTTGCGAAACCGCCGTATTCACTCCGATCACATTTCCTTGGAGGTCGAGAAGCGGGCCTCCAGAATTTCCTGGATTAATCGCTGCATCTGTTTGGCTCGCCTCTTCAATCAACTCCGACATACCAATACCGCCCGCCACGATGCGACGGTTTTTTCCTGAAATAATTCCTTTTGTAACCGTATTTCGAAATTCTGCGAGCGCATTCCCAATCGCAACAACCGTTTGCCCGATCACTGCTTTATCGCTATCTCCAAACGACAGAGCTGGATAATCAGCCCCTTCCACCTTGAGAACTCCCAAGTCCAGGACAGAATCTCGCGCCATCACCTTAGCCGGCAAACGCTTTCCATCTTGCGTCACAACCGTGTATTCGGCTCGTTCATCGTCGATCACGTGACGATTTGTCACAATCAAGCCATCTTTCGAGACAAAAAACCCAGATCCACCACCCACTCGACGCAACTCGGGGAGCACATCGAGCATCTCTTCATCGAGAAGCGGGCTAAGAAACGGCGCTGCAGCGCGGGTAGATGACACCGTTCGAGAAATCACGATCGACACCACCGCTGGAGATGCCTGACGCGCCACACGAACCACCGCATCTGACTCGTTCGTTTCAGAAACCAACGAGCTTACAACAGGAGAAACCGTTTTCTGTGCTCGATCAGACGACATCAAGTAGTACGGCACGAAAAATCCCGAGATTCCGCCGGTTACTGCTCCCACAATAAAGGAGCTCAAAACAGCCAAACCGAGAACATGTCGATTCGCGTAGTGCATA
>CAZIVC010000016.1:0-14966 GCA_964542945.1 uncultured Gammaproteobacteria bacterium
GCACATCCATGGTAAGGATGAGGTCACCAGTTCAATCCTGGTCAACGGCTCCATCGAAAACACTCTCAAACGAGAGTGTTTTTCGTATAACAAAAAGCTCCGTTGGAGAGCATCCCGGTTTCACCGGGAAGGTCACCAGTTCAATTGGTACTAAGTGTGTACTAGGAAAAAAGCTCCGCAAGAGCCAATATTTTTAATGTGGTTTTTGGCTGAGTGGAACGCGTAGAAGCGGTGATTTTATAGGATCTCTTGAAAAATCAGGTTTATTTGCTAAGGTCTGAGCGCCTCGCGATCGGCGGGGAGAAGGAAGGCGGTCATGGCGAAGAAGGCGAAGGATCACAAGCGGACGACGTCTCAAGCTCATAACCTGACGCTGCAGGCGATCCAGGAGTGCATGGTCGGTCTCGATCGTGTGAATGAGCTCATTAGTAGCGGATTTATTCGGGAGGCGCGAGACGCGTTTCGCGAGCTCAGTACCCCGTCGGCGCCACCACGTATTATGTTCGCCTACGACGAGAGGGAGGAAGAGTGGACGGTTCTCAGGCACTCAGGTGTCGTTGAAGACCCGCGGCTTCAGAGTTATTCCACGAACGATCTGTTGGACCCGCTCTGTCTTTCAAGGAAGCAGCTAAGCGTTCTCATGCATCGGTGCTTGCACGAGCTTGTGACCGAGCCAGTGGTTGGAGAGGGGCTCTGGCGGACTTTATTTAGGCGAGAAGGGCACGATATTTCCGAAACGATTGTCGCACTTGCCATCGAGCTCGGGCGCTCACTCTCAATAGAGGGCCGTGATGCGGTAGCAAGAGCCGTACTCTGTGAGACGGTCCTTCGATCATTCCGTAGCGACGCGTGGTCACGCGTTGAAGAATGGATGCGCGGCGCACCTATCTTGATAGGTGATAAACGTCGCGATCCGGGCCGATTCGAAGATATTTGTGTGCGATACGATGTTTCTCCCGTCGATCTTCTCCGAAGGCGACTAGAGCTCGAGATGAGCGACGGCTGCAACGTAGGGGCGATTAAAAGAATCATCCGCTTCCTGGGTGAATCGTGCGATTGGCAAAAGACGCGCAAAGAAGCCATCAGACTCGCGTTTTTCCAGGAGTCAGCCCGCGGCTTCTGGGAGCGGCTGCTCGAGAATAGCTTGGGCCGCGTGAGCTCTCGACCGGATGGCGCTGCTCGACAGTTGGCCAGGCTAGAGAGGCTCGTCATAGAGCTCGTTAGTCATCCATCGTTTGGCTGGTGGGTTGACGGTTCGGAAGGGGTAGCAACGCTTAACCCACGAACCTTAATCCGTGAAGCGTTGGAACGGTCTGTTCGAACGTTGCTCCAGCACGGCCGCATGAAATCAGCACTCGCTCTCTACGCTCGGTTCTATCCGCTGCTCTACATCGCGCCATCAGAGACGCTTCGAGTGGATGACTTCACGAAGAGCTACGCTGAACTGTTGCGTTCGGAGATCGACGCAGCAAGCGCCGACGGTGACGTAGTCACGGAGTATCGCCTCGTTAGAGAGCTGTTACAGGTTGTACGAGATCAGCGTGTGCGATGGTTGGAGCCAGATAAGGAGGAGCGAGCCCTCATTGCTCGTCGCAAGTTGCTTCGAGAAGCTCTTCGCTTAACGGGGAGGGAGTTACCCCCGCAAGAGCGGCCATGGTCTCCGATGGTTCTTGAGCTTCAAGGCCCGCGTTCTGGGAGGTAGGGAACGTCTGCAAGAGTCACTGACCCTTTTTCTTTTTATCGTGGGCGCATTATTTTGATGGTTGCTGGCATGTGCAACGCTTCAGTCGATATAATATTCACTATCATATGAGGTACCCGATCCTAAATATCGTGAACGCTGGATTAATCGTTTTGAGCGGGCTACTCGCTCTTCGTTTTCCCTTAGAAACGTTTCTGAGCGCCTACGCTTTTTTGGGACCGTTGCATTACCTGACCGAAGTTTCTTGGCTGCATGAACGGCATTATTTCATGCATGAACGTAAGCGGGCTTGGATATTTGTTGCTTTAACGTTTGTGGCGTTTCCTTTGTCGATGATCGTTTTTCGCTCGCTTGGAGGATATGTTGCTACGATGCTAGCTTTTTTTGGCTCCATTCTGCTTCTTCGTGAAAAGATTACATGGAAAGACGGGGCGGTTTTAGCTCTTATCGCGGGGCTGCTTACCACCGCCTTTTCTTCACCGACGCTTGCCTTTTGGCTGATTACTATTTCTATTTTGGTGCCCACAGTTATCCACGTATTTCTGTTTACGGGTTTGTTCATGGTAGCAGGCGCACTGCGTGAAGATGGTCGTTCCGGGTGGATGGTCTTTGCGAGCTTTTTTCTAATGGCTGTAGGTTTAATGATTTCTGGGGAGCATGCTTCTACGTGGGGAATTTCCTCCTCGTTACGTCCGTTGTATGCAGGCTTTTCTCGTGTAAATGAGGTGCTGCTATGGCTAAGCGGTCATCAGGGGGCTGTAGATATATGGACATCGCCACTTGCCTTGGGGATCATGCGCTTCCTCGCATTCGCTTATCTCTATCACTACCTTAATTGGTTTTCGAAGACATCAGTCATTGGGTGGCATCATGTCGCGCGTTTTCGTGCGTATGCCATAGTCGCTGCATGGCTTTCAACAATGGCTATTTATCTTTACAACTATCGACTCGGGCTGTTTGTGATGTTGTTTCTTAGCGTTCTTCATGTATTTCTTGAATTCCCTTTGAATTGGAGGACGATAGGGAGACTGGCCGTTGCGTTGAGCAAAAGGGCTCGATTTGACATTGCGAGAATGGGTTTATAGGTCGGATAACGGACGAGTCGGTGTGAAAAATGAGCTTCTTCCTTTGCTCGCTATCCTCGACGACCGTCGCGATAAGCGCGAACTCGTCTACGTCGCTCGGAATGGAAAAAGCTCGCTGTTTCCTTCACTCGCTATCCTCGACGACCGTCGCGATAAGCGCGAACTCGTCTACGTCGCTCGGAATGGAAAAAGCTCGCTGTTTCCTTCACTCGCTATCCTCGACGATCGAACCTACGGTTCTCATTCGGTCTCACGCAGCAAAAACGCCACCTATTTGGTGACGTTTCTTCTGGTGGGTGGACAAGGATTCGAACCTTGGAAGGCTGATGCCAACAGATTTACAGTCTGTCCCGTTTGACCGCTTCGGTATCCACCCAATGGATTGTGGCGATAGCCTACTGATCTTTCGGGGATTTTGCAAGACGGGGTCTTTTTATGAGAAAATGAAAAATATTAGGATTGTAACCCACGGCTTTCTAGGTCATTTTGCAGCCCTTGCAGCCGTTCAAGATGTTGTGGAGCGCAAAAGAAAAGAGTATAGCCACAATCAAGGCAAATACGAGCTCGATCGATCGACGCTTCTTTGGGGGGATTCCCGAGCCAGCTACGTTTCTCTTGGCGTGTTTTAAAGTAAAGCGTGATGGGGGAACTATTTCCGATCTCTGTGACGGGGGAGAGTTTTGTGCTCTGACAGGCTGGGCAGGTGGGAGAGTTCATAACAAAAGTGTATCTCGAACAAAGCGCTTCTTCCAGTCACGCGGTGAATGACGGGCAGCTCACTCTGTTTTTAAGGGTCTTGACGCCAATCTCGAGCTGGGGAACGGTGTGGAGTATATGTCGCACGCCCCTCTTGTATTCGATATCGAAACCGTCGGTGAATCGTACGAATCCTTGGACGAAGTTACGCAACAGTCGTTAACGCGTTGGCTGCGCGCCGAAGCGAAGGACGAAAGCGCATTTGAGCGTGGCTTGGAAACGGTCAAAGAACGCATGGGTTTTTCGCCGCTCGTGGGTCAAATCGTGGCTATTGGGGTCATGGACGCTCTCTCGGGGAGGGGAGCGGTGTATTATCAATCGTCTGAACCCGTCGAAACCATCGAAGAGGAGGGGATCAAGTACGAACCCATGACAGAGGCAGAGATGTTGGCGAGGTTTTGGGATGTCGCGAAACATGGTCATTTGCTCATCTCATTTAATGGTCGGGCATTTGACGCTCCGTTTTTAAATATTCGTTCAGCAATTCATGGGATACGTCCGAGCGTAGATCTCATGGAAGGACGTTACTTGTACCAACAAAAACGAGCGCCAAAGCATATCGACTTATTGGACCAACTGTCCTACTACGGCGCCGTTCAGCGAAAGGGCAATTTACATCTCTGGTGTCGAGCGTTTGGTATACCGAGTCCAAAGACAGAAGGAATAATGGGAGATGACGTTCAATATTTGTTTGGGGCGGGAAAAACACTTGAGATCGCTCGCTACAACGTAGGAGATCTACGGGCGACAGCAGAGCTTTATCAGAAGTGGCATGAGTTATTAAACTTTCAATCGTTTTGATGGAACCATCTTCAAATGAGCGGTCGTTCGCTTGGTCCTTGGCTTTGCGATACACTACCGGCATATGCAACTTCGTGCCCGTGGCATTGTTTACGGATTGAGCGGACTCGCTCTGTTTTTTCTGGTTTTGGTTGTTTTTGTGGTGGTACCTGGTCGTTTCCATCGCATCGTACAGAATCGCTGGAATCCGTCTATCGGTCAAAATGACACTCCCTCTTCGACGGCGGACACCGGGAAAGAGCCATCGCATGGCGCGCTTCCTTCGGAGCCGCTTCCCCCGTTTGTTAATGAATCTGTGTTGATCGAGCCCGCATCGCCAACCTCGACTCTGCCAGCGATCACGAAAGGCGGTCCAACCTCTACGCAGTATGTCTTGTTTTCGTTTGATGGTTCCTATGCAAAAGACGTCTGGAAAGAGACGCTAGATTTTGCAGAAGATATGCGTGCTGAGCAAAAGCCGATTGATTTTACCTTCTACATCAGCGGAGTCTATTTTCTTCCGTACAAGAGCCGCGCCACCTATCAAGCGCCTCGTGAAGAAGCGGGTCGTTCGGCGATTGGATGGGGATTGTCAACGCGTGATGTCGCCGATCGCATCGAGGTGATTAATCAGGCGATAAAATCAGGCCACGAAATCAGCTCGCACGCGAACGGTCACTTTGACGGTACGGCCTGGACAAAGGGGGAGTGGTTGAGTGAGCTAGGACAGTTCGAGGATTTTACTTTGCATCCAGAGCGTCATAATCCAGGGTTAGAAAAGGAACCAGAGCATCGACGCGTGATTGCGCTTTCGGGTGGACGAATGTTGGGTTTTCGGGCGCCCGTTTTGGGGAGAAATGCAGCGCTTTACGATGCGCTCAAAGAGAAGGGATACCTCTACGACGCGAGTGGTGTCGGGACGATCGGACAAAAGCCAAGTCGTCTTTCAAATAGTCTGTGGAGCATTCCGCTTAAGCAGATTGCCTACGGAACGACGACGCAAGCGATTTTGTCGATGGATTACAATTTTTACTTTAAGCAATCAGCGGGAAAGGATGTCGCAACGAAGGGGTCGGCTGAATGGCAGGCGATGTATGATGCGATGCTCACATCGTATCGGCGTTACTTTAAGGCGGAACATGAAGGAAAGCAGGCGCCAGTCGTCATCGGGCACCACTTTTCTCGCTGGAACGATGGTGTTTACTGGGAAGCGATGAAGGTGTTTGCTGAAGAAGTTTGTGGATTGCCAGATGTCCGTTGTACGACCATGGCGAATTACTTGGCGGAACAAGAATCATTCGCGCAAAACTGATATACTAAGACAGTATGTCTCTTCCGGCGCTCCTTGTTTTTGAATCGCTCGATCTCGCGTCCTTGCAAGATGTTTCTTCGGAGGAATTAGCGACCGCCGTGCTCAGCGTTATTGGCGGTATTCAAACAGATGCAGTTGTTTGCACAAACATTCCGTCCATCGATGCGTTCTTAGCAACGTATTCGGCGTTACGTTCACGGGCTATTTCTGTGGCGGTAGAAGACACCGTCTTGGATGCAAAGGTTGTTCTCTATTTAGCCCGTCCAGAAACGGAGGTGGTATTTCCGCAGGGATTTGTTTCGATTTCGGGGTGGTGGGGTGAGTTGCAAGCATCTATCGTATCTGAGCTGCCTGAGCTCAGTTGGGCTGGTGATCAGCTGCCAAAACAAGTGATTGACTTAGATGAACTCGATCGTCCGAATATGGCAGCGAAGGGTCGTTTCGAGGTTTTTATGCGAGGCTTAGTTCAACTTCCTCCAAAGCGTGAACAGGTACAGCTCACGGGAGGGGAGTCCCCGGCGCTCGCGGCGGTGGCGCTAGACTGGTTTCGTCCATTTTTAAAAGCGGCTTGGTATAATGATATGCCTGTTCTATGAGTTTTCGAGTTGATACGCCCCCTCGGGGCACCGACGAGCTCGTTCCAAACGAGCGTTTGCGAGCACTTAAGGCCGCAATAGAGGCTCGCAAGTTACCGGTTCGTGAGCGCTTTGAAGAGCTCGTTCAACATATCGTGAGACAGATCGAATCTGGCCAAAAAGTAGTTGTTTTTGAGGGAGAAACGGGATCTGGCAAGTCGGTATATGGTCCGGCTGCCGTCCGTGAAGCACTCCGTCGAACAGGTTGTCTGGAAAAAATAGTTGTCATGGAACCGAGAAAGGATGCGGCCGTGGGTGTTGCAACGGCGACGGCCGCCATTCAAGAGACGTATTTAGGAGGAGAGGTTGGTTATGCGACGTCTGAGGGTTCGCAGCACTCTCACGAAACACTTACACATGTAGTGACGTCGGGCATTGCTATCCGTTACCTGTTATCCGGAAAAGCGGACCGAGATAAGGTTGGTGCGGTTATTATTGATGAAGTCCATGAACGAACCATCGAAACGGACTTGGCGCTCGGTCAGCTCAAGCGCATGCGTGAAGAGGGGCGAGCGCCTTTGGTGGTTCTTATGAGTGCGACGGCGGATCACACTCGGCTCGCACGTCATTTTTCGTTGGACGAAGCGGCTTCGATTAAGATCGAGGGAAGAGCCTATCCGGTTAAAATTTCTCATACGGAAGAACAGGAAGGCGAATCGAGCGAGGGGGAGCGGCGAGATTACCTACAAAGGACTGTCCAGGCGGCGCTTAAAGAGCTGATGGACTTAGAGAGTGACGGGGGAGATATTCTTGCTTTTCTTCCGGGTGAACCAGAAATTCATGACTGTATTGATCGTTTGCGATCCGCGTCTGGTTTTCCCGCGGATGAGGTTGATATATTCGGATTATACGGACTCATGAAGCCGGGTGATCGTCAGCATGTACTGCAGGGCCGTAAGGAGGGTGGGAGGCGGCGCGTAATCTTTGCTACGAATATCGCTGAGTCTTCGGTCACGGTTCCAGGTGTGACGACTGTGATTGATACGGGGCGCATGCGCATCGTTCGTTTTGACGAAAAAGATGGAATCAAGAAGCGAGAAGATGTGTGGATTTCGAAAGAAAGTGCTGTACAGCGGGCAGGACGAGCGGGACGAGAATCTCCTGGGAAGTGCATTCGATTGTATTCAGAACGTCAGTTCGAGCGCATGGATCAGCATCCTACACCATCTATTTTGCTCGAAAAACCGTCACGTTTGGTCTTGCAACTCCGTTGTTATGGAGTTGATGAGCTGACGTTTCCTTACTACGAAGCGCCTAACGAGGAGAAGCTTCGACAGGCTCATGACGAACTCACGTTGCTGGGGTTAATTGATCGAGATGGAAACGTGACGGAGATTGGACGGCGTGTCGAGCGGCTTCCGTTTGAGCCGCGCATCGGTATGCTCTTGCTTGAGTGTGAAAAACGTCGCTGTTTTGAAGCGGGTTTAATTTTGGCGGCAGCATCACGAGAAACGCGGATCTTCGCGCCACCAAGTAGGGAGCAGCAGGGGTTAGGTCGTCGAGACGCGCAACGAGAGATGAGGCAATTACACGAAAAGGAGGGGATGATCATTCCCTCATCGGATTGGTTTACAACGCTTGAGGTCTTTAATCGAGCGATCGATGAGGGCGTATTTTATGCATCAACGGTCACGTCGAAGCCGTCGCATCACCAGACTCCGGCTGAGCGTTTGGCGGTGCAAAAATTTTACGATTGGGCGAACGAGCTACGCTTAAATCCGCACGCGCTCCTCCACATCGCAAAAAGAATTAAAGATTACGCCTCGGATTATTATCGTTTAGAGGATGAGGAGTTTGCACAAGGCGACCGTCGTCGGTTTCATGTTGAAGACTTTTGTCGAGCGTTAGAAGAGGATGATGGTAGAAACGATCCCGGAGATATCTCGATTGCCATCGGGCTATCTCATAAAGACCGTCTTTACTACTGTGATGGATCCGTATTTTATCCGCTCGATGGGCCGGAAACAAGTGCTCGACCCGTAACGCATCCGGGATCGGCTACGTTTTCTCTCGGAGGAGATCGTCGACCATTTGTGGCGGTTGCAACAGTTGAGTTGAAAGATGATCCGCGAACGTTTTATAAAAAAGCGTGGGCAAAACAGATCCACAAGCTTCCTCTCGCGGTTCTTCAGGAGGTGGTACCAGATCGTCTGCGAACACGCGCAGAGCGACAGAATCATCCGTGGAATAGTACTTCTATCACGACGACGTATACGGAAATTGTGGGCAGTAATGGTCCTCAGATTCTCGAAACACAGGTAAACACTGAGAAGGATAGCGAAGATCCTCGCAGTTGGGCAGAAAAGTGCGTAGCTGCCTCGCAAGAGTTTTTTCCCAAGGTTCGTTCTATTTTGTTGCAAAACCGTGAATTGGCCGATTTTGTCTTGAATGATGTGCTCGAAAAAGACACGATCTTGCGAGCGGTTTATGATGGAAGAAGAGCAGAGTTCACGGCTGATTTAGCCATGCCGATTGCCGCCATCAGAAACGCCGATATTCTTGTTATTACGCCAAAGGAGCTAAAAGATTGGATGCTTCGTTTGAATCCAAGATACGAAGAAACGAGTCCCAAGCTAAAAGCAGTACGGGTGCTTGAAAACATGGAAGCATGGCGTCGCGGAGAAAAAACCATGTCACTTGAAGAGGTGCGAACGAGCTTGCTGGCCATTCTCGCGGTTCTTTCTTCGTCTGATGTTCTTGACCGCGCGCAGGTTTTAACGTCTGATGTCGCCCATGGCTTCCAACAGATTCTACGAAGCTCTGCCGACAAGCAGGCTGAGCTTGGTAAAGCAGATGTTGAAGAGGTGCTAGATCTAATGCTCGCTTCTTTTGAGCGGGGAAAGAGGTTTTATGAGGATGTCAAACCACGCCTGGTAAAGCGCTTGAATGAGTGGGATATGTTTGTGGAAGAAAAAGTGGAGAATGTTTCTAAGGCGCAAAGGCTCTGTGAACAAATACGCGCCTTGAGTCAGCGTATTCGCGCTGAGCCTGTTCGGCGTATTGGGAACATTTCCTCCTTGCGTATCTCATCACTGCCCGACTATGAGCAAGGATTTGCCTACCTTGAGGCGCTCATTCGTCGCGAGACGGGGCTTGATCTAGATGCGGCGGAAGATCCTCAAAATAAAATTGGAGCAGTAGGTACAAAGCAAGAGAAAAAGAAGGGTTCCAAATATGAAGGTTGGACCATGGAGCGACGTTTTCAATTGGAGGCAAGGCACACTCAGGCGTTACTCACTTTCTTGGTGCGCGTGTCAAACGCGCTTCACGACTCCACACGAGAGGATGTGCGTGCTAAGCTTGCAGATCTATCGCGCATCGTTTTAGATCTTCAGAATGCTAGGCAGGCTCATTTAGAATCGTGGAGACACAAAGATAGATCTCCCTCACAGGACGAATCTTTGGTTGAAAAAATGCGTATGCTCCGAGTTGATGCGACGAATGCCTTCAAAAAGCGACAAAAAACTTTGTTCTCAGGAGTGACTCAAGACGTGCTGACAGAGCTAATCGCATGCGTTGGTACTCTTGAAGAGACGCTCCCAGCATCCGAAGCGCAAGCTTTTATCGCCGCGGGTGAAATTCAACGGGAGGCATTTGAGCAAAAAATATATGAGCAGGTTGCTGACGCGGCGATCGCCTGTCTTAAAACGAGGTCAGCATTTGCGGTTGATACAAACCAGCTCATTACTGAAACGCTCAATTCCTGGAGCTAAAAAAAAATAACGACGCGAGGTCGTTATTTTCTTGCGATAGCTCTTTTCGCGGCTTTAACGATATCTGCGGCGGTCATTCCGTATTTTTCTTGAAGCTCGCGTGGCTCTCCAGATTCTCCGAATGAATTTGGCATGCCGACAGCCTCGATTGGGACGGGAAGAGATTGGCTGGTGATTTCTGCAACGGCTCCAAATAATCCGCCCGTGACTTGATGTTCCTCGACGGTAACCGCAGCGCCGGTTTTCTTGAGGCTTTTTAGAAGTGTTTTATCGTCGAATGGCTTAATCGTTGAAGCGTTAATGACTTCTGCAGAAATGCGAAGCTTTTTGAGCTGTTCTGCGGCGACGAGGGCTTCGTAGAGAAGCGGACCGCAGGCGATAAGCGTCACATCGTCTCCTTCGGTAAGAACGGTGTGCTTGCCGATGCGAAATGGGGCGTTTTCGGATGTGATCAGCGGGCTCTTTTCACGGGTGATGCGAATATAAACAGGGCCGTCCATTTCGGCCGCGGTGAGCGTTGCTTTATAGGTTTCGTGGTAATCACAGGGAACGATCACGGTGAGATTGGGAAGAACGCGTGTGATGGCGATATCTTCGAGGGCTTGGTGCGTTGCTCCATCTGGACCCACCGAAACGCCAGCGTGTGCACCGATGAGCTTCACGTTTGTTTGTGAATAACATACAGAAACGCGAACTTGGTCCCAGGTGCGCCCCGGCATAAACACGGCGTACGAACTCACAAACGGAATTTTCCCCGAGAGGGCAAGGCCAGCCGCAACGCCGACCATGTTTTGTTCGGCAACGCCGCATTCGATAAAGCGTTCAGGAAATTTTTGCTGAAACAAATGCGCTCGCGTGGACTCAGCGAGATCGGCGGTTAAGACCACGATACGCCCATCGTTTTCTCCAAGGGCAACAAGCGCATCGCCATATCCGTTGCGTGTTGGAATCTGTTGGACTCGTTCAGTAAAAAGATCGGGGTGAAGCAAAGAGGGCATATCAGCTGTGTTCAGAACGAATCGTCCCGGCAAGGGTACGAAGTTCGTGGAGCGCGCGTTTGGATTGATCTTTGTTAGGTGGTTTTCCGTGCCATTGGTAGTCCGTTTCCATGAAGCTCACGCCTTTTCCAGGAATCGTGTGTGCCAAAATAACGGTTGGTCGTTCGTAGACTGTTTGCGCTTCTTCGAGGGCCTCGATAATGCGTCGCATGTTATGGCCATCAATTTCGATCACGTGCCAGCCAAATGCGCGAAACTTATCCGTGAGCGGCTCAAGAGGCATGATTTCTTCGGTGAAGCCGTCAATCTGAATATTGTTACGATCAATAATCGCTGTGAGTTGGTGCAAGCGCTCTTTTCCGGCCAGCATAAAAGCTTCCCAGCACTGTCCTTCGTTTAACTCGCCATCACCCATGAGGCAGTAGGTGCGCCAGCGGGCGCGATCCATCCTCGCCGCAATCGCCATGCCAACCGCTTGTGAAATGCCCTGAGCAAGCGGACCGCCACAGGTTTCCACGCCGATCCCTGCGTGCCGTGTGGAGTGTCCTTGGAAGGGTGATCCGAGCTTGCGTAGTGTGTGGTGAAACGCTTCTACTGAACAAAAACCACGCCGAGCCAGAGCGGCATAGAGAATGGGGCAGATGTGAGCATTCGAAAGGACAAGACGGTCTCGTTCTGGCCAGTCCGCGCGCTCCGGATTGATGTTTAGAACGTGAAAATAAAGGGCAGTAAAAATATCGGCCATGCCCAATGGTCCGGCCGAGTGTCCGCTTTCAGCAATCACGAGGGCTTTGATTACGTCTTGCCGAACGGTATTCGCCATGAGTTCCAGTTCGTCAATTGAAAAAGAGCGCATACGGCTAAGAGCATATCGCAAAAATAACCTTTCGGCCATTTTGTTACTGGTCTGGCCTGCAATCGCTTCAGAGCTCCTCAAAATACTTCCGGTATTCTTCGTCGCTCTTCAGCGATTTCGACTCAGTCAGTATCCAAAATGCCTCGAAAGTTACTTCTGGGATATGCTCTAGTATACCGCGTTACGCTCTTTTATGTGAGGGAGTGCTCAAGGCAGGACGTGTAATGTTGGAAGTTGAGTGCGTGTTTCTAGTCCACGACGGTCGGTCGCACGAACTTCCATCATATGAGAGCTTCGACCGGTCCAGGGGCCGAGGGGGATACGGCAGGATACGGTTGAACAGCTTGCAAAGCGTGAACCGTCGAGCCAAAGCTCCGTTGATTGAATCCCATCTTCGTCGCCTACGTCGATACCTACCGAAGTTGTTTCACCAGGTTGGATGACGGTTTGCGCCAAGCTCGCCGTGATCACGGGATGTGTGTTTGCGACGAAGGCGGTTGTTTGAGGGTCCGTTTCGTTGACCGTAGTAATGGTGGAGAAGATCGCTTTATAGGTGGTGGTTGTTCCAGCTCCAGCATTTGTTTCGTGGGTATAACGACAATCTCGTGTGCTGTAGCAGGTTTTTATTTCAAGGTTGTTGGCGTAGATACGAACAAGAGACGGCGTACTGCCTGTATCGGTCCAGCGTGCCGTGAGAAACACGGGTTCGCCTAGGCGTGTTTCCGCGTTCACGCCTTCTAGGCGGCCCGCATTTGCTTGCGCGTCGCGTATCATGACGGTTGCTGTATTTGTGATGCGTGTTCCGTCTTGGTAGGTTGAGGTTGCGTAAATACGGTAGCTTGAAGCCGCGTCTCCTGGAATCTGAAAACTGAAACGACATGGGGAAGAAAGGCACGTCGTTCTTCCTCCAAATCCGCTCACCTCAATTGATGCAAGGTTGGTTTTCGGGGTAGAGAAGACGCGGATAGCACTGCTATCAAGTGGGCGAAGCGGGTCGATAGGAAGGTCGATCAATAGTTCACGTGTAATAGGCTGTGGGGGTGTGGTTGGAACGGTGCTCGTTGCTGGCGCTGGAGTAGGTGCCGTTGGTGTTGCCGGTGGCGTCGCGGGGGGTGTCATGACATCGCTGATCGCCAAATTTTTCAGGGTAAAGTCGCTCGCGACTCTGACAGGTGCGCCAAATGTATATCCTGGTAAAAAAGCCTCTGAAAAGTCATCAACGCGCTTGTTCCAATTTATGCCAAAGAGACTTTGTGCAACGTTTTCGGAGGTGATCCAGCGCAGCACGCCACGGTCTTCAACAACGTAGACTTTTGGATCGGTCGGAAGTTTTAACAAGGAGCCTGGCGGGTAAAAGACGGGCGTTGACCATTCTAGGTTCCCAAACTCGGTTCCAGAAATGGTTTGAATGGAGACCTGAGAAAAATCGCTAAACCAGCGCTTAAAAATTCGCTCGTTGTAAAAAAGGTGGCTTTTTCCGTTGAGCGTGTAATAGACCGTCGAAAAGCCGGAAACTTTTACAAGTTGTCCGGTAGTTGTCTGGCCTTGCGAAGGCATAACGTTCGCGCCTAGAAGAAGGAGCGCGGCAGAGAAGGCAAGAAGGTGTTTGATCATAAGAGTGCGGAAAGCGTGTGAAAGGTTGATACGGGATCTTCGCTCTGGAAGAGGGCGCTATTTATACAATAGTCACCGAGACGCGTTTCATGAAGCAGGTGAATGGTTGCGGCGTTAACTCCACCATCAATGCCGAGATGCGTATTCGGGAGTAGACGCTGCGCTTCTTCGACGCGTTGGATAACTTGGGGAAGGATCCGCTGCCCGCTTGCGCCAGGATGTACTCCAAGGATAAGAACATGATCAATGGTTTGCGCAAACGGCAAGAGTCGCTCGAGAGGCGTGTCGGGAGAAATGGCGAGGCCAGTTTCTCGGCCATCTTGTTTTATTTGTGCAAGAAAGAGTTCGTGATCGATGGGGCTTTCGATGTGCCAGATGACTCGTTTCAAGACAGAGAGCTCTCTCCAGTCGGCGTAAATTTCTTGCGGATGCATCGCCATGAGATGAAGTTCGAGGCTGAATGGTTGCTCGTGCCACCAAGAGGCAGGGGCGTGCCAGGTACGGCTCGTGACGAACTGGCCGTCACACACGTCGAGTTGCACGTGCGCGGCTTCGCACAGGGCGGCTGTTGCGGCTTTTACGTGCGCCTCCTCTTCCCGGTGTACTAAAATGGCGGGCACGAGGCGTTTAGGCCAGTTGATCGAGGGCGTGGACGCGTCGAGTGTGACGTTCGGCATAAGAAGGATGGGCGTGGATCCACGCATGAAGAATGGCGGCCGCTTTTTCGGGGGAGGTGTGATCGCTTCCGAGGACAAGCACGTTTGCGTGATTGTGTTCGCGTGCGGCAGCCGCCTCGTCTGGCGCGCGAATGACGACCGCACGAACTCCACGAAACCGGTTGGCGGCAATATCCATGCCGTGTCCTGAGCCGCAAATCAAGAGCCCCTGAACATGGTCGTGACGAAGTACCTGCTTGGCAACGAGTTGAGCAATGCCAGGGTAATCATCGTTCGGATCGAGCGACTCGCTGATATCGGTAAATTCACACCCTTCTTTCCGAAGTGTGTCTTTTAACGATTCTTTTAAAGAAAAGCCTCGATGGTCTGCACCGATCACAAAGGTGTGCATGCGCTTAGTTTACCATGTGAGATCGGAAAACGCAGATTGCTTTGCGCTCACTGTTCGGTTAAGGGCTATCTGTGGTGCATACACAGAATCTTGTTTATTCGTAGGCACCTTATTAACAAAGTCAATATTTCCGCTTATTTTGGGGATTTTCGCTTGACGAATCGTGCCGTTTCGCGCATGATGCCAGGTATCTATGTCCGATGTTCCTCCGCCAAAATCCGACCAACAAGAAGGGAAGAGGCCGCTCTTTCCGCAGATCGAGGAAGAAATCGCCGCTCACTGGCAACGAGAGCATATTTTTGAGCGCTCTATAAAAGAACGTTCTTCTCGCAAAACGTACGTTTTTTACGACGGTCCGCCGTTTGCCACAGGACTGCCGCACTACGGACATTTGCTTCAGTCGGCGGTAAAAGACGCTGTACCGCGTTACTGGACGATGAAGGGCTA
>CAZIVC010000017.1:0-3360 GCA_964542945.1 uncultured Gammaproteobacteria bacterium
GCCATGAGCGACAGTGTCTGGCGACCCAGACACTGTCAATCAAAAATCCATCACAATCGTGGTGGTTTTTTGTTGTTTGGCGACGCTTGGGGAAGTTCGAGAAACTTCTGTTCCACCCACGGTAAAAAGACATGAAAGCGTTGCTTTTGCTAGCTCAACGTATTGAGTCTTAGTGACAGATAGATCGAATTCACGCTTCTGCCGTCGTTTTCAGACGCTTGAGAGTGTTCCCCACGTAATGATAGACTGGATCGAGTTCATTACGTATGAAATTACCAACCACCTATTTCGTTGGGAAGATTTTTTTGCTTTTGATTGGGTTTTTCGGAATAGTGGGTGTGGCTCATGGGCAAGGGGTGTTTGAGCGCAATCTTCGTCTTGGTGATCAAGGGGAGGATGTTCGACGGTTGCAGGCCTTTTTAAATAGCCACGGGGTGCCGGTTGCGGAAACGGGAGCAGGTTCGCTCGGTCAGGAGACGACGTTTTTTGGGCCAAAGACGCGGCAAGCGGTCGCCGCGTTTCAAGAGCTCCATCGTGCAAAAATCTTAGCTCCATCAAACCTTGTTCAGGGAACGGGGAATTTTTATACTGCGACGCGTGAGGTGATGAATGCGCTTCGGAATAGCACGAATGAGACGACTGAGCAGGTGACTTCGACTGTGGCTGTAACGACTTCAACCAAAGATGCTGTTTCGTTGGATGTCCTTCGTCCTCGTGTGCATGTCCTTGGTGGAACAGTAACGGGCCTTACGGGATCAGTACTTGTGCGCGAAGCTTCAGGAGAGACGCTAACGATTGCGCCGGGTGATACGGCGAACTTTTTCTTCTCTCGTCGATTCGCCTCTGGTGAACGGTATCAGGTGACGGCGACGCCAGTTGTTTCAGGTGATCAGCGTTGCTATGCCTCAAGTAATGCATCTGGAACCGTAGGAGAAGCCTCAATTTTAACTATTCAAATTCAGTGCGTATCAGATCTTCTGGGTGATCCGTTTCGGAGCTTTCCAGGCGGGGGAGCGGCGTATTACACCCTGGGAGGGACAGTCTCCGGTTTGAGCGGTACCGTGGTTTTGCAAACAGGATCAGGCGATAGTCTTGCTATTCTGGGGAACGGATCATTTACGTTTGGATCACGCATCCTTGGTGGCAGCTCGTACGCTGTCTCTGTTCGAACGCATCCTTCCGGACCGGATCAAACATGTACGGTTGCAAATGGGAGCGGGTTGATTGCTCATAACAATATTACGAACGTGTTGGTGACGTGTGTGGCGAATACAACGACGTTGAGCGCGAGCGTGAGTGACTTGGCGTTAAGTATTGCGGGAGTTGTGGACGCGCCTTTGTCCGGAAGTCCTCGTATGATTACAATCACGAACACAGGGGCTGTCACCGCCACTGGTGTAGGGATCACCTTGCCGACGTGGCCCACAGGAACAACGAGCGTCACGACGTGTACCGATACTTTGGCGGCAGGCGCTAGCTGTACGATCACGATCACACCTGGGAATACTCCTACCTCCGACGGCGTAAGTCCCTGCTCGGGTGGAACCGCGCCTGTTCCCGGAACGGTTCAAGTGACCGGAGACAATGCGAACACAGTTTCTACAAACGTCGTCGTGTTGAATCATGGCTGCATCTATCAAGAGGGGTATCTCTTTTCGATTGACGATACGACCCCTGCCACGCAAAGCATCGGAGGAACAGTGGCGGCTCTTGAAAATCAATCAGATGGCATGGTGTGGGGTTCTAATGGTGCTGATGCCAGTACGGTGAGCTATGACGTCATTCCGGGAATCGGAGAGACGTCCACAAACGGAAGCGGCGCCCCGACATTTGCGGATTTCTCTACCTACTTTGGCTCAACCTATGCCGGAATACTTGGCCTCGCGTCGGGTGCGTTTAGTTCGTGTAATGGAAGCACGGACGGCCAGTGTAATACCTCCAATATCGTGACGTTCTACAGCCACTATCAAACGAACTATGGCGTAGGTGGTGCTCCGTATACGCCTGTTGTCGCGCCTACGCCGAAGTCGTATTACGCAGCCGGTGTCTGTGATGACTACGACAGTGGAGACTATCAAGACTGGTATCTTCCAGCTATTTGTGAAGTCACGTTTGATTATCCTCTTATTCGTCCACAGGTAGCGAATTGTGGAGAAGAAGAAAGTCCACTTAGACAAACCATCATGAAAAACTTATTCTTCAACGGAATAGGCGGATTCAACATGGCACAAGGTCTCTGGAGTTCCAGTCTTTATATGTACAGTAACCCTGAAACCTATGCGTGGAATGCACTTGTGTGGCCTACGGCTTTCCCGGGAGGTGGAGATAAGAGCGATCTTGCTCAGGTTCGTTGTGTTCGTTCGTTAACGTTTTAAAGGAAGGGAATGGTCATATTCAACGAAGGATGTATTCAAGAGTTTAATCTTTATAAAACAAACGCCCCATCACGGAAGTGCGATGGGGCGTTACCGCTCTGGTCTAAAAGATAACCCACTTATACCCGCTCCTTCATCTCACGTGTGAGTTTCTCGGTGAGTTGTGCAAGCGAGATTTTTTCTTGTTTTTCCGTGTCGCGACTTTCAAGGGTGAGTTCGTTTGATTCAATTTCTTTATCTCCAATGATCAGCAGGTAAGGAACCTTTTGGACCTTGCCAGCGCGAACTTTTTTACCCATCCCTTCGTCTGAATCATCAAACTGGACGCGGAGGCCGGCATCGAGAAGAGTATCGGCGACGGTTTTTGCGTAGGTAGTATGAGTGTCTCGTACCGGAATAACCTTGATCTGAACGGGCGATAACCAGACGGGGAAGTTGCCGGCGAAGTGCTCAATCATCACGCTCATGAAGCGCTCGAGTGAGCCACAGATGGCGCGGTGGATCACGACGGGTCGTTCTTTTTCACCCTTTTCGTTTGTAAAGGCGAGGTCAAAGCGTTCAGGAAGATTGAAGTCGCATTGAATCGTTGCGAGCTGCCATTCGCGACCAATAGCGTCCTTGAACATGAAGTCGAGCTTTGGTCCATAGAACGCCGCTTCACCCTCCACTCGTCGGTAGTTAAGATCATTTTCCTGTGCGGCCTTTTCGAGGGCTGCTTCGGCACGTTCCCACACGTCGTCGCTTCCCAGGTACTGACTGCGATCCTCACCGCGTACGGAGAGGCGCACCCAGTACTCGTTCAGCATGTTCATGCGGGTGTAGAAGGTTTTGATGATCTGAACGATCGTTGTCACTTCTTCGGAAATCTGTGAAACGCGACAGAAGAGGTGGCCATCGTCTTGTGTGAGTGCACGAACACGCGCAAGCCCCGAGAGTTGCCCCGCTTTTTCGTAGCGATACACGGTGGCTGGTTCAAAGTAGCGGA
>CAZIVC010000018.1:0-3199 GCA_964542945.1 uncultured Gammaproteobacteria bacterium
ATAGACTGTTTAGGGAGCGTAACGGAATTCCTTCGCCACGTCCAGCCAGAATCACTCGAATAAAAGGCCTATTTCTAGCTATTTTATAAGTCTGAGACACGTCGTGACCGCGTCAGCTAAGTAGGCTTCGGTAAGCGTCTCGATCGTATCCAGATCGCTGTGATACACCTGCATGAGTTTTTCTACGTCGCCATAGAGGACTTTCACCTTCTTTTTTTGTTTCTCAATGCCGGTGAGAGGTAGGCCGAGTCGGATCATATGGAGCGATGTATCGACCTGTGTCAGGCCATTGCCAACGCAATCCACCATGAGGAGCTGTTTTGCCTGGTCTATCTGGGTTTGAAAGCGTCGTTCAAATACGCGGTAGCCATGACCCCAATAGATGGGCTCATCGTATGAAAGCTCTTCGTTGCCCGAAAAGACGAGAAGGGAATTCTTGAGAGTTTCCGGATGGTGAATGGCGAGTGCGAGGAGCGTCGCTGTGCCAGAGGCGTTGTCGGTTGCACCTGGGCCAAATGAATCATAGTGACAAAATAAGATATGCTTCGGGTTTTTTCGATTCCCAACCAGGATGTTCGCAGATGTGTGCGTGTGCTTTTTGACTTTGACAGTTCCTTTAACGTTTTTTGCACGCAAAATGAGATCAATGTACTGCTTGGCAACGGCTAGTGAGGGAGCAAAATAATGATTACTGCGGGAAATTGTCTCGCAATCTGGATTAAAGTTAATGTTTGCATCATAGAGCGTCCGTTGAGAACTGATGAGTGAGCTCAGAAGAGTTTGTTTGTTATGGATGCAGCCGCTCACAAACGAGGTTGCGATGGCGGGAATTTTTTTGCCATCTACGATCAGATCGGATTGCAAAATGACAGGCGTCTTTGCTTGAAACGATTGGGTGAAAAAGGGAATGTCGTGTGTTTTGAGTACGCCAAGAATCAGTCGTGCGGCGCGTTGTTCTTGAGCTCGTTGGCGTTCGTAGAGCGCCACAAGTTGTTTAACGAAGACGAGGGGTTCAAAGATGGGCATAGAGTGTGAATGGGGAATTGGGGGCGTGTGACGGCCGCCCCCAGACCGTTGGTCACCCGGTCGGACCAAGCGTTTGCAGAAACTCCGGCGGGATCATGCGATGATCTTGCCATGAGTTCGAGGTCGGGTAGTAGGCGAGTTCCTTCCACCAAGGAAGCGCGACGATGAGCGGGGCGAGATCGAAGGTGCGACGGACTTCCTCCCAGGCCGGTTCGACGGTGTTCAGGACGAACGTGTCGAGCTTGTCGCCGCTCTCGCCTCCGTGGAAGTCATCGAACAGCACCCCGTGTGCGACGAACCACGACAGACAGTAGACGTAGTAGTCCTTGGCTGAGTGGAACCCGGCGCGGCGGAACGTCTCGGAACTGTCGAAGCGTCGCACCGGCTGTGGCAGAAGTTCGTCCTGCAGTGTGTGGTGGAACGTAACGAGTGACTGGCCGCCGTGAAGCTCGATGTCCGAGAGGCGGACCTTATGCAGCTTGTTCACGTCCACGACGAGCCGGTGGTTCCGTGTTTGGGCGTGTCCATGCCGGTTGCGGCCGCTCGTAACCGTACGGTTTACGAGCGAACGCTTGAAGCTCGAGCTCGCGGCGAAGGTGTCTCGCGTATATTCTCCCCAGAGCGGTTCGAGGCCGGCGGCACGGGCCATGAGCAGGAACACGACATCTTCGAAGCGCGCGGTCGCGACGTGGCGAAGCAGGAAGCCCGACGGTCGCTCGAGCGGCGGCAGGAAGTCGGGGATCGGCCAGCCCCGCTTTTGCCACCACGCTTCGACGACGGGCCGCAGCGCTTCACGCTGACGCAGTTGATCGAGGGCGGACTTGAGTGGAGCATAGTGATCGCGCATGGAATGAGCTCTCCTTTGATCTGACGCACGTAGGTGTGCGTCAGATGTGTGGTGCGGATGGCGAGGTTCATTCGCACCACACATCTGACAGACACAAAACGCCACCGCGCGAGGCGGTGGCGTTTGAGCTAAAACTCAACGTTCTTTTATACAAACAGGGCCACCGCACGCGATGTCCCATACCAAAAACCTCCGACGAAGGTCGAAGCAGTTGCTGGCAGGTGGCGAGCAGTGTTTTGCAACATCATACGATTGACTATAAACGCTTGTCACAAAAACCGTCAACTCCGTTGTAGGTGAAAATGTTATACTTATTCTATTATGGCCTCTAAAAAATCACTTCCTATCCTTCCAATCGTATTGGGAGGGTTATTTGTCTGTTGCTTGGTTTTCTATGTCGGATTGTGGGGGATCGGGAAGTATATCGAGACATCAGTTTTACTCGATCAGCTCGATGGAAAAGTGAATGGAACTCAGTCGATTACGAAGACGGAGATCGAGCCATTGTCTGCGGAACAACGTGAGCAAAAAGAGCGTTTGGATCAGCTTGAGCGATTCTTATTTCTTGCGACAGATAGAGAAGGGAGGCGTGTCCTTTCTGTGCCAGACATGGAATATGTCATGAAGATGAACGGTTGGGATTGGACGAACCAGTGGAATGAACTGTCTCCCATCACGAATGGAACGAGCACGCTCTGGACCCAAAGTAATTTTCAGTGGCGCATTCCCTATAACCCAGCCTGGAGAAATGCCCAGTACACCATTGCTCCGTACGAGTTTGATGGCAATGATATTCTCTTTGGAAGAATGATTGTGTCAGAAATGAGCGGTGTGTTTCGAGAAGCACGCTTCTCTCTTGCTCCGGAGGAATCAATTGAGCAGTTACTCGCTGATCCAAAGAATGTGTCGGTCGATTGCAGCTTAACGGAACAGATTCCGCCGACGGTTATCAATGTTGGGTCTAAGCGAGTCGTACGTATTATTCAGGATACGTGTGAACGTGGATCAATTGCCTACGTCATTCCAGGCAAAGGGAGAAACTACATCTTCCAGACATCGGGAGATGAAGCGTTACTGAAATGGGTTGTAGAACGGTTTGAGGAGAGTTAATGGTTTGTAAAATCTTTTGACCAAAAACAATCCCCCGCTCGGATGAGCGGGGGATTGAGCGATCAGCTTATTTCTTCGCTGGAGCTTTTTCGTCTTCCTTCTTGGTTTCTTCCTTCTGTTTGCGAAGGGAGAGACCGAGACGGTGATTTTCTGCGTCGATGGAAATGATGCGGAAGGAGAATTCGTCGCCAACGCGAGCGATCTCGTTTACATCTT
>CAZIVC010000019.1:0-2740 GCA_964542945.1 uncultured Gammaproteobacteria bacterium
CGTGCAACGAGTAACCATCACTCCTCGTGCCCGCAGCACCAACCAAAGACCCATGCCGTCTACCGTGCGATAGTCCGCCTGGCACAAAGCCTGCTGAAAGTCCGGCCGCTCACTCGCCGTCAGGAGATTTTCTGGGTTCGCGGTGACGATCCAGGTTGATGCTCGGGCGCTAAAAAAGGAAAAAACATCGGTCCAGGAACCGCCCTCAATCGGAACGCCGAACACGGACGCGCTCATACACGGCGTCGAAAGGAGACGTCGTAGGCGACGTCTTCGATCTTGCGCGCATGCTGACGAGCTTGATCGACTTTCTGACGTGAGTGCCCCGTGGCATCAAGTTCCAGCAACGCGTCGATTACCTCTTCCGCCAAACCTCGCGCCGCCGATAGGTAGCGCGATTGCGGATTCACGGTCACGTCGCGAACCACGAGTCGCGCCACCTCTCCCAATAAGTCAGATAACGCTCCAATGACCCGCTCCGGCTGATCGACGGGAAGCTCAAATGGCCAACGTTCTTCCGCGAAAGCCAAAAACAATTGTGCTTCGAGAAGCTCCTCGCCAAACGCCCGCCAGGCAGACTGCGCTTGAAGGTACTCCGCCGTGAATTCACGAATAAGCTCGGCCCGAGCCGCGAGCGCGTCACGCAACAAGGCATTCGCCCCGGGCACATCATCGCGGTGCACCGCAAAAATACTGCGTTTGGCCATCGCCTGTAGTTTTGCGGCGCGCTCCGCAATATCATGACTCGCTCGAGCTTGTTCCGCATATACCGAGCGTAGTTCGCGGATATCCGTGTCTTGGAGGTACATATATTCCGTATGATACGGGCCTTGGCGCAGAATGCCAAGGATGACAAATCGCTTATTTTATGATAGCGTTTTTATGGAGGTACCCATGCCTACGCCCGCAGCGCTGTCTCAAGTGACCAAGCAGGATTATATCCTGCCCGAGGATGGCTGGTCGATGCTCCTTCTCCGGCAAGGATGGCCCGGCGTTCGGAGCTCTCTGCGCAACCCGCATCACCTTCTTCCGGAGATCCGTGCTCGATTCGAAGCGGTCCGACGGGATCATCCATCCGCTCGCATCATGATTGAGGAGAGCGACCCGTATCTCCTCTACTACGGTCAACGGTTTCCGATCGCATATCGCGTTCGGTCATCCAGACGAACCCCACCAACGAAGGCGGCCTAGCATGAATTCCGCCTTCTATCAGGAGCCTGAGGATCTTCTTCCCGAACTCGTCGCTATTGCCGCGAACAGCGCGCAGTGGGAAGAAGAGGTGATGACCTTCCTGCTCAAGAAGTCACACCCAACCGCTCGCCCCTTCTGGGTCTCCGTCCTCTATAGTCATCTGACGATCGCCCAACACGGGGGTGATCGCATCGACTATCTTCGCAGGATGTATGCAACGCACGCCTGGCAGCGCATCGCCCCCACCCCGATTCCTCAGCACGCATTCCGACGCCAGAAGCTCGGATACAACGCCGCCTGCAAGCTTATGCAAGGCGAACGCTGGACGATGCGTCAACTCGCTCAAAAGGCGACCGTTAAGGACCTGCTCGCTCTCCACGACGTGGGTGAAGTCGCCATCTACGAGATTCGACTCGTTCTCGCCTACCAAGGACTCGCGCTTCGCGAGGCATAACTCCCCTGACCCCGGTCGGGGATTTTCTTTTTGGTAATACGTCCCTAATCTGTACCAACCTTCCCTCCTGCATCGGGTCGGGAACGCTTCATGAGTCGCTCAACTAAGGGAAAAAGATCCTCGTCTCGGTGGTTAAAACGAAAAGAAACTTCGCCGAGGTATAAAGGGAAGAACTTTTTGTGCACGCCACGATACTGGTAGAGCCAATGTTTGGCGTAGCTCCAGAACCCCTCAATGCCATTCACGTGGTCACGTCCTTTGGGTCGGCCTTTCTCTTTTTGCACCACCACATGCGTGCCTCGAACGGCGAGTTTTCCATATGCTTGGTAGTCGTCGGTGAAGTACAGGCTGCCGGGTTTTGTTTGCGCTTCAATCAAGGGAATAATCGTCCGGTACTTGCGGTCTGGAACAATGCTCACTTTCACGTGTCCATTGCGCTTGTAGACCCCAAGGACTAACACCTTGCCCAGCGCACCCCAGCCGCGCTTGCCTTTTCTCGCGCCACCAAAGGCGGATTCATCGATTTCTAGGTTGCCTGAGAGCTCGTGAACTTGAGATTCCTCGTCTGCGAGTACACGTCTAGCATCCCGAAAGAACCGCTCCGCGGTTCTTCGGCTGCAGGGTAACCGAAAGCGAGCTCGAAACACGGGCACTCCAAGCACAAAGTACTCAAGGAGCTTTTGCTTGTCTGACTCAAACAAACGATACCTATTCCAAACCGAGAGCGGACGCCGAAACAGCAGACGACAGCGCCGGCACTTCAGGCGGCCATCTGCCAGCTTCCAGGTGCGGCCAAAGCCACAGGTTGGGCAACGGGTATACACGTCTTCACCGTACCAGATTTGGTACAGATTGGTGACGTATTACCTTCATTAAAGCGTACGAGATTCAGATGGACGAAGCGCCAAATTTTAACAAAGAAGACTTCGTTGAAGCCTATTGGCTGACGCCGCGAGAGATTCTCGATCGTCTCGCACAGGGAGAAACTTCGAAGGAGGATTTGCCGCGGATGATTCGTCATTTTTATCCAACCGAGTAAGAATGACCTCCTCCCCGGGTTCCGCTCCGCTACACCCGGGGTTTCCAACATGGCAT
>CAZIVC010000020.1:0-1760 GCA_964542945.1 uncultured Gammaproteobacteria bacterium
TGGTGGTTCTGGACGAAAAATCCGTGTGCATTTCTAAGCACGCATAAAATCCCGGTCATGCCGGGATTTTATGATACTGCCCTCTCTTCTCGCCGTTCTGATTGGTGAGCAAGTTTACTCAACATGACTTCCGTGACACGACTTCGATCAAAATTTCCACTTTCACCCGTCACTCGATCTGAGTACGTCGCCTCTTCAAATAAACGTTTCTTTCCTTTTACCGCCGCCAAATAACGCTCAGCATAGTGATCAAAAATACGTCGAAGCGCTCGTGTGTAGACGTCAACATCACGATCTTGTACAGATGATTCCAAGCTCGACATTGTGACCCCCGCAAACGGGAACCGTTCAAGCACGCGACGAGCCATTTCTTGTCGAAGACGCTCTCGATCTGCGGACGACTGTTCGCGGTCTGCTTTATCACGTTCTTCCAGGTTTTTTTTAATCACTTCTCGCGCCACTGACTCCGCCGCTACACGATAAGGCAATTCATTATTTAATTGCTCAAGCACCTGAGTTAGTTCATCACTTGCCCCTTGGTCTAACGTCTTTCCGTTTCTTGGCAGAAGAGCAGAAATATAACGGTCATCAATCATTCCCTTAAAGCCCATCTCAACTCCGTCACCAATAAACTCAAGTTGAGATAATGGCACGTCCATCACAATGAGATCTCCCTGATCTCCCGCATAGCGCATTGCTTCCAGGGGATCACGAGAGACTGAAACATATGGTGTAAAATCACTTTCGATACCCGCCGCTCCTCCGAGGTGATTGATCTGTTGGAACATGAGCGACTTACGAAATGATTCTCCTTCTAATAAACCCCTCTCTATCTCTCGAAGAGACGCCTCGTGCCGAGCTCGCACGCTCGGGCTCCAATGAGGCCTCATTTGTTCCATATAGGCCAACAAATTCTCATAGGTTGGATGCTGTGCGAGTGCATCAACGGCTTCACGAACGGATTCTACAATTTTTACTCCCGCTGTTCCGCGATCGTCTTCCCCACGCATCGCGTAGGGGTGCTGACGAACAAGCGAATTGCCTGCTTCTCGCACGCCGCGATAGACACGAATGCGCGGTTCCGTTTCCTGATGTGCTTTTTTATCCAACACGATCATTTCTTTAAACAAACCGTTGGGCTGTAAAGCCACTGGGCGCGCCTCAATATGGTAATCATCTAAAACGGCCGCGATGCGCTTATCTTGAATGGGCGAGTTTTTTCGCCTCTCGTTCGCATCATCAAACTCTTTCTTCAAAGCGGCCAGTTTTGCTGCCAGCGCATCATGAGTGAATACAGGTTCGGGCGAGTCTGAAGTAGTCTCGGCTGCGCTTTTATGCTCTGGACGAGAAAGGCGCTCATGTGCCACCGAAAGCGACCGAATCTCTTCCTCAGCTCGCGCCGCTTCTTGTCGCTTTTTCGCAAGCACATTCACCCAGGCCGCACGACTGGCGCGCGATTCTTCATCCGAAACGCCGCGAACATCAAGCGGCTGTTCGTATAACTCGAGGTCATCCTGAATCCGTTTCAGGTAATGCTGCTTTTCGTGCAGGCGACGCTCGATGTCCGTTTTTTCGTTCTCGCGAAACTCTTGCCGATCATCCACCGCTTCTTGTGCGCGAGGCAAAACCTTTTCTTGATTTGCCGGCGTGGCTGCCGCAAATTGCTCCTTCATATCCGTTCAGAATAACAGCTTGTCAACAAAAGAAAAAACTCCGCTTGAGAGCAGAGTCAGTCTTCTACTATCACGCGGATGGTTTGC
>CAZIVC010000021.1:0-1586 GCA_964542945.1 uncultured Gammaproteobacteria bacterium
GGACGCCCTTGCATCGAGCGTCATTTTTCCGTTGTATTTTTACAGTTTAAAACATATTGCCGCGTTTTTGGGATTTGCCTGGCGAGGTTCGGTCAAGAGCGGCGGACAGTCTGTTGATGTGTTTGAATCGTATGTTGAAACGGGCGATGAAACGCTTCTACGGGAATTGGTGACGTATAATGAAGACGACGTCCGTGCGACGTCGTTCCTTGTGGATTGGATTAATGCGTATGCGGGAAGCGTGAGTGAGTATGTCCCGTCGTATCCATGGGTTCGTGGCGGGCCGTTCGTTCGTGACGAGCGTTGATGCACACGAAGGTAGCGAGGAGCGCCGTGATTGGAACGGTGAAGACGAGGCCGATGGTACCAGAGAGTGAGCGGACGACTTCATCCACAACGCTATCAAAGTTAAGGAACTTCACCCACGAGCCCCCGTATTGGCTATACAAGAGAAGGGTGGAGAGGGATGCGCCGACGTAGGCAAAAATGAGTGTGTTGGCGAGCGCACTCATGTGGTCACGTCCGACGACCATACCGGAGCGAAACAGTTGCTTGAAGGTGAGCCGCGGATTGGCCTGGAAGACTTCAACCACTCCTGATGCAATCGAAACAGCTACATCTTCTACCACACCCATCGAGGCAATAATGATGCCGGCAAAAAGTAGTCCTTGCGGATTAAGCAGGGGATTTTTTTCAAAAAAGAGACGATCTTCCTCACTACTTAAACCTCCAAGATGTGCCCATGTGCTAAAAATGTGTGAGATGAAATAGGCGACGAGCGTGCCACCTATTGTCCCAACGATAGTTACGAGCGATTTTCTAGACCATCCTGTTGCGAGAACGGAGGAGATAGTGCTGAGAAGCGCGGTTACGATGAGCGCGACGGGAACGGGATTGATTCCTTTGAGAAAGGCGGGAATGAGAATCCAACCAATCAAGGCCACGGAGAGAAAGATGGAGAATGCAACTTTCATGCCTTGCCACCCGGCGAGAAGGACGAGGGTGGCCACAAAGAGGACGATGAGCCAGATGATGGCGTTGGTTCGATCAAAGCTTTCGAGGAAGCCAATTGCTTCACCTCCGGCGGGATCAGGTTGAAGATAAATCACCACTTTATCGCCGACCGCGACACGGAGGCTATACGGGTTGGAGTCGATGTCGGTTGAGAGGACGCGCGTTTTTCCTTTAAGAGGCCCTGAGAGATACTGGATGGTGATGAGTTGCTTTTGTTCGCCTCCCGTTGGCGTAGGCTGTTCGGCGAGGCCGACGTTCGTGACGATGGCGTGTTCGTATGTTCCGTCGGTTTGGGATTTGGTTCCACCCTGGCGATCATCGGAGCCAGCTTTTTCTGTATCAAGAGGCACGACATCGGGGCTCTCTGCTGCGTCTGCATTCGTCGTAGAAACGGCGGCGGCGCTTGTTGTTGATTCTGCTCGGGCGCGACCCGCCGGAACGGCGAAGAAAGAGAGGAGTGCAGTGGAAAGGAAGATGAGGGTAAAAAACCGGCGCATAGTGAGAATACTTTAGCGTATCTTTCGTCTCTTGTCTCTTTTAAGGTCTTTTGGTATTATCCTGGCGCTTGAAAA
>CAZIVC010000022.1:0-1508 GCA_964542945.1 uncultured Gammaproteobacteria bacterium
TCAACCGACTCCAATGCGAGAGCGCTCATACCCTGAAACGATTCCGCTTTTTTCAAGATCGCAACCGTCCTGCCACGTTCGTCCTGAACGCCAGCGTCAAAGCCTTGTTTATGAGCCGCATCAAAAATATCCTTTCTCTCCTCTTTCAACTTCTCTAACGTTAAATCATGCATCGCTAACACCTCCTCTTTAGGTTTGGATTGCACTTCTTTATTCAAACGATATCTATTCAAAAACCCGATGGTTTTCTCTACCGCATCAGGATTGTTAAGGAATTTATCCAAGAAGGCTGTCATCTCCGCTGACGGCCTCACGCTTTCAGAGAAAAACGGCATGCCAAAAAGCCCGTTGTTCGCCGCTGGATCGTCTACCACATCAACCGAGAAAAGATTGGTGACACGAATGAACGGCGGTAGTTCGTTGCCATTAGCGTCCAAGCCCTCTCGTTTTTCCTCATCCCAATAAATCACCATCGACGCACCGAACATCTCCGGATCGCTTTCAGCGAGATTAAGCACATACCCGGCTAAATCTCCGTCCGGCGTCTCAAAAGCCGTCTTATCGATGTGCAAGTCCGCTCTAACGATGTCTCCATCACGCCTGAAATTCCGCACCCTGCCCAAAAAAGTGCCGAGTGCGGTGCTACTCATGTTGGGATGACCAAACCGTGATTTGACCCCCGTTTTCACCTTGTTCCCAAGCTCAACAACCGAATTAAGCGAGATATCATCAAACTCGCCTCGGCTGTCCTTCGTGACGCCTTTCGTGACTACAGCGAAGCCATTGATGACCGCTGAATCTCTATCGATCTTGACGTTGCCGGAACGTACGACGTCCGCTCTGAATAAATCTTTTTTCATCTATTCCTCACCTCCACGACCAGCGTCTGCGCTGTCTGCATTTGCGCTCTTACCATCACCTGAATCCGGCTTTTTATTGATTTCAAGCCCGAGTTCTTTGATTTTTTCTTGTTCTCTTTTTCTTTGCTCAAAACATTCCTCCCAGTCTTTCCCCTGCGCCGAATATAAATCCGAGTAAGTGATAATCCCGTTACGGATACCTACTTCCGCCGCTTGGGCTTCTTTCAACGGATCAACCCATTCCCAGCCCGGCGTGATCCACGATGCGTTGACCCAATATTGCTTATTCTCGTAAAACGATATCGCCCCCAGCTCGCCTCTGAGATACGCTTCCTCTAAAACCATTTCCCAAACCGGTTGGCAGAGTTTGCGTGCGAGCCATTCCTGCCTCACCTTGAAATACCTGCGTGCCTCAAGAAGCGCCGCACGTGCGCTTGAGTAGTTCGTCTTTGAGAAATCCTTGGCGACTAACTCATACGGCAACCCCAACGCCGCTGAAATCGCCCTGAGCATTTTCTCCACAAACGGCTCGAACGTAGCCGAAGGTCGTTGCGGATTAAACGATGTTATAGACTCACCCGGAAGAAGATGCCTTATCATGCCCGGCTCTAATGACTCTAAGAATTGCCCTTGAAAGTTGCGGTCATA